>JAHECW010000117.1 GCA_024641545.1 Acidobacteriota bacterium
CCCCCACCGGGGCGTGCCGGGCGCGGCATTGTGCCGAACGACAACCCCTCCGGCAGCCCGGAACCCCAAGCACAATGCCGACGCCGAAGGAAGCGTCTACCCTCCCCGCCCCAGTCCGCGACGGTGCCAAACATCAACGCTCCCTGCGGGCGGGACGCCCGCACCACAAGGACGGCCCGGAAGGCCGGCGGGGGCGCCGGCCCCACAATGGGCGGCCCGGAAAGCCGGCGCTGAAGGAAGCGCGGGCCGCGATGGTGCGCTGGGATGCCTTGCGATCGATCATCGATCATCGATTGCTGTAAACTCACCGCCCCATGGCCAACCCCGACTACACTGCCCTGCTCACCGAACTCGCCGATGAACACCGCCGGCGTTCTCCGATATCGGCCGCCATCCACGAGCAGGCCTGCCGTTACCTCATCGACGGCGGCAGCCACGCCATCCGGCTGATCGAACCCTTCCCGCCTCGGATCACCGAAGCCCGCGGCGGCTGGATCGTCGATGAGGACGGCCACCGGATCCTCGATCTCTGGCAGGGCCACATGGCCAACGTCCTCGGCCACAACCCCGAAATTGTCACCGCGGAGCTCTCGCGCGCCTTCGCCGGCGGTTTCGGCACCCAGAGCGGGCTGGTCGACCGACTCCAGGCCGAACTCGCCGAGCTCGTCTGCCGCCTGACATCGTCCGAACGCATCCGCTTCACCACCAGCGGCAGTCTCTCGACCATGTACGCGGTCCTCATGGCGCGCTCGTTCACCGGCCGCAGCACCGTCATGAAGGCCGGCGGCGGCTGGCACGGCGCCCAGCCGATGCTGCTCAAGGGCGTCGCCTACCGCGACGGCGGGGTCGGTTTCGGCGGGGTGGATTCCCGGGGACTCCCGTCGGCTCTGACCGAGAGCATCGCGGTCACCAACTACAACGACCCCCAGCGCCTGGCCGATGACTTCGATCGCGTCGGCGACACCCTCGCCTGCCTGATCCTCGAACCCATGCTCGGCGCCGGCGGCACCATCGCCGCCACCACCGAGTACCTTCGGCTCGCCCGCGAACTGTGCTCGAAGCACGGCGCGCTGCTCATCCTCGACGAGATGATCACCGGCTTCCGGTTCCACCCGGGTGGTCTCGGGGCGCTGCACGGCGTGACGCCGGATCTCGCCATCTACGGCAAGGCCCTGGGCGGCGGGATGCCGGTTGCGGCGGTGGCGGGCCGTGCCGAGGTGATGGCTGAGGCGGGGCGTGCAACCGGGCCGAGGGTCGCGTTCTCGGGCGGCACCTACTCCGCCCATCCGGCCTCCATGCTCGCCGCAAGGGTGTTTCTCGAGCATCTCGATGAACGCTCGAACGAGATCTACCCGCGGCTCGGGGAGCTCGGCGCGGCCATGCGCACCGCCTGCGAGTCGTCCTTCGGCGAAACCGGCATTCTCGCCCGCTGCACCGGCGCCCTCGACGAGCTCAGCTGCGGCAGCTCGATGATCACGCTGCACTTTCCGCGCGCCGAGTCCATCAGGCTCGACACCCCGGAAGCGGTTTTCGACCCGGATCGCTGCGATGTGGCGCTCCGGCAGAAGGTCCTGGGTCTGGCGCTTCTCGTCGAGGACGTCCACCTGGTTCTGGCGCACGGGTCGGCCGCCTCGACCCACACCGACGAGGACGTCGCGTTTCTGGCCGAGGCGTGCCGAAGAGCGGCGGAGCGGGTCGCCCGATACCGCTAGTCCCGCGGGCGGAGCGAATCCTCATCTTATCGGTCGCGGGCCGAAAACGACCCGCCTGAAGAAGGACACATCCAGTCGCACCGTAGGCGGGGCCTTCAGGCGCCGCTACCAGACCGCAGATGGTTCGTATTCCGCGGCTGAGACTCGGGGCGCTCAGTGCTTGTGAGCACCCTCTTCGCCGAAGTACGCGGTGCGGAACTTCGTGACGAGGTCGCGCAGGGCCTCGATCTCGGCCAGGTCGGTGCCCTGCTTGGCCTTCATGGCGTGGATCTGAATGGCGTGAAGCAGGGCGAGCTTGTGCAGGTACTCGTTCATCGCCTTTTCGTCGCTTTGGTCCGTGACCGGCTTGATTCTCTGTGCCATGAAGTAGGCGGTGACGATGTCCTGGATCTCACCCGCGTGGGTTTCCTTGTTGTCCACCCAACGCACGAGCTGGTTGTAGTCCACCGGCGAGGCCTTTGAAATCTCCATGATCTTGTTCATGGACTTCTCGACGGTTCCGATGTGCTCCTCGATGAGCTGGACGCGAAGCTCGTCGTCGAAGATCCCGCAGGGGATCTGGCAGTGGGCCGACGCGGGCACCGCGGTGGCGATCAGGGCGAGGACGGCGAGGGATGCGAGAGCGTTGCGTTTCATGATGACCTCCTGTCGATAATCGTTGATTCCAACCTCTCGGGAGACGCGCATATTTCGCGCCCACGAATCGTTTCCCGGGGACCCGAAGGGCGGCGGCGCGGCACAAGGTTCGGTAGCGGGCGGGAGCGGTGCCATTCTGACCGGCCCCCGCGCCGATCCCGCGCCGGAGCGGCGAGCGCGGCGACCGATCCGCGCCGCCGTTCTGGCAGCCTTGTTGCATTCTCAGCCGGATGGCGGCGTGGTGAACGAAAGCTCTTCGGTGGCGGGCCAAAGGAGGAAGAAGTGGCGATTCCAGCGCGAGTCACGGACGAGAACCGCACACCGACGTCGCGCTTCCCCGGATCCGAGGCGCGGCTCACGCCGCCGCCGCGCGGGCTGCCGCTCGGGTTGACACTCGGGCTGATCCTGGCCCTCGCCATCGCCCTCGTCCTCGGGGTATTCACCGCTCTCGAGCAACGCCGCGAACTGAAAATGGAACGAGCCATGCGCGAGTCGCAGCTCGCCGCCCGTATTGGGTCCCTCGGCGCCGAACTCGGGGAGATGACCGACGCCGCAGACCTGCCGGCTGCGGTCGAGCGGCTCCGCACGACCGCCGAGGCCGTCACCGGCGACGAGCACGGGGTCGAACTGCGCGACCTCGCCGGCCGACAGGCCGCCATCGCCGCGCCCGGCGCCGTGTTCCGACCGCCGCCGGGCGCGCTGAAGGCGGTCGTCGAAATCCGCTGCCCGCTCCTCGCCGGCGGATCGGGCGTCATCGCCGCCTGGCAGGACGGTTCCGCCCTCGCCGCCGACCGCTCACACCTCTGGCGCGACTGGGCGATGGATCTCCTCCTGACGTCGCTCGCCGTCATCCTGGTCGTCGAGCTCGCGGCCCACCTCCTGGTCGGTCGCCCCCTCAAGCGCCTCGTCGTCGGTCTCCAGCGGCTCGAGCAGGGGCACATGGGGCCGTTCGATCCGGGGCCGGGGGCGTGGGAGATCCGCTGGCTGGCGTGGCGCTTCGAGTCCCTCGGTCGTGAGCTGGCCGACACCGCCCGCCGCCTGGTCGCCGCCGAACGGCGAGCCCTCGACTTCGCCCGCTCACCCGGCCCGGCCCCCGAGCCGCGCGCGCGCCGCCCTCTCGGAACGACGACTGAAGAGGGTACCGCGATCTCGGCCGGACGGTCGGCCCAGGACCTGCTCACACGCCAGTATCTCGAGGACAGCTGCAAGCTCCTCGAGTCCCTCCACACCGACGATGCCCTCGCCCACGAGGTCGCCGAAGAGGCCTGGTCGATCACCGTGCCCGAGGCCGATCGATACGGCGACTCCACGCTCAAGGCGCGGCTCGAAGATGCGGCGTTGCGAATCCTCGAACCGGAGGCCTACGCCGACCTCGACGCAGAGCTCGCGGCCCTCCGCCGCGGGCGACAGCAGTGGAGCCGTTGGGTCGTCGAACGCCTGACCGACGCGCTGTCCACTCACCAGGTTGCAGTCGAGCAGATCCAGCATCGGGCCAAGCACACCGCGGGCGTGTGGCGCAAGATGCGCGAGGCGCAGCTGGCGGTCGATCAGGTTCACGACGTGTTCGCGTTCCGGGTGATCGTGCCGACCGTCCACGATTGCTATCTCGCACTGACCGCCGTGCACAGCGCATTCGAACCGGAGCCTTTCCGATTCAAGGACTACATCGAGACCCCGAAGCCCAACGGTTACCGCAGCCTGCACACCTCGGTCCGGGACGGCGAGGGACGCCTGTTCGAGGTTCAGATCAGGACCCGGGCCATGCACGACAGCGCCGAAAACGGACGCGCCGCACACTGGAGGTACCGCAACGCGCGCTGGGGCTCGATCACCACCCTTCGCCGCGTGACCGGCTGGCGCCGAACCTGGCGGGCGCTGCGGCGGCGAGTCGGCGCCTGACAACGGCGAGACGGAGAGCGCCAACGCCGGATTCGCCCGTTCAGTCGTTCCTCCCGACGGGTTCCGGCCTCAGCACCGGGCGAACGCACCCGGCACTCGGCCCCATTCGAGCGGCTCGTCTTCGCCGCTCGCGTCACGTCGTCACGGCATCAGGGTGCCGCCGCTCACCGGGACGTAAGCGCCGGTGACGAAGGCGGTGGCGTCGACGGCCATGGCCAGCACCACCCCGGCGACGTCCTCGGGCAGGGCGTTGCGGCCGAGCGGCGTCATTCGGGCCATGGCCTGCTTGTGCTCCTCGGGCATGAACGCCGTGGCGTCGGTGATGGTCAACCCGGGGGCGACCACGTTGACCCGGATGCCGTGCCGCCCGAGCTCCAGCGCCAGCGACTTGGCGAAGGCGTCGAGCCCGGACTTGGCGGTGCTGTGGGCGCAGAAGCCGGGGCCGGGGTGGCGCGACAGTCCGCTGGAGACGGCGATGATGCAACCCGAGCCGCGCTCGATCATGCCCGGCACCACCGCCTTGACGCAGTGGAATGCGGCGCCGAGCTCACCCACCAGCTTGGCCTCGAAGTCGGCCCACTCGTAGTCGACGAAGGGCACGATCGGAAACTGGATCGAGGCGTTGAGCACCAGGGTGTCGACGGGGCCCAGTTCGCCCGCCGCCCGTTTGACCATGGCCTCCACCTGGGCGCGGTCCCGGACATCGGCCCGGAGCGCGACCGCCCGTCCGCCGGCCGCCTCGATGGCCGCCACCACCTGGTGCGCCGCCGCCTCACTGCCGTGGTAGTTCACCACCACGGCCGCGCCGTGCGCCGCGAGCAGCTTTGCGGTCGCCGCGCCGATGCCGCGGCTCGCCCCGGTCACCACCACCACCCGGTCCTGCAGCATTGTCGTCCCCTCCTTCGGTTCGATCATAACCCTTCGTGAGACGCTTCGGGTCAGCCGCAGCGCGGACCGCCCCGTTCAGCACGGGTGCGCCGAAGCCTCACGTCAAGACCGGACCGCCGCGGACTCGGACGCGGGGGCGGCGGGAGCGTCTGGCCATGGACGATCGCGACACGATCATGGAGAACCGCATCACGACATCACAATGAGACCGCCGGGTCGGTCGCGGTTCGGCTCAGGCCGAAATTTCGCCGTTGAAATTACCATCGTGTACAAACGAAAACCGAACCCTCCTGCGGTCGGTCGAACAGGGAACCACAAGAAAGTGCTCCACAAACGGATGATCAAATAGAATGGTGCAGGAGGCGTCGCGATGGCACCAACGGATCAGCTCCCGACGGACGACCAGGCCTTTACAGCGATCCACGTGATGGCCTCGTTGCGGAGGATCATCCGCGCCATCGACCTCCACTCTCGAGCGCTGGTACAGCGATTCGGCCTGACCGGGCCTCAGCTGGTGGTCCTCAAGGAATTGATGGAGTCATCACCCCAAACCGTGAGCCGGCTCGCCGCGTCGGTCAGCCTCAGTCAGGCGACGGTGACTGGAATCCTCGATCGCCTGGAACAAAAAATGATGGTCGAGCGTGTCCGCGACTCGGTAGACAAGCGGAGGGTGATGGTGTCACCGACCGCCACCGCCGAAGCGACTCTCGCCGGCGCACCACCGCTGCTCCAGGAACACTTCACAGCCGCCTTCGATCAGCTGCCGGACTGGGAACGGACACAGATCCTGTCCTCGCTGCAGCGGATCGTGGCGCTGATGGAGGCCGGTGACGTCGAGGCGGGTCCGATCCTCACCACCGGCCCCCTCGACGCTACGCCGGAGAAAACCCAGGCGTTCCTCGAATCGAGCCCGGCCGACGGCCCGCGAAAGTAGGCTCGAAACCCCGCCGCCGTCGTTCCGCCCGTCGTGCGTCGTTTCTTGTCGACAATTTCTTTCTGTGCTAATATTTTGTGTACGATGGTTTTGGGTGCGATCGAGTCCCCAAAATCCACATCGCACCGTTGAACGGCTCCGTCCAATCGAGCTGACGCGACGGTCGAAAGGAAACCCCACCACATGGCGAAATCGGAGACGGTGTCAGCAACCGGCGAGTCTGACGGGGAACCCTGGTACAAGCAGCGGTCCATCTGGCGCGACGTGCCCATGGATCTGTGGCGCGACTGGCACTGGCAGATGCGAAACCGTATCTCTTCAGCCGAAGATCTCGCGCGCGTCGCCCACATCACACCGCGAGAACAGAGAACCATCGAGCGGGCTCTCGAGAAGTTCCGATTCTCCGTAACGCCGTACTACGCGTCGCTCATCGATCCCGACGATCCCGATTGCCCGATCCGTCTGCAGTCGGTGCCCGGGAACGGCGAGCTCAGTTTCTCGGATTTCGACATCAAGGACCCCCTCAACGAAGACGGTGATTCGGTGGCGCCGGGAATGACCCACCGCTATCCCGATCGGGTGCTGTGGGTCGTCATGCACGAGTGCGCGATGCTCTGCCGGCACTGCACCCGAAAACGGAAAATCGGGGAGCGCCCCGCGCCGATCGGGGACGATGAGCTCGATGCCGGCCTCTCGTATCTGAAATCGAAACCCGAGATCCGCGACGTCGTCCTTTCGGGGGGAGATCCGTTTCTTCTTTCCGATGATCGGATCGAGCACATCCTGCAACGGCTTCGGGACGAGGCGCCGTCGGTCGAGGTCATCCGCTTCGGCACCCGCACTCCGGTGACCTTGCCGCAACGCATCACGCCGGCGCTGGTCGAGATGCTCAAGAAGTACCACCCGGTCTTCGTCAACACGCACTTCAACGTACCGAAGGAGTTCACCCCGGAATCGGAGCAGGCGCTCCGGCTCCTGGCCGATGCCGGAATCCCGCTCGGCAACCAGAGTGTGCTTCTTCGCGGCGTCAACGACTGCTGGGCGCTGATGCGCAAGCTCATGCACAAGCTCACCGCAAACCGGGTTCGGCCCTATTACATCTACCAGTGTGATCTCGCCGAAGGCCTCGAGCATTTTCGGACCACTGTTTCAAAGGGCATCGAGATCACCGAACATCTTCGGGGCCACATTTCCGGCCTCGCCGTACCGACCTTCGTCGTCGATGCGCCCGGCGGTGGCGGCAAGATCCCGGTCCACCCGAACTACGTCGTTTCCCAGCACGAGAACAAGGTCGTGCTTCGCAACTTCGAAGGCCGGATCGTCGCCTACGAGGAACCGAAGGAGTATGTCGGAATGTGCAACGAAGGACACCCCTGTTCCTGCTGTCGGGAGATCTCCGACAACGGCGAGGAAGCGATCGGCATCGCCGGGCTCTTCAACGACGACCCGGAGAACATCGCGTTGGTGCCGGCGGGTGTCGATGGTGTCGAGAACGAGCTCGATGGGCGACTGGCACCGAGGAGGTCAGCATGAGTCTTGTCACTGAAATCACGGCGGACGCGGCCAACATCCCGGCCCGGGTCCACGGCGACGGCTTCGACGCCAAGATCCTGTTGAGCCCGCTCAACCAACGGATCCAGGTCCTCGACTACGAGGCGGACAATGCCGAATCCCTCGTGAAGACCCTTGGAAACGGCGCCAACGACGCCGACTTCGGCAAGGTCTTTCTCAAGGCGCCGGTGCACGAGCGGGCCGAGTTCGAAGAAGCCGGAATGGTGGCGGAGGCGACCATCAACGGCTACTTCGCCGGTCAGCCTGCCGTGGTCATGTCGCTCTTCCTCGACGACGAGCGGCTGCAACGCCCGTTCGCCGACGAGGAAGAGTCCATCCTCGCTTCGATTTGCTCGAAACCCACGTCGACACCGCCCTCGGAAACCCCGGACGGTCATGCCATGTCACGGGCGACGGCTGCGGATGCCGACGATCTGGCGGGACTCTATGACCGCGTCTTCTCGAGCTATCCCTTTCCCATCACCGAACCGGACTATCTCGTTTCGACGATGGAAACCAACGTCGTCTATCGCATCGTCCGCAACCCGGCAGGGGAGATCGTCGCAGCGGCCTCGGCGGAGATCGACCTCGAACACCACAACGCGGAGATGACCGATTTCGCAACCTTGCCCGAGACCCGCGGTCTCGGTCTGGCCCAACACCTGCTCTCGGCGTTGGAAGGTGATATGGCCGAACGCCGGATCTGCAACCTCTACACCATTGCCCGGGCCCGATCGGCGGGCATGAACCGGGTGTTCTTCAACAACGACTACAGCCGGACCGGAACGCTCGTCAACAACTGCCATATCGCCGGCGGGTTCGAAGACATGCACGTGTGGTGCAAGAACCCCACCGTTCGCTGAATCCTCTGCCGTCGATCGCGACACCGCGGTCCCGGCTGCAGTCCGGACATCAGCCGGAGCCCCACGATCACCCTCGGCCGCGTGACGTTCCGCGATGAGGAGGTTCACCATGGATGCACAGGCCACACCGTTCGTTTTCGACGCCGGCCTCACGAATCCCGAATCGCCCTGTCCGCGCAATTCTCCCCGGACCACGCATCGCCGCCAAGGCCGATCCGCGCCCAGCTTCGCCTGAGGACACGGGAGAGGCTACTCCCCCGCCACCTCCAACCGATTCCCCGCCGAGTACGCGGTGAGCGTGATGTAAAGGGCCGGTTCGAAGAGGTTTGAGCGCACCTTTCGCCCCTGTTCCGGTATCTGGTCGCACGATGGCGATGCGCCGACTCTCCGAAGCGCTCCCACAGGGCTGAGATGCGGCGACGGCTGACGGGTAGGACCCGGTTGACCGGTGGATCGAGCTTGACCTCCCAACCACCTTGATAGGTGCCACCCTTCGCATTCACGCATTGTCAAACGCCCGGGGCATCGGTGCCCAACGGTCAACAATGCAACAATGCGAAGGGTGGCACCTATCCTGGCGCTCATCTCGTCTGTCGCGGGCTCCGCCTACGGCACCGTCGCTGACCACGCCGAGGTGTCACCGGACTCGAAGCCGTCGGCGAAGAGCTCGTCCGAGCAGCTGGTGAGGATCTCCAGGCCGGACTCGTAGTCCGCGACGTAGGCGTACGCCCCGGCCACGGCGACGCCCCAGGCGTAACCTGGCGTGTCGTAGAAGCCGACCTCGACCGGCGCGGCGGGGTTGGAGACGTCGACCACCCGCAGGCCGGACTCGTAGTCCGCGACGTAGGCGTACGCCCCGGCCACGGTGACGCCCACGGCCGAACTTGGCGTGTCGTAGAAGCCGACCTCGACCGGCGCGGCCGGGTTGGAAACGTCGACCACCCGCACGCCGGCGTAGTCGTTCGCGACGTAAGCGTACGCCCCGGCCACGACGACGCCGTTGGCGTAACCTGGCGTGTCGTAGAAGCCGACCTCGACCGGCGCGGCCGGGTTGGAGACGTCGACCACCCGCAGGCCGGCGTCGTCGTCCGCGACGTAGGCGTACGCCCCGGCCACGGCGACGCCGAGGGCCCCACCTGGCGTGTCGTAGAAGCCGACCTCGACCGGCGCGGCCGGGTTGGAGACGTCGACCACCCGCAGGCCGGACTCGTAGTCCGCGACGTAGGCGTACGCCCCGGCCACGGCGACGCCGGCGGCGCCATATGGCGTGTCGTAGAAGCCGACCTCGACCGGCGCGGCCGGGTTGGAGACGTCGACCACCCGAAGGCCGGAGGACAAGTCCGCGACGTAGGCGTACGCCCCGGCCACGGCGACGCCCCAGGCGTAACCTGGCGTGTCGTAGAAGCCAACCTCGACCGGCGCGGCGGGGTTGGAGACGTCGACCACCCGCAGGCCGGAGTCGCCGTCCGCGACGTAGGCGTACGCCCCGGCCACGGCGACGCCGATGGTGAAACCTGGCGTGTCGTAGAAGCCGATCGGCTCCGGACAGTCCTGGGCGGCCGCAGGCACTGCAAGAACACACACACCGATCACGACGAGCGCCACCACGTGGGCCACGCGCTGCTGGCGGTTCATGGGTTGCCCCTTTCTGCAGGCTGTTCAGGTGCTCCCAGTGTAAACCCAGCCAACGGGAGTGTCATCAGGGAATGTCGAGGGTTTCTGCGGGAGGCAACCAGACGCTCGCGTCGCGCCGGTGAACAAACCCCGGACGGCTGACGTCGAGGGCGGCGGCGCGATTCACGCGTCTCGCTGTCGCGCTAGGGTCGCTTGAGCTCGGCGACGATCTTGGCGACCTCGGTGCGGACGTTCTTGAGATAGGTGCGATAGGTGCCACCCTTCGCATTCACGCATTGTCAAACGCCCGGGGCATCGGTGCCCAACGGTCAACAATGCAACAATGCGAAGGGTGGCACCTATCCTCTGGCTCGATGAGCAGCTCAGCGAGAGGGCCCTGGCCGCCCAGGCACGAGGCGAGCTCGCCCCCGCGATTCAGCAAGAGCAGTGATAGGAGACAACCTTGTTAACTTTGTTTCTCCTGGAACCGATAGATCAACCCGCACCGATACCCCGATTCCGCGAGCCGGTCTGCCAGCACGCGTTCGGCCGGGGACATCTCGCGCGACTCGCGGTCGAGGCCGGCGTCCACCAGGATCTGCTCCCACGAAAGCTCTGCCGTCGCACCGGTGTGCTCGGGCGCCTGCGGATGGGCGAGGTCCTGCCAATCTTCGGGGATCCACCGGGGTGACGCCGGGTTGCCGATGCAGGGAATCGCCGCCGCCTCTTCATCGATGATTCCGGGCCGTTGCATGACCACCTCCCTTCGTGCTTCCGCCAAGACGAAACGTCGGTGCCGGAAATAGAAATAGTGCCGAAATAGTGCCAAATAGTGCCGTGTTTATACATTTACATATTCTCGATCTACCCACCCTCCGAATGTACAAATATATAAACCTGGCACGCTTCCGCTTCCGCTTCTGATGTGCTGGGAGCGACCAGGATCCGACGGATCCTGGTCGCCTCCGAGAACGGGGGTCCCGCCTGCAGTGAACCACGACCGCTCCGCCGTCGGAGCCCGGTCGTGCTCCAGTGATTCACGACCTACCACGGAGCCGGCTTGCGGCCGATACCGATTCCTCCGGTCTGGGGCTCGAAGAGCACACCCAGGCCGCCGTGCGAGTCGCGGCGCAGGTCCGACCCTCCGATGGTATTGTCCTCGACGCGCTCGGTCTGCCACCCGGTTCCGTCATCGAAGGTGACGGAGGTCCGGCCGTCGTTGACGAAGCTGACGTAAGGCGTGCCGGCGCCGTCGAAGGCGGCGCCGAGATCACGGCCATCCGCGACGTAGGCGCCGGCGTCCCAGGTGCCTCCGTACGGCTTGTGGAAGACGAAGATTCGGCTAATGGCACTGTCCGCCGCGATCATGTCGCCGTCCGCGTCCGCCGCGATGGAGGCGTACACCCCGTAGCCGACCACGCCTTCGTGGAGCGTCGTGACCTGCCAGGTGCTCCCGACCTTCGTCGCGACCTTGAGCGCACTTATCCACCCGTCGCCGTCCGGGTCGTCCGAGTACGAGATGGCCGGGCGGCCGTCGCGGTCGTAGACCATGTCGATGTAGCGCGTCACCGCCGTCCGTACGGTTTCGGCCTGCCACGTGCCGCCCAGTCCACCCACCTTGCGCGCGAAGCGCAGGAAGGGGCTCTTGCTGTAGGCGACCGTCGGCTCGCCCGCCGGGTTGTACCTCAGGGCGCACCACTCGTTGGACACCGGACTCTTCTCGACGTTCTCGACGTTCCAGGTGCCGTTCGGGTTGCGCCATGCGAACTTCAACTTCCGGTAGCCGTAGCTCATGGACGGTGTGCCGTCCGGCGCGAACGCAAAGTACATGCCGCTGCCGCCCTCCGTGGGATCGACCGTCTCGCGGATCCACCGCGTCCCATCCCAGAGCAGGGCGACGACCGTGTTGTTGTCGGTCATCCCGACCCCCACGGTGAACGGGCCGGGCCCGCCGTGGAAGTCGAGGTCACCGGGGCCGCCGCCTGTCGTGGACAGCAGCTCGGTGGTCCAGGCGCTCGGTGGCGCTTCCTCGGTCGTGGCCGACGGGACGTTCGACAGACCAGAGAAGTTCCCGGCCTCGTCTGCGACCTTCAGGCCGAGCCAATAGGTGGTCGCGGGCTCCAGATCGCCGACCGAGACGGTCTCGGTCGAGCCGGACGGCTGCGGCAACGGCTCTCCGGTCACCGGCGTCGCCGCGTCCCAGTTGTCATTGGTGATCGGGCCCGTGGAGTAGCGCAGGTCGTACAGCGCCGCCTGGCCGACCGCGCCGTCATCACCGGTCGCGGTGAAGGTGAGTGTGGCGTCATGGATCCCGGTGGACACCACGGTCAGGTCGTCGACGGCTCCCGGTGCCGTCGTGTCCGGCAGAGGAGGCGGCGGCGCGCCGCCGAGGAGTGCCCCGGCGACGTTCAGCCGACCGCCTGTCGCCACCACCCCGGCCAGGGATGGAATGAGGTCGACGTTGTCGAGGAGGGCAGCCTTGACGTCCGCGTTCGTGCCGCCCCGGTACGCGAGCACCAGCGCGGCCGCCCCCGCGACGTGGGGACTCGCCATCGAGGTGCCGCTCTTGAGCCCGTAGCCGTGGTTCAGAACGCACGACAGAGTGTCGACGCCAGGCGCCGCAAGGTGAACCCACGAGCCGTAGTTGGAGAAGCTGGCGAGCCCGTCGTTGTGGTCGGACGCGGCGACGGCGATCACGTTTTCGAGCGCGTAACCCGCTGGGTACTGTTTGGTGGAGGTGTGAGAGTTCCCGGCAGAGGCCACGAACAGGGCGCCCGACGACGCGATGGCGTCCTTCAAGGCGTGCGACTGCTTCTCGCCGCCCCAGGAGTTATTGGTCACTCGGACCCCGAACGATGCGGCGTACTCCACCGCCTCGATGGCATCGGCCGTATCCCCCTTCCCGAGGCTGTTAAGGAATTTGAGGGCCATCAGCTGAACGTGCCAGTTGACGCCCACAACCCCCTCGCCGTTGTTGCCGACGGCCCCGATGGTGCCGGCCGTGTGCGACCCATGGTAGTTGTCGTCCATGCAGTTTCCGTTCGGCGCACCGGTGCCGATGAAGTTGGCGCCGTGGACGTCGTCGACGATGCCGTTGCCGTCGTCGTCGATCCCGTTGCCGGGGATCTCGTCGGGGTTCGTCCACATGTTGGCAGCGAGGTCGGGGTGTGTGAAGTCAATGCCGGTGTCGATGACGCCGACGACGACCGGCCACGCATCGTAGGCGACGTCCCAGGCCTCGGGTGCGTCGATATCCGCGTCAAAGGTCCCGCCGGTCTGGCCCACGTTTTGGAGGCCCCACAGGTCCCCGCGAAGGGGATCGTTAGGGAGCACGTGCGCCTGGACGATGTAGTTGGGCTCTGCGTACTCGACGTTTCTGTTCTTCGACAGGATCTCGAGCGCCTTTTCCACCGTCAGCCCACGGCCGAGTCGCCAGTGGCGCACGCCGATGCTGCGGAATGTTCTGAGGTGCGCGGCGCCGAGGCTGTTCGCGGCGTCCGCGACGTCGGCCGGCCCTGCGTCCTCGTGGAACTTGACGAGGATCTCGTTGGGGACATACCCCGTGGGCTGCGCCCGCGCCGCCTCGTCTCCGGCCAGGAGCGGACCCACCGCGAGGCACACCACGATACAACCCATCAACGACAGCACTGTCTTGGAATCCATACCTTCCTCCTCCCGGCACGGCCCGCGTCGGTCTTCCGGGGCGGCCACGGATCGTGGCGCCCCGGGGCGATCCGCAACTGGCGGGCCGCGCGCTTGCTACAGAGAGTGTTGCCGGAGGAGGCGGGTCGTGACCGCCATCGCCTCTCTCCCCCGGCGTTCTCGACCCGACACCTTCGAGCGGCAGCCGTTATTCCGGGCAAGGACGTTGCCGACGATACCTTCAAGCGGCCGGGGCCCCGAGGCCCGGCCGCCAGTCTGAACGGTGCGAGCTGTGTGCTTCGTCAGCTCACGGCGCCGGCAGGGCGCGCCAGTCGGGTTGGATCAGCAAGGTGCCCTTTGGAGCAGCGATGAGAAGCTGGAGGCCGAGGGGCGCGAAGGGCACGAAGGGCCCGACGTAGAGATGGCCGAAGGGTTGGTAGGATGGAGCTGACGGGGGCTTCAGCGTGACCAGGATCTGCGAGTCGTCGCTCGAGAAGCAGGCACCCCACAGCGCATCCTGGCTGTCCGGCGTCAGGTTGTTCCACCCTCCGGCACAGGTCCCGCTCCCGAAATCGACGTCACACATCCAGAGGTCCAGGGGATCGAGTGAATCGGCCCTGGCGCTCACGATCAGCGTGTCGCTCCCGTTGGCCCAGGCCACGTTGTAGATCTGTCCTTTGAGGTTGGCGGCATCCGGTGTCAGGCTCCACGGGTTCGTGAGCTGCGGCACACCTGTAGTGAAATCCACGTCGTAGATCATGAGCTCGCGGGCGGTAATCCCTCCTTCTTCCCACTGGACTGCGGCGAGGTGAGACCCGTCTCCCGACAACACGGTCTGGTACCCGCTCCAGGACGGCCACAATTCAGGGTCCGGAGTGGAAAGGTGGGCGAACCGAGTTTCATCCGGATTCCACGCGGACGGCTGTGCCAGATCGACCTCGACGGCCCAGATCCAGCGCGGGCTCGAGTCGGGGTTGCAGTTCTCGCCTGGGACTCCACCGGGGAAGGTGCCGTCCCGGTAGACGAGCCAGACCCTGCCGTCGCCGTCCGTGTCCGGCTGCCACGACGGGCCCTGGACCCTTGCGATCGACATCCGGCCTTCGAACGAGCACCGCGGCGCGATCCTCGTCGGGCCCGTCCCGTCGGGCCTTATGAGGTTCAGCCAGAGCTCGCCGGTCGTGTTGTCGCGGCTGTTGAAGGCTATCCATCGCCCGTCGGGGGACCAGGCGGGTTCGGCGACCTCGAAGTAGTTCGCCCCAACCAGCTGGATGCTGCCCGAGCCGTCCTCCTTTGCCAGCATCAACGGGCGAGTATAGTAATTCTTGGTGTTCAGCTGGACGTAGGCGATGGTGCAGTCCGGGCACGACGGCGGCGGTGGAGGCGGCTTCACCGGTTTGCCGGCCGCCAGCTCCGTCGTCACCATCGCCAGACACCCGAGCGCCACCATCCCTGTCACGACGCACCGTCTTCTCTTCATATTCTCCTCCCCGGGCGCGGCCCGCGCCGGTGTCCGGCGGCGCTCCCCGGGACCCGACAGGACCCCGGCGCCGCCGCTCCGGTTTCGGACCGTGCACTTTCTATCGAGCTTGTTGTCACAGCGGATGAAACGTGACCGTCAAGAACGACAACCCCTGGTTTGGAACCTGCCCAGGTGGTACGCTGTATGCAAGGAATCTCAATTCATGGAGTCGTTCGGTTCCGCGTCCGGCGCCGGGTTGGCCGATACCACCTCTGCCGAGCCGTCGGCCGCCGAGGAGGCGCTCGTCCGGCAGTTCCACGACCGGGTGTTCCTGATCGCGCACGTCCGCACTCGCGACCGGGAGGCGGCCCGCGACATCGCCCAGGAGACCATGCTGGCCGTGATCCGCAACCTCCGCGCCGGCCGGCTGCGCGACCCTGAAAAGCTCCCGAACTATATCTCGGGCACGGCCCGAAACCTGATCAACAACTATCTACGGACCCGAAGCCGCCGGCCGGAGGGCAGCCTCCCGCCGGAGGAGATTCCAGCGCCGGACTGCGAACCGGAGTTCGAGGAGTCCGAGCGCCGGTTCCTCGCCCGCCGCGCCCTTTCCGAGCTGCGGCCGGCCGACCGCCTGATCCTGCTGCTGACCCTGGTCGACGGGCTGGCCCCGGCGGAGATCGCCGAGCGCCTGAATTTGAGCCCCGAGGTGGTGCGGAAGCGGAAGTCCCGCGCCCTGAAGCGGGTCCGTGAGGTGCTCGCAAAGGTGTCACGAAAATGAACGAGCGACCACGTTCCTACAGGGAGGACTGATGGACTGCGGCCGCGTGCGAACAGAGAACGTCGCCGAACGGTACCTGCTGGGCCGGCTCGACGAGCCGGAGCGGGAGGCGTTCGAGGACCATCTCGTCGCCTGCGGCGACTGCAGCGGGGAGCTGGCCGACCTCTGCGCCTTGCAGGGTGAACTCGAGCGGAGCCGCGGCCGGATCGAGGCCGAGGCCGCCGGGCCGTCGCGACCATCGCGGCGGACCTGGTTGCTCGCCGTCGCCGCGGCGGTCGTGGCGGTCGCCGCCGGTCTCGGGCTGTGGCTGCGGCCCCATTCGTTGCCGG
>JAHECW010000279.1 GCA_024641545.1 Acidobacteriota bacterium
GCTGGGCAGGCTCGTGCTGCCGATGTGAGAGTGAGGAAGTTAGAAAGTTAGAAAGCCAGAAGGTGAGAAAGGGAGGAAGTGAGGAGTGTGATCCTCGGTGTCTCACGTCTCACGTCTCACTTTCTATTCTAACTTTTTCACCTTCTGACTTTCCCCACCTCGGTACAGCCTCATCGGCCGCAGCTCGTCGATGATCCCGTGTTCGTGGCACCGCGCCCAGAACTCCTCGATTCCGGCGAGTTCCGGTTCACCCAGCTCGTAGCGGAGGTTGCGGCTCAGATACTCGAAAGCGAGGGCCTCGGGCCAGCCGTCGGCGGCGGCGTGCCGGGCGGCGATCCGGTCGAGCCGTCCGCGGTTGGCGCTGCGGATCCGATCGAGACGACGGGGGAGGTCGCCGAGGTCGCAGCCGATCCGGGTCATCCAGGCGGCGAAGACAAAGGGCTTCCCGGAGATCTTCTTCCACGCGTCTCCGAGGTCGAGTTCGTGCGGGTAGATCGTGCGGTCCGGGGTTGCGGTGATGACCTTGTCGCCGATCAGGAGCAGCGCCTGGGGCGTCTCCTCTTCGACGCGCCCCGGGGGGCGGAGAGTCGGAACCCGCCCGTAGATCTCCCGCATGACGACTCCGAGCAGCGCCACCGAGGTATGGCTCTCGCCGTCCACCGTGATGGACTCGAGCTCGGCGATCGGTCGCGCGCTGAAGAGCTTGACCGTGAGGGCCGGGCCGTCGCAGCCGATGGCTCCTGCGGGGACGATCTCGAGCCCGGCCGCCGATCGTTGAAAATCGATGACCGGACAGAGTGCGATGCTTGCGCATCCTGTTTCCAGGGTCTCCAGGAGCCGGCTTGGAACCCGGCGAATCACGGCGATATCGGTCTCCCGTTCGAGGCCGTCGATGAGCGGTCGCGCATTGAGGTAGCTGACCGTTGCAAGCTTCGTCATTCCGATTGTTCCTTCGAGGGTCATCGCCCGAACTGAGCCGCGGGAGTGTACCACCGGAGATCCGCGTCGACCGAAACGGACCGCCGGTGAGGCGTCCGGCTGCCCGCCCAGGCATCGGGCCCGGCTGCAATCCGAGTCGTGAGTGGGGGTCGGGGAATCACGTTTTCGGCGGCCGTAGGCCGCGTCCCCGCAGCGCCTTGAGTGGAGAAATGTAAAACCTGCAGCTGAGAATCACTCCTGCGTCGAAACCCGCACGGAAAACTGTTAGACTCCGGGCGACGGAGCGAGGTCGGTCGTGCCCCGACGGCGCTCGAGGCCGATGCCGGCAGAACGCGCAAGAGGCCATCGTGGTTTCGTGATGCGCGGTTGACAATCGGGGTGGGAAACTCGATGATGCGGTGATGGTCGTTGAGCTCACGGGGCTTTGAAGGGCCAACGCTTTCGGTCGCTCGCCTGCGGGCGGTCATTCTTATCAGGAGGTATGTATGTTGCGACGTTTGACCTTGGCGCTGTGCCTCGTAGCACTGGTGTCGTCGGGTGCGGTCTTTGCCGCCACCACGAGCCGGTTGACGGGCGAAGTCTTCGACAACGACGGAATGCCGATGCCGGGAGTGACGGTCCAGATTTCTTCGGACCGGCTCATCGGCGGACCCCAGATCGCCATCGCGGACGATCAGGGGCGCTTTGTCTTCAACCTGCTGCCCGTCGGCACCTACACGGTCGAGGCGAGCCTCGTCGGCTTCAAGCCATCCAGCGGCCAGGTCCAGGTCGCCCTCGACCGCACCGCGGAGATCGTCTTCCACCTGGTTCCGGAACAGTTCGGCGGCGAGATCGAGGTCACCGCCCAGGTGCCGGTGGTCGACACCGCCCAGGTCAACACCTCGGTGACCTTTGACCAGGCGTATCTGCAGAACGCGGCGGTGGGGTCGGCCAACCGCGACTATCTGAGCATGATCGGGCAGGCCGCGGGTGTGGCCGGCTCCGGCAACGCCAGCGTTTTCGGTGGTTCCACGAGCGACAACTCGTACCTCATCGACGGCCTCAACACCACCGACCCGACGACCGGGACCTTCGGAACCAACTTCAACTTCGACGCCATCCAGGAGATGAACTTCCAGACCGGCGGTTTCGAGGCCGAGTTCGGTCAGGCCACCGGCGGCATCGTCAACCTGGTCACGAAGTCGGGCGGCAACGATTTCTCGGGCTCCCTCGACATCCGCTACCGCGACCAGAACATGACCGAGAACGGCGACCACTACGACCGCGACGAGCAGGACTCGCTCTACCGGAGCATTTCGGGCACCTTCGGCGGACCGATTCTCCGCGACAAGCTGTGGTTCTTCGCCTCGTTGGAGAAGGTCGACACGTCACGCCAGGACCAGGGCGTCCGCTTCCCCCGCGAGTACGACGGTTGGAACTACATCGGCAAGCTCACCTGGCAGATTTCCGACAGCAACCGCGCCGTGGTCAAGTACTCAGGCGCGCCGGCCGATGTGACCCTGTGGTCGGACATCTACACCGACATCTCCGCCCGCGGGAACCAGTACCAGACCTCCGCGATCTGGCAGGCGGAGCTCAACTCGGTGCTGTCCGAGTCGGTGCTGCTCAACGCCTCCGTCGGTCTCTTCTCCAACACCATCGATGTCGGGCCATGGAACGGTGATACCAACATCAGCGGCCACACGCTCCGCACCGAGGATCAGGCCGACGTCGATCCTGCAGACTATCCGTACTGGTATAACAGCTACCCGTCCACCTCGCTCAACGACCGCTTCCGCGACGAGTATCGGGTCAACACGACCATCTTCGCCGATGAGGCCCTCGGTTCGCACGAGGTCAAGATCGGCGCCGAGTACTCGGACATGCGGTTCGACATCGCCTCCTGGTACAACGGCGGCGCGTACATCCGAGATCAAATCGACAGGTCGACCACGGCGTACCAATTCCAGGACGTCAACGGCGACGGTTACTTCAACGCATGGATGACTCTCAAGGAGCCCGTTGACGAAGCGCAAAACACCACCACGTCCACCGGCGACATCCTGACCTTCTTCGCCCAGGACGCCTGGCGGCCGCACCCCAACGTCACCGTCAAACCCGGTGTCCGGTGGGACAACGTCTCGCTTTCGAACCACACCGGCGAGAAGATCGCCGACATGGATAGCTGGCAGCCGCGCTTCGGCATCGCATGGGACATCGCGGGCAACTCCAAGTACGTGCTGAGGGCGTCGGCCGGGCGCTTCATGGACCCGACAGCGTTGTCGATTCCGAGCTTCGCCTCCGGTGTGACCGAGGTCTACCACGACTACAACACCTTGGAGTTCTACTGCAACGCGACCCGCGGCACGCTCTGCGATCCCGACCGGTTCCCGGCTTCCTTCGGTCCTCCGGTCTACTTCACCAACGGCGAGGGGTTCGAATACGTGCTCTTCGACAATCGGAGCGATCCGACCATCTACGACCCGGCCACGACCCTCGACCAGGCCGGCGTCGGCCACCTCCAGACCCCGTATGCCGACGAGTTCATTCTCGCCTTCGAGACCCAGGTCGCGCGTGAGACCTCGATCGAAATCACCTACGTCAACAAGAAGACCAACAACATCATCGAGGACACCTGCTCGAACAACACCTGGGCGTGGGGCGACGGCGAAGCCCCGAGCCTGGACGACCCGTCCACCTGGACCACGGCCGCCGGGTGCACCAACTACATGATCACCAACTTCGAGAGCTTCTACCGCAAGTACACAGGAATCATCCTGCAGGCGGAGACCCGGCGCGACCGGCTCCACCTGCTCGGCAGCTACACCTACTCGGAGTCCAAGGGCAACACCGCCAACGGCGCCCTGCAGTCCTATGCGACCGAGCTGGCCGATTACTTTCCGGTCCACTTCTTCAATCGCGAGGGATATCTCCCGGATGACCGCCGCCACCGCGTCAAGGTCAACGGTTACTATCTCTTCCCGCACAACTGGACCGTCGGGTTCGACGGCTTCTACGAATCGGCGGGCCACCAGTCGGTGTTCGCGACCTGTCAGAACCTCATCGACAACATGGGAGAGGACCCCTACCTGAACGAGATCTCCGAGTACTGCTACACCGGCGACGGCGCGTTTCTTTCGACCACCGACATCTTCATCTCGGAGATGGGTGAGTTCGAGACCAAATCCGCGTGGCAGCTCGACCTTCAGGGTTCCAAGACCTGGAACCTCAACAAGGTCGATCTGACCGTGGTCTTCACGGTGTACAACATCTTCAACAACGAAACCGACCGCACCTTCAACACCGAAGACTACGTCAGCAGAGCGGTCGGAGAGACTCTCACCTGGTACCTGCCGCG
>JAHECW010000118.1 GCA_024641545.1 Acidobacteriota bacterium
GCAGCGCATCCTGGATCTGCGGGAGATGCTCCTCGATCGTCCGGAGCTCAAGGGGGTCCCGACGCAGATCCGCGACGCCAACCTCGCCCTCTTCCGGCGCGGGCGGCCGCACGCCGCATCAGCTCCGGCCGGAGAGGAGCGTCTGCGATCGATCGGCGTCAAGGTCCTCGCGGACGGCGGGTCTGCGGACTGGCTCTTTTTCGCCGGATGCACCAACTGGGCGGACGAGGCCGAGGCGCAGTCGACGTGTGATCTGGCCGAGATGCTCATCCGGGGCGATCTCGACCTGGGCACCCTCGGGAGCGAAGAGATCTGCTGCGGCGACCCGGCGAGGTTTACCGGCGAAACCGGGCTTTTCGACCACCAGCGCGATCAGCTCCGCGAGCTCATCGAGCACTACAAGGTGCGGAAGATCGTCACCGGCTGTCCGCACGCCCTCCATCTCTTGAAGACCGCCTATGATCTCGACGGCGTCGAAGTCCGGCACACCGTCGAGGTGCTCGAAGAGCTCGCCGCAGCCGGTCGTCTGACCTTCAAGACCTCCCCGGAGTGCGTGGTCGCTTACCACGATCCGTGCTATCTCGGGCGCTCTTGCGGTGTCTATGACGCCCAGCGCAGGCTGCTCGGCCGGGTTCCCAATTTGAAGCTGGTTGAGATGGCCGACCACCGCGACACGAGCCTGTGCTGCGGTGGCGGTGGCGGTGGCGTCTTCCAGGAAATCGAGGCGAGCCCACGCCTGGCCTGGACGAGGGCGCGTCAGGCGGTTGATGCCGGCGCCGACATCCTGGCGGTGGCCTGCCCCACCTGCAAGCAGATGCTCACCGACGCGGCGACCACGCTCGATCTCGACCTCCGAGTCGCGTACGTTTCCGATCTCCTGTCCCGCAGCCTCGACCCATCCGCCGGCGGCGGCGACGAGGCTCCGTGAGCAACATCCTTCCTGCGACCATGCGTCGGTGGGTCCTGGCACGTCGCCCCGACGGCGCTGCTACGGTGAAGGATTTCAATCTCGAGACCGTTCCCGTCCCGAAGATCGGCGACGGCGAGGTCCTGCTCAAGACCCTCTATCTCGGCGTCGCGCCGGTGATGCTGCGCTACATGACCAACGAAACCAGCTTCGAGAAACCCATGGAGATCGGTGATGTGATGATCGGCCGGGGCGTCGGTCGGGTTGTCGCCAGCCGCAACCCCGGGTTCGGAATCGGTGAGGTCTGGCAGGCCAAGCTCGGCTGGCGTGAGTTCGCGGTGATCGATGACGACCCCTACTACATGCCGTTTCGGATGCGCCACACCGATCTCCCCCTGTCGCACGGAATCTCGACCCTCGCCATGAGCGGATTCACCGCCTACATCGGGATGCACGATATCGGGGCGGTCACGCCCAGCGACCGCGTCCTGGTCTCCGGCGCGGCCGGCGGGGTCGGCAGCCAGGCCGGGTTCATCGCCCGCGCCCTCGGGGCCGAGCACGTGGTCGGCATCGCCGGCGGGCCGGAGAAGTGCCGCCTGCTCACCGAGAGGCTCGGCTACGGGGCGGCCATCGACTACAAAATTGACGACATCTCAAACCGCCTCGACGAGCTTTTCCCGGACGGGGTGGATGTCTTCTTCGACAACGTCGGCGGCGCCCTCCTCGACGAGGTGCTCGGTCGCATCCGCCGTCGCGCGCGGGTCGTGATCTGCGGCCGGATCTCGGAGTACCTCCTCCCGCCTGATCAGTGCCACCGATACCGCAACATCAACTGTATCGGTCTCCGGGACGCCAAGATGGAGAGCTTTTTCGTCTACGACTACGCCGAGCACTTTGACACCTATGAAACGCAGCTGGCCGAGTGGATCCGCGACGGCCGGGTACATCCCCTCGAGGACATCCTCGTGGGCCTCGAGCAGATGCCCACCGCGCTGATCAGTCTCTATGAAGGCACCAACGCGGGTGTGCGGATGGTCCGCATCGACCCGGACGCGGAACGGCGGCCGGCGCCATGAACCGCTCGCCGGCTGTCATGCTGAGCGGTTGGCGCGGGTACTCGTGGCTGGTCGCCATGTTGGCTCTTTTCGTGGTCACCACCAGCAACGGCATGATCAACTCCGGACTCACGGTCTTCGATGAGTCGCTCCTCAACGAGCTCGGCTGCAGCGTGGCTCAGCTCAAGACCCGGGACTCGATCACCTTTCTCGGCGGATCGCTGCTCGTTCTCGGCGCCGGCTGGCTCGTGGACCGTTTCGGTTTCAAGCCTTTCCTGCTCCTTGGGATGGCGTTGCTCAGCACCGGCTACCTCCTCTACAGCCAGGCCCAGTCGCTTGTTCAGCTCTACCTCATCCACCTGCTCTTCGCCGCGGTCATCGCCCTCGCCGGCAACATGACGGCCATCGTCACCGCCGTCACATGGATGCCCAAACATCGGGGTCTGGCCGTGGGCATGGCCATCGCCGGCACCAGTGTCGGGGGAATGCTGATTCCTCCCCTGGCCAACGCTCTCAACACCCGCCTCGGTTGGCGATCGGCCATGAGGGTTGAGAGCCTGTGGCCCATGGTGCTGCTCGTCGTACTCGCGTTTGCACTGCGCAACCGTCCGAAACGGGGGGCCGTAAATGGCGGCGATCCTGCCGAACCAACCGGCACCGAGACCGGCATGCACTTCCGTGATGTCGTTCGCCGTCCGCAGTTCTATCAGGTGGCGGCGGCCGGGGCGCTCACCTACTTCGCGGTGCTTGCGCTCTTTTCGCACCTCTTTCTCTACATGCGGAGCCTGGACTACGAACCGGCACGTGCGAGCCTGGGCCTTTCGACGCTTGCCCTGTCGGCGCTCATCGGCAAACTCGCCTCGGGTTGGATCTCGGATCGGGTGAACCCCTATCGCATGCTCCGCCTGCAGATGTGCACCATGCTTGCGGGGTTGCTCGGAGTCACGCTGGCGCCGGCCGCCGTCTGGCCCTTCCTCGCCCTGACCGGTCTCGGTTGGGGCAGTCTCCACACCCTCTACAACTACATCCTCATCACCCTCTTCGGTCTCCGCGACGCCGGCAAGGTCAACGGCTCCGTGGGCGTCGCCGAAGCGGCGGGGGGAGGCCTCGGGATTCTCGTCACCGGCATCCTTCACGATGTGGCGGGCGGCTACCCGGGCGCCTTTGCAGTGGTCTGCGGGGTGATGTTCGTGGGGGTGTTGCTGACGCTCCGGTTGCGCCCACCCGCCGCAGCCTGAGGTCATCGGTTCGGTCGTCGCCGGTCGCACGGAACCGCGGGACCCGGAGCGCCGCAACCGAGCCGGCGATCCGATCGCCACCGACGCCGCCCCGGCTGCTGCCGCTGTCCCGGTGTTGCCACTGTCCCGGTCGCTGTCCCGGTCGCTGTCCCCGTCGCTGTCCCCGTCGCAACCGCTGCATTTCGGGCGTGGAGCCGGACACCGGCCGGCTACTGCCTGCTCACTTCAACCCCTTCACACCGCAACGCAATCTCATAAGAACGAGTTTGTTAGGACAATTGCGTTCGTGTTTATTGTAAGAATGATCGTACGATAGTATGATCAGTCCATTACAGATCGTTCTCCGATCCTGATGCTGCGATTCGCGCCCTGAACACGGGCGTTCCGTTGCGAGGTCGATGGTGCACGGGCCGTCATATTAACGGACGAGTGGGGCACAGCCCCGGGGGGAGAACTTCTATGGTCAACCGTCGTTGCAACCCGCTGATTTTCGCGGTCTTCACACTGGCCGCCCTGATGATCGGCACCCACGTCGAGGCAACCGCCTCCCTCAACCTCCGGGTCGCCGGACCCGAACCGACCGAGCCCATCGCGATCGAAATCGTCGCACCCGACGGCTCGGCCCAGACCTACGAGCTCCCGCCCGGGGAGGCGCTCAAAGTCCAGCCCGACGGCCTTCCGGGAAGCTACCGGATCAGCTTCACCATGGGTGGAGAAACGGCGGCCGCCGACGTGCCGGTTCCGGAGTACGGTCAGGTGGTGGTCACCTATCGGCCGGACGCCGAAGGCGAGAAGATCAGGATCGACGAACCCGGCCCCATCGAGAACATCATGGTCACGGCACGACGGGTGGAGGAACCGCTGCAAAAGGTGCCGGTGGCCATCAC
Organism: Acidobacteriota bacterium; assembly: GCA_024641545.1. GTDB lineage: Bacteria > Acidobacteriota > Thermoanaerobaculia > Thermoanaerobaculales > Sulfomarinibacteraceae > JAHECW01. The sequence continues at coordinate 4,088 of JAHECW010000118.1, forward strand.
CGCCATGACCAACAAGGACATCGAGAACCAGCACATCACCAACGTTCAACAGCTCGCGCTGGCGACACCGAACCTTTGGATGGAGAAGAACACCAGTTCCTCGAGCGGCAGCCGCGCCGCCATCCGCGGCATCGGTGAGGACGAGTCCATGTTCACCTCCGACACCCCGGTGGGGATCTACATCGACGATGTCTACATCCCGCGCCAGACCGGCGCCCAGTTCGATCTCTACGAGGTCGAACGCCTCGAGGTGCTTCGCGGACCTCAAGGAACCCTCTACGGCCGCAATACCAGCGCCGGCGCCATCAAGCTCGTCTCCAAACAACCGAACCGGGAGTTCGGGTTCAACCTGGAAGCGGCGCTCGGCAACTACGATCGATTCGACGCCAGAGGCATGGTGAGCGTCCCGGTCGTCGACTGGTTCAGCTTTCAGGTCGCCGCCATGACCCGCAACCACAGCGGGTATGACGAGAACCTGTACAACGGCGACTTCGTCAACGACCAGGACGTCTGGGGGGTGAGAACCTCGTTGCGCTTCATGCCGTCGGACGAGCTCGACATCCTGGTCGTCGGCGATCTCCTCACCGAGCGCTCGACCCCGGGTTTCCCGCTCGGGTTCGTGCCGCAGGCCCCGTACATCAACGGCTTCGGCGTCGGTCTACCGAACTTCAACGACCAACTCGACGGCGACACCGACGCCCATACCCTGCTCTCCGACCTCGCGGAGCCGTTGAACGATCTGAATCAGGCGGGCGCCTACGCCACCGTTGGATGGCAGGTCTCCGAGAAGTTCACCCTCAAGTCCGTCACCTCGTGGCGGAAGATGGACAACACCTTCCTGGTGGATGGCGACGGCCAGGTGGGAAATCAATTCCTACCGGGGATCATTCCGGACTTCCTCCCCCTGTTTCACATCTTCCAGGACCAGCAGCAGAGCCAGTTCAGCCAGGAGTTTCAGTTTCTCGGGACCATCACCGACTCGATCGACTACGTGGCCGGTATCTACTACTTCACCGAGGAAAACCAGCAGATCACCGAGAATGCCGTTCTCTCGCCCATGGGAACCAACCGCTACACCGATTCCGGTCTCAGCACCACGAGCTACGCCGGATTCGCGAGCTTCGACTTCCGTCTGCGAGACAACCTGACGTTGACCGCCGGAGGGCGGTGGACCGAGGACACCAAGGACTTCGACATCACGGCCTTCAATCCCGATGGGACCCCGATGATCGCCTGTGTCGCGCCCGACGGCACCATCGTCAGCTCCCGCACCCCGTGCGGTCCGAACGCGTCTCCCGGCTCGGTGGACACCCCGGTGGAAAAATACCTCAAGGAGAGCTGGAGTCGGTTCACGCCGCGACTCGCCCTGTCGTGGAACGCGCGCGAGAACATCCTCGCCTATGTCGACATCAGCACCGGCTTCAAGTCCGGCGCCTTCGACGGCAGAGCCAACGAGGGCTCGACCATCCTCCCGCTCCAACCCATCGCTCCGGAGGACATTCGTTCCTACGAGATCGGGATGAAAGGCGACTTCTTCAGGAACACCTGGCGGCTCAACATCGCGGCCTTCCTGAGCGACTACAACGACCTCCAGGGGACGGGAACCGATCCCAACGGGAACTTCATCCGCTTCTCCCTGGGCGACGTCCAGACCTCCGGCGTCGAGATCGAGACCATCGTGGTCCCGGTGGACGGCCTCCAACTCACCGGCAACCTGGCGCTGCTCGACACCAAGTTCACCCAACAGAACTTCAACCAGGCGATCGACTGCGCGCCCTACGGGACCGGGGATATCGACCTCGAGCTCAAGTACTCGCCCAAGACCTCCTACCGGATCGGTGCGCTCTATCGGACTCCCAAAAAACTCGCCGGAGGCTACTTCTCGTTCGGCGCCAACTACAACTACAAATCCAAGCACTTCCTCGGCTTCTGCAACGCCGGCGCACAGACCCAGGTGGCATACAGCCTGGTCGACGGGATCATCGCGTATGACACCGCGAACGGGCGCTGGCGCTTCGAACTCACCGGCAGCAACCTGACCGACGAGGACTACATCATCGGCGTCTTCGCGATTCCGGGCCTGAGAATCGTCAGCGGCTACATCGGGTCGCCGCTCACCTATGCGCTGACCGCGAAATTCCGCTTCTGATCCGTTCTTCTCCCCCTTTTTTCACCGCCCTTCGGGGCGGTAATTTTTGTGAGAGGTTAGAAAGTGAGGAAGTAAGAAGGTTAGGACGCGCGCACCCTCGCGTTGCTCGGCTCGCGCTGGTGAGGGGGGGAGGCGTCCTCCGCACACCTGCTGAGGGACCGGGCACATAGGTGACCATCTGACCCCTACCTAGCGAGCGTAGCGAGCGCTGACCTCGTCACCTTCTCACCTTCTCACCTTCTCACCTCTCAATTCCACAATCCCCCTTGACATCTCCGCAAAACCAATTAGATTTACTAATAGTGAAGAACCCTAACTATATCTCATGACACCGATTCTCACCGAATGCGTAGAGGAGTTGACATGAACCTATCGATCCTGCTGTGGGGCATCCCACAGGCGATGCGGGTGGCTGCGCGCGTCTACCCGGACTACGCGGAGCGTTTGAAGGAGAGGGACGTCGTCGCACAGATCAAGTTGCGGGACGAACCCGAGGTGGGTCGCTGGATCAAGCTCGACAACGGCAGGATCAGCACCGGGAAGGGCATCCACGCGAACCCCGATATCGCCGTCGTCTTCAAGAACGAGGCCCTCGCGAAGAGCTTCCTCACACCGCCCTTCGACCAGATGGAACGGATCGACGCCGCGAAGAACTTCAAAATTCTTCTCGAAGGCCCGGATGACCTCGCGATCTGGTTCCTGGCCACCCTGTCCCGGCTTGAATCGGTCTATTGGAAGGCCGGGACCGACATGGGCAACGGCGTCACCCGCTACACCAACGGCACCAACGGCGGTCCGCTCTTCGTCTACGTCAAGGACGGCAAGATCATCCGCACGACCCCGATCGACTTCACCGACGAGGACGAGGGGACCTGGTCCATCACCGCCCGCGGCAGGACGTTTTCGCCGCCGCGACGGATGACGCTGGCCGCGCACGGCGCGTGTCAGAAGTCCATGGTGTACTCGAAGGACCGCCTGCTCTACCCGATGAAAAGGGTCGACTTCGATCCGGACGGTGAACGCAATCCGCAAAACCGCGGCATCTCGGAGTTCGAGCGCATCAGCTGGAACGAGGCGCTCGACATCGTCGCCTCGGAGATCAGGCGCGCCAAGGCAGTGGGCCCGGGCGCCATCGCGGTCGATCACGGCTCGCACCACCAGTGGGGCAACCTCGGGCACTACCTGTGCGCCTTCAACCGCTTCTGGAACCTGATCGGCGTCACCAAGCTCATGCACAGCCCGGACAGCTGGGAGGGCTGGTTCTGGGGCGCCATGCACCACTGGGGCAACAGCGCGCGTCTCGGGTGCCCGGAGTTCTACGGCACCGTGGAGGACTGCCTCAAGGAAGCGGAGATGATCGTGTTCTGGTCCTCGGACCCCGACTCGACCTACGGCTTCGAGGGAACCCAGCGGCGCGAGTGGGCCCGGGAGCTCGGCATCAAGATGGTCCACATCGACCCGTTCCTCAACCACACCGCGGCGCACCTCGGCGGCAAGTGGATCGCACCGAGGCCGCAGACCGACGCCGCGCTCGCACAGGCGCTCTGCCACGTCTGGATCACCGAGGGCCTCTACGACAAGGATTTCGTGGACGATAAGACCACGGGCTTCGACCAGTGGAAGGCCTACATCCTGGGCGAAAGCGACGGCATCGCGAAAACGCCCGAGTGGCAGGAGGCCGAAACCGGAGTGCCGGCCCGCGACGTCCGCGCCCTGGCGCGCGAGTGGGGCACGAAGAAGACCTACCTCGGCGCGGGCAGCTGGGGCGCCGGCGTCGGCGGCGCGTGTCGCGGGCCGACAGGCATGCAGTGGGCTCGGATGATGGCCATCCTCGGCGCGATGCAGGGTCACGGTCGCCCGGGCTACAACTTCGGCAATCTGCAGTTCGGCACGCCGATCGACCATAACTTCTACTTTCCCGGCTACGCGGAGGGTGGTTTCTCGGGCGACCTCGCCTTCAGCGCCAACTCGGCCAACAACTACCAGCGCATGCCGCACATCGTGACCATGAGCACGGTGCGCCAGAGCATCCCCCGGATGTGGTTCCCCGAGGCGATCACCCAGGGCAAGAGCTTCGGTTACATCACCGACGTCACCACGGTTCAGTCGCAGTTCTTCCCCTTCGGCTACCCCTCCCCCGGCCACGTCCCGGTGGAGATGCTCTACAAGTACGGCAGCCAGCTCTTCGGCACCATGGTGGGCGGGAACCGCTGGGCCAGGGCCTACCAGCACCCGAGCCTCAAGTTCATCGTCAACCAGTCGGTCTGGCACGAAGGCGAGACGCCGTTCTCGGACATCATCCTGCCCGCGTGCACGGTCTTCGAGAAGTGGGACATCGGCGAGACGTTCAACTGCGGCCCCGGGTACGTGCACCACTTCTACACGATGAACAACCACCGCGTCATCACGATGCAGCACAAGTGCATCGAGCCGCTGGGCGAGTCCAAATCCGACTACGACATCTTCGCCGCGGTCTCGGCCAAGCTCGGTCTCGGCGCCGTGTACACGGAAGGCGGCACCTCCGAGCTCGACTGGGTCAAGCGCGTCTTCGACTCCTCCGACATGGCCCGGCACGTCAGCTGGCGGCAGTTCCTCAAGAAGGGCTACTGGGTCGTGCCCGCGGAGAAGGAGCAGGCGCGGGTCCCGCTCGCGAACAACTGGTACTACGAGGGCCGGAAGAAGGACACGCCCGACCCCTATCCCCTGCCCTCCGACTACACGGGGGAATATCTCAAGGGGTTGCAGACGCCTTCGGGCAAGTTCGAGTTCGTCCCCACGACGCTCGGGCGCATCGACGATCCCGACCGGCCGCCGCTCAACCAGTACATGCCGACCTACGAAAATCCGGAGCGCAATCCGGAGCTCGAGGCCTTCCCGTTGAAGCTGCAGACCGCGCACACCCGCTACGCCTACCACGTCATGGGTGACAGCACGGACAGCAGCCTCGCCGACATCCGGGAGCACCGGGTTTGCAAGGGCGGACACTACTACCTCGTGGCCCGAATCAGCAGCGAGGACGCCGAGGCGAGAGGGATCCGCGACGACGACCTGATCCGGCTGTGGAACCGGCGCGGCTCGGTTGTCTGTGCAGCCCAGGTCACGGGGCGGCTCCGGCCGGGCACCGTCAGCGCGTACTCCGGATCGGCTCAATACCGGCCGGTGGGAGAGCCCGGCAGGTCCACCGATCTCGGTGGCTGCGTGAACATGCTCAACACCAAGGAACCCATCACCAAGAAGGGTCACGGGATGAAACCCAACTCGGTCCTGATCCAGGTCGAGAAGTGGACCGGCGCCGATGATTGGCAGCCGACGGCGGAGACAGTCTGATGGCCAAGAAATGGAACCTCATCGTCGACGTCGCGCGCTGCGACAACTGCCGCCTCTGTTTTCTCGCGGTCAAGGACGAGTACGTCGGCAACGACTTCCCCGGGTACTCGGCCGCGCAGCCCGCAGTGGGGCAGCACAAGTGGCTCGACATCCGGCGCAAGGAACGCGGCGCCTACCCGCTCGTCCAGGCGCGCTTCATGCCGGTGATGTGCAACCACTGCGACGACGCACCCTGCATCAAGGCGGCGACCGACGGCGCCGTGCGCAAACGGCCCGACGGCATCGTCATCATCGATCCCGAGAAGTCGAAGGGCCAGAAGAAGATCGCGGCCGCCTGCCCGTACGGCGCCATCTACTGGAACGAGGAAAAGCAGATCCCGCAGGCGTGGACCTTCGACGCGCATCTGCTCGACCAGGGCTGGACCCGGACGCGGGCCGAGCAGGCCTGTCCGTTGGGCGTCTTCCGCACCATCCGGGTCGAAGACGGCGAGATGATGCGGATCCAGGCCGAGGAAGGCCTCGAGGTTCTCAGGCCCGAGCTCGGCACCAGGCCGCGCGTCTTCTACAAGAACCTGCACCTGATGACCACGTGCTTCGTCGGCGGAACCGTCGTCAGACACTCAGACGGCGTCGAGGAGTGCGCCGCCGGTGTCGAGGTCGTTCTCAAGCAGGATGGCCGTGAGGTCGGACGGGCGACGACCGACACCTTCGGAGAGTTCATGATCGACGGGCTCGAGCCGGGAAGCAGCGGCTACCACCTGGACCTCACCGGCCCATCGGGGCGATTCTCGACCCGGTTCGACCTCGGCGACGAGAGCCCCTATCTCGGCGTGCTGCCGCTCGCGGCCGGGTAGCGCCGGTATGGGCGAGCCGAATCCGTCGGGCGCAGCCATCACCGAGTCGACCGAGGAGTCCCTCATCCTCACCCTGCTCGACCTCGCAAACCACCTCACCCGCAACGGCGAACGCATCGCCCGGCAGGAGGGCCTCACCGCCCAGCAGTGGCTGCTGCTGCTGCAGATCGCCGGCGACCCGAACCTGCCCAGGCTCGGGGCGCCCGCCGAGACCGGGACCGCGGTGCTGGCGTCGAACATCGCCACCGCGCGCGGGGTCTCGCGGCCGACCATCAGCGCCCTCGTGGGCTCGCTGGTTCAGAAGGGCCTGGTCTCCCAGGCCGAGGAGCCCGACGACCGGCGGCAGAAGGCGCTGATGGCGACGCCGGCCGGTCTCGCGGTTCTGGCCCGCATCGAACCGGCGCGGCGCCGCGCCAACAAGGCCCTGCTCGCCGACTTCGAGCCGTCGGAGATCTCGCTGGTGTTGCGGATCCTGCGGTCCTGCCTCGACGCCCTCTGGTCGGCGGGTCTGAGCGAGACCGAACGCCAGCGCTTCGGCAACGGTTCCGGCGGGGATGAAGAAGTGGGGACGGTGGTGGAGTGATGTCGGGTACGGGCGCGGAAACGGAAACGGTTGCGGACACGGACGCGGACACGGACACGGACGCGGACACGGACGCGGACGCGGAAAAGCAAAGGAGAGTGCCATGCGGCGAATCGTTCTGAGCGTGTTGGTCGGTGTGCTGATGTTTCCGGTTCTCGCGACAGCCTCCGGCGGCGGCTTCGACGAGAAATTGTTCGAGACCTTTCTCAAAGCCCGGGTCGGCACCGGAGATCCGGTCTACTGGTACTCCATCGGTGAGGTCTACTCCTACCCCGACGGCGCGCTCGTCGCCCGGATGGAGGGCTTCGACACCGCTCGTCTGGTGCGCAACGAGACGGACCCGAAGACCGCCTACCAATTGTCGCGCAAGACCTTCGTCTACCGCGACCCGGTGACCAACGACATCTTCCGGGAGGTCGACGGCAAACCCGCCACGCACATCAAGTACCCCTACCAGTACATCACTTACAAGCTCGTTGACGATCGGATGCAGACCTATGTCGAGCAGGGCAGCGGCGACCGGCTCACCAAGCTCGGGCCGGCCGAGGAGATGGTGGCCAGGCGGGTTGGTGAGGTGGTTTTCTTTTCGGCGCCCCTATTCCTCAACTTCGAGACCCCACGCGGCAAGTACGAGGCGTTCGAGCACTATGATTTCTTCATCCAACCCGACGGCTCGCTGCCCAACCAACTGAGTTGGCTGCGCTATGGCGATCTGCCGCCCTTTCTCGGCCCCGGCAAGACCATCATCCACCTCGTCTCGTGGCGGGCGGACGACTTCAACGCGTTGCCGGAGACGATGAAGGAGTGGGTCAAGACCGACGCCCAACTCTGGCGCGAGCCCCCGAAGGACATGGATGAGATCAGGGAGCTGCAGAATCCACCGGAAGAAGCGGCTAAGTAACACTCAGTCTTTTCTCGGCTTACAGAAGACCCCGGCAGCGGGAGTCTTCTGTGGGCCGAGAAAAGAAAAGTGGCAGGAGGAAGGTCATGCTGACAAGGGTTCGTCAGTGGTTGTTCCCGATCGCATTCACAATACTCGTCATCTACTGTTCACCGAGCTTGGCCGACGATTTCCGTCCCCTCGTTAAGATCGCCCAGGGCAAGCTCGCCGGGACGACCGAGAACGGGATTTCCAGTTTCAAGGGCATCCCCTTCGCGGCGCCGCCGGTCGGCGAGCTGCGCTGGTTTCCACCGCAGCCACCCGACGGCTGGGACGGTGTTCGTGAGGCCTTTGATTTCGCAAACTACTGCCCTCAGAACCTGAAACCGGGTTATTCCGTGGAAGTGCTGGGTGACCGCCCGATGAGCGAGGACTGTCTTTTCCTCAATATATGGACCAGTCAGCCGGATCAGGAGGCGGACCTTCCGGTCATGGTGTGGATTCTCCCGGGAGGATTCCAGGTCGGTGACACCGCCATGCCGCGCTACGACGGCACCGCGCTCGCCCAACAGGGCGTGGTCGTCGTCACCTTCAACTACCGGCTCGGGATGCTCGGCCAATTCGCCCACCCGGCCCTGCGCCGCTCGCAACCGGACCAGCCCGCGGGCAACTACCACATGATGGATCAGGTTGCGGCCCTGGAGTGGGTTCGCGACAACATCGCGGGCTTTGGCGGCGACCCGACCAACGTGACCATCTTCGGCATGTCGGCGGGCGGGGTTTCGGTGAACTACCACATGGCGATGCCGGTGAGCGCCGGGCTCTTCCACCGCGCGATCTCTGAAAGCTCGGGCATCCGCGTCGGACGACCACGACACATCTCCGATGACTTCCCTGGTCTCCCTTCCCTGGAAACGGAGTTCGTCGGCATCGCCGAGAAACTGGGGATTGGTGGCGCTGACGAGGTCGTCGTCGAGGGTCTGCGCAATCTGACCGTTGAGCAAATTCTGGACTTCCAAGCCAACAACATGCTCGGAATCGGCGGTTCGCTCAACCCCGTGGTGGACGGGAAGGTGGTCACCCGCGGCGCGGGCGCCACTTTCCGCGATGGTCTCCAGCACAAGGTTCCCTACATGACCGGCGCCACCAGTTGGGAGGGCAGCCTCACGTGGTGGGCCAAATCATCCGATCTCCTGCTCCGCATCCTGAACGTGCCCCCGAGTGACGCGCTCGCCCTCTACGGCGACCACGACTACAAGGTCTTGAACAACAAGCTCTATGTGGATTTCTTTTTCGGTTCGCAACGGTACTTCGCTCGGCACCATGCCGCGAGAGGAATACCGACGTTTGTCTATTTCTTCTCACGAATTCTGGATGACCACCAGGACGACCTGCCCGGCGCCGCCCACGGCGCTGAGATGCGATACGTATTCGGCACCCTCGATTCACTCACCCTGCTCGGCAACGATATCGGCGACTTCGGCAATCGACCCAACGCGACTGACCAGGCGTACTCGGAGATGGTCAGCGCCTACTGGGTCCAGTTCGCGAAAACCGGCAACCCCAACGGCACCGGCCGACCGGGCTGGCCGGCGACCACGCCGGGGAATGACCTACTTCTGGAATTCGGCCAAACCGACGTGACGGTACACCGAGATTTTCAGGAGGATCGGAGGGCGTACTGGGAGGCGCACTTCGAGTCGGGCGGGCTCTAGGAGCGTGTGGTGAATAGAATTGGCGGCGCCTTTCGGGTGTCGTTTGGCCCGTTCTTTTGGCGTATTCTCGGCCCATGCAACCAAGCGAGAAGTTGAACCGTAAGGGCATACAGACCCAAATCCGGCGCAAGACATCGTGCTTGACCAAGGGGCAACAGTGCGAGCGACGGTAACGGCATCAAACCCCGAAACAGCCAACAAGGAGAGAGATGATGGAGTTCAAAGAGATGGTGCGGAAGCGGCGGTCGGTCAACTTCTTCGATCCAGACAAGGCGGTCGAACAGGCGGTTCTGGAGAGAATCATCGAAGAAGCGTCCCTCGCCCCCTCGGGGTTCAATCTACAGCCCTGGAACCTGCTGGTCGTCCGCTCGCCGGAAGTCAAAAAGCGGCTGCGAAAGATCGCCTGGGACCAACCGAAAATCGAGCAGGCGCCGGTCGTGCTGGTACTGCTCGCCGACAAGGACGGCTGGAAGCCGGATCATCCGGTGATGGAGAAGTCGTGGCAGAATCAGATCGACCTCGGCTACACCAGACCGGAGATGCGAGAGTGGTTCGACAGGGCGGCCCGCCAGCTCTTCGGCTCGGACAAAGGGAGCCTGACCTTCGCGGTTCGGAACTCCTGCTTCTTCGGCATGGCGCTGATGCTGGCGGCAGTCGACGCCGGGCTCCACTCCCATCCGATCAGCGGGTTCGACCATGACGCGCTGGTTGCCGAGCTCGATATTCCGGACAACTTCGTGGTGCCGATGCTGCTCGCCGTCGGCCATTTCGACCAGAAGCAGACGCTCGGCCCGGAAAAGTGGCGGAAGAGCTACCGGGAGATCGTTCGCCAGGAACTCTGACTTTTCCTGGCACCAATCCGCCCCGCCGATGGAGGGTGAGCCCGGCGGCACGAAGTCGGAAAGTCATCTACACCTCGCGACCGGCGTTGAGACCATCGGTGGTGGCCTCCATGATGCTCCGGGGCTCAACGCAGTCGCCGATGGTGAAGACCGTGTCGACTACCGTCTTGACCGAATCGAGGAGGGAGGTGTTTGATCTTCCTCCGGCAGCGATCACCACTGTGTCGACCGAAATCACCATCCGCTCACCGTCGGCGGTCGTGAGCTCGAGCCGGTTGTTCTCGAAGAGCTCGTCGGTGACTCCGCACAACAGAGTCACGCCCTTGTGGCGCAACCGGGCGAGCAGTCGCATGGCGACCAGCGGGTTGGACTTGGTGACGAAACCGTCGTTGATCTCCACCACCGTCACGATCGCCCCGCGGTCGGCGAGAAACTCGGCGGTCTCACAACCCATGAGCTCGCCGCCGACGACGACGACCTCGCAGCCCACCTCGGTGGCGCCCGTCAGAACCTCTTCCGCCATGACTGTATGGAGGTGTTCCATCCCGGGGATGGCCGGCACGATTGGCTCGATCCCCGTCGCCAGGATCACCGCATCCGGGGCCGCAGCCCTGATCATGTCGATGGTGACCTCGCGCCCAAGATCGGCAACCACCCTGGAGGCCGCCACTCGGTGCTTCAGATATTTCGTGAAAGCCGCGATGTGCTCCTTGTTCGGAGGGATCTCTGCCAGATCGAGCTGCCCTCCGAGGTTCTGATCGCGCTCGTGGAGGCTGACGTTGTGGCCACGCACAGCGGCAGTGATCGCGGCCTGCATCCCGGCCGGCCCACCGCCGATCACCATGATTCTCTTGGATGTTGCCGCTTTCTCGATTCCGTGCGTTCCCTCACGTCCGCAATGGGGATTGACCGTACAGCGGAGGGGCTGGTTCTTCACCAGCGATGAGTGGATGCACTCCTTGCAGGCGATGCACGGACGAACATCGTCGTCGTGTCCGGCGGCCATCTTCGAAATGTACCCGGGGTCGGCCAGAAGTCTCCTCCCAAAACCCACGAGATCGGCCTTGCCCTGAACCAGCGCTCGCTCGGCGAGTCCGAGGTCCATCCTGCCGGCTGCGATCACCGGTAGAGTTACGCCCCGTTTGATTGCAAGGGACAGAGGAAGCAGAACACCGCCTTGAGACGGGGCCACAGAGTCGCCGCCGATGGCGGTGGTGGTCACACCGTCGAGGCCGGCCTCCTTTGCCCGGCGGAGCACTTGGAGTGCGTCTGCGACAGCGAAGCCCGGAGCCCCCCCGTACTCCCTCACTGCCAGTCGGCAGGTGATCGGGTAGTCGGCGCCGACCTCGGCACGGACCGCCTCGATGATCTCGATCAGCAATCTCGATCGGCCCTCGAGATCGCCGCCATACTCGTCGGTGCGGATGTTGGTCGTGGGAGAGAGAAAACTCCACACCAGGTAGCCGCCGCTCGCAACGATCTCCACACCGTCAAAGCCGGCCTCGCGAGCTCGAACGGCCGCCCGGACGTACTGCCCGACAAGCTCCCCGATCTCCGTCGCGGACAGCTCTCTCGGCGCAGGTCTCCCGCGCATGGAGACCGCCGAGGCCGCCACCGGCTGTCCTCCAATCCCGAGGACTCCGGCGTGATGGAGCTGGATGACGGTTCGCGCCCCGCCGCCGTGAATGGCGGCGGACAACCTGCTCAGACCCGGAATCAGCGTGTCGTTGTCGATGCAGAGCTGCTGCTTGTAGGCCTTCCCCTGGCCGGACTCGACACTGGTGATCTGGACCAGGACCA
>JAHECW010000009.1:0-43808 GCA_024641545.1 Acidobacteriota bacterium
GCCGGGGGAACATTGACACACACCCAGCCATTTGCTACAAATACGCTCCCTCGTGGGGCCGTAGCTCAGTTGGGAGAGCGCCTGAATGGCATTCAGGAGGTCGACGGTTCGATCCCGTTCGGCTCCACCAAAAACTCGAACGCGCCGTCCTCTGGGCGGCTTTTTTATTTCGGGCGTCGCCTTCTCGGGATCTCCGTGCGGTTGCAGGCCGGGCCATCCCGGCCCCGCCGCTCACACCAGCAGCTCACCCCGCAGGATGGTGACCGCTGATCCGGCCAGCACGACCCGATCGCCGCACAGGGTCACGCTCACAAGCCCTCCCCGCGCCGACGCCTGGTAACCGACCATGGTCGTCCTGCCGAGTCGCTCGGCCCAGAACGGGCACAGACAGCAGTGCGCCGAACCGGTGACGGGATCCTCGTCGACGCCCACCGCCGGAGCGAAGAAGCGCGAGACGAAGTCGACCTCGGCGGCCGGGGCCGTGACGATGACTCCCCGTGCGTCGATCCGGCGCAGGCGGGCGAAGTCGGGGGTCAGCGCGCGCACCGCCGCCTCGTCATCGACGAGGACAAGGACGTCGCGTGCGGCGCGGGCGACCAGGATCGGCTCGACCCCGAGGGCCTCGGCCAGACCGTCCGGCGGCGGGACCACCTCGGCGGACCGCACCGGGAAGTCGAGCTCGATCCGGTCGTTTCGGCGCGTCGCCGAGAGCACGCCGGAGTGGAGCGTGTCGAACTCGATCGTCCGGGCCGGATCGACCATCCCCTCCGACCACAGCACGTGGGCGGCGGCGAGCGTCGCGTGGCCGCACAACCGCACCTCGCACGCGGGCGTGAACCAGCGCAGCAGCAACCTGCCCCGCCGCCGCACCACGAACGCCGTCTCCGACAGGTTCATCTCGAGGGCGACGTGCTGCATCCACTCCTCGGGACGGGGCTCGGTCAGCGGACAGACCGCCGCCGGGTTGCCTCGGAACGGCTCGTCGGCAAAGGCGTCAACCTGCCAGATCGGTGTCGTCATCTTCGGTACTCCCTTTCCCGGTTCCGTACGACGAGGCTGAGACCGCATTCGTGACGAGCTCGGCGAAACGAACAAGGTCGGTGACCATCGGCGCCGGGAGCGGAGACTCGTGACGCCGCCCCAATCGGTTGAACCAGACGGTCTGCACACCGAAATTTCTCGGCGCAAGCACGTCGTGCTCCAGCGAATCCCCCACCATCGCGATGCGATCCAGAGGCGCCCCCAGGCGCTCGCGCACGGTGCACCAGAACTCCCGCCGGCTCTTTCGGTACCCGATCTCGTTGCAACAGAACACCTGCGAGATGTACCGCTGCAGGTCAACCCGTTCCAGAGCACGCTCGATCATGGCGCGGTCGGACGCCGAGGCATTGGTGGCGACGCAGATCGGGACCGTCCCGTGCAGTGTCGCCAGGCATTCGGCCGCACCCGGAATCGCGGCCACTTCGGGCCACAGTGTCATGGGGACGTCTTCCGGCCCGTCGTCCCGCATGAGGGTTCCGCCCCAGTCGAAGCACACGGCAGCGATGGGCGCGCGGAGAACCGGACCGGCCCGGTCGCTGCGGCCGCCGCCAGCGAACGGTCGCGATTCCCGATCTCCGTCGATACCTGATGGGTTTGGCATTCTCCTGAAATCCCTTGTCGTCCAACCTCAGGCTCGGGCCGCGGCGGTCGTCACGGAGCGGCGGGCGGCCTGGAAAGAGGGTACGTGGCGGGCTCCAGGATGTTTTCGTTGATCCCATCGCAACCGCGCGCTTGCGGCGCCGCGAGCACGGCTCGAGGAGACGGCCGACATCGCCGGGTCTTCCGCAACCGGTGTCCGAGGGTCGAGTGGCTGGCGGACGGTCAGCGAACCGCCCCGGTCGGCGGCCGCCCGACAAACCGGGGGCAGGTCATCACCGGCTGGAGGAAAAGCGCATGCGCCTCGCACAAACCCTGATCGCCGCGGGTGTCGCCCCAGGCCGAGCTGAGGATCGTCAGCCCGGTCAGCCGCCGTTCGAGCTCGCGGGGGTCATCGACGAAGTGCGCACAGGCCGCGCAGCATTCGGTGGGACGCGCGCCCGTCACCGCAGTGCCGACCAGAAGGAATCGAAGACCTGGGTCGAGAGGAACCAGCCCAACGGGACGTTGACGACGACCCCGATGGTGAAGGCCCAGAACGGCTTGAGACCGAAGGTCAGGAGATCGGCGAATCGGGTCGACAGCCCGATGCAGAGAAAGCACAGCACGAACGCCCATGAACGGAGCTTCTTGATCGGCGTGATGACCTCGGGATCGAGCTCGCTTTCGAACCAGCTCGAGGAACGATGGAGCTGTTTGAGCGCCCAGCGCTGCTCGGCGTCGGCGTTGCGGCTCAAGAGGTCGAGCTGGTCGAGGGACATCTCGCCGAGAAAGACGATCTCTCCGTCGGCAGGGTCAAATGAAAACCGTTCGCCGAGTTCAGGCGGAACGGTGTAGTCGGTGAAGTCGGCGCTGTATTTGTAGGTCTGCGCATCGGATTTGAACGTGCCGTCGACCGGGGCTCTGCCGACATAGTCCACCGGCGGCGCGGCGGCGATCAGGCTCATGAGCACGGACGCGGCGAAGAAGCCGAGCACGAACTTCGGGAACCTCTGCCACACGACGCCGATTCCGACCCGGCCCGTCGGCCCGTCGGCGTCGGATTTCTTCTCCCAATAGACCACCGACACGATGGAGAGGATGAAGGCCCAGATGCCGATCCAGATGTCGCGGCCGATGACCTTCATCAGGGTGAAGGCGTTGATGGCGGCGTCACCGTAGGTCGTCGCGATCTCGGCAACCACGGCGAAGCCCGCGGCGTCGGCGTACTCCGAGGTGCCGACCCAGGCGCCCGCCTCGCCGGGCGAGATCTGCCACCACTCGGTGGCCGCTGCACCCAGGGGTGGAATCATGATCTTGGTCAGGAACGCGAGGGTGAAGATCATCACGATGGCCCAGACCGAGACGACGGCGATCCCGATGGCGATGTGGTCCTTTTCCGCCCTGACCGCCCCGCCGATGGCGATCGACCCGGAGACGCCGCAGACCGCGCCCCCGGTGCCGAGCACCGCGCCGAACCGCGGGTCGAGACCGAAGATCCTGGTCGCCGCGAGGAAAATGGTCAGCCAGGTGGTCACCGACACGATGGTGGCCTGGAGAAAGGCCACCGGACCGGCGGTTGCGATGAGGGTCATCGGCAGGGTGGCGCCGAGCAGGACGATGCCGGTCTTGATGTAGTACTCGGTGCGGAGCGCGGCCTTGAGCCAGTCGGGCATGGTCCTGAGATTGCCGATGATCATGCCGATGACCAGGGCGAGCAGCGGGGCGCCGAGGTCGAGCCGTTTCATCGCCGACCAACCGGCGAGGTAGAACACCGCCAGTGCGCCGAGGAAGAGGACCACGAAACCGATCATGAACTGCTTGATCTCGCGACCCATGATCTTCATGCTGACGGTGAAGGCGACGAAGAAGAAGAGAAAGACGGCGCCGAAGGCCGGCGCCTTCTTGACGAAATCCGCGCTCAACTCGGCAAAGGTCGACCACGAACCGGGAGTCACCGCGAGGTGCTTGAGGGTTCCACCCGCCCAGAACGCGGCCAGGCAGGAAAAAATGACGAGCAGACCGAGCCAGATCGCCCAGGTGTCTTCAGTCGAAAAGAGGGTGCGGCGGCCGGCGCGGTCTTCAGCCATGATCTCCTCCCAGGAAGGACGAATATCAGGTTAGGTCCGCACCGTTGAGATCGTCAAGGTCGACGGGATTCGCCCGGCGCACACGGTGGGTTCTTGCCACGGGGCGGCCGGCGTCGCGCGGTCCCCGGACGCAGCTGACCGGCGTCAGTTCCCCTGGAGCGTCCCCAAGAGCAGCGCCGAGGCCGCCCGCACGCCGACTCTGAGCGCCTCTTCATCGGGCTGGAAGGTCGGGGTATGGACATAGCTCGTCCAGCCCTGCTCGGTATTGCCGACGCCGAGCATGAAGAAGAAGCTCGGCGCGATCCGGGCGTACTCTGCAAAGTCCTCCGCAGCCATGATGGGTGCGGCCTCGTGGATCGCCTCGTCGCCGAATTCCGCGCGCAGGATGGCGACCGCCGCCGCGGTCAGGTCGGGGTCGTTGACCAGGACCGGGGTGAAGCGCTGGTAGTCGACCTCGCAGCTCGCCCGGTGGGCGCCACAGACCCCGCTGACGATCCGGGAAATGGCGGCCTCGATCTGGTCGCGCGTCGCCGGGTCGAGGGTCCTGACCGTGCCGGTGAGCTCGGCCGAGCCGGCGATGATGTTGAACCGGTTGCCGGCGGCGAAGGTCCCCACCGAAACGACGGCCGGGTTGCGGGCGTCGACCTCGCGGGAGATGATGCCCTGCAGCCCATCGACGATCTGCGACCCGACCCAGACGGCGTCGATGCCGTCCTGGGGGGCCGAGCCGTGGGTCATGCGGCCGGTCACCCTGATGGCGAATCGATCGGCCGAGGCCATGACACCGCCGCTGCCCCAGCCGATGGTCCCGACCTCGTGGTTCGGCATGACGTGCGAACCGAAGATCGCCACCGGGACGGGATCGGCGAAGACCCCCTCTTCCAGCACCAGGGTCGCTCCACCGTCTTCGCCGGGGGGCGCGCCTTCCTCGGCCGGTTGGAAGAGGAAGATCACGGTCCCGGGGACCTCGTCCTTCATCCCCATGAGGACCTCGGCGGCGCCGAGGCCGACGGTGATGTGGACGTCGTGGCCGCAGGCGTGCATGACGCCCGGGTTCTCGGATTTCCAGGGCACATCCACCGCCTCGTCGATGGGCAGCGCGTCGATATCGGAGCGCCACGCCACCGCCGGACCCGGTTTCCCGCCTTTGAGGATGGCGACCACTCCGTGGCCGGCGACGTCGGTCCGGGGTTCGTAGCCGATTGCGCGCAGGCGGCGCGCGATCTCCGCTCCCGTCGCTTGTTCTCGATTCGAGAGCTCGGGATGGACGTGAAACCAGCGCCGACATTCCACCAACGACGGAAAGAGCTCATCCGTCGCGGCGTTGATCTCGTCCACGGCCGCGCGATCGAGTGCGAGTCCCGTGCAGGGTACGAGAAGAACCGACAGACACAGAGTGAGAAGACATCTCATGGGAACCCCCGGGAGCTTTGATAGCACGCCTCGATGTCGAACGCCAGGGCAGGAGGCGGTCAGGCTCAGGCCATGACCGCCGTCTTCTTCTCGGCCCTCGTCCTGGCATAGCCGGCAATGTCCGCCACCGCGGCGATGGCCCGATCGACATCCGATTCGGTGGTGAAGGCGCCGACGGAAAAGCGCACGGTTCCGTCGATTTCGGCGGTGCCGATACCCTCGTGGACCTGAGGCGCGCAGTGGAGCCCGGTGCGGGTGATGATGTCGTGTTCGACATCGAGGAGTTGGCCGGTCTGATCGGCCGGCAGCCCATCGATGTTGAAGACAAAGACCGGCAGGTGATTTCGCGCCATGTCGGCGCAGTAGAGGGTGACGTTGTCGATCTCCCGCAGCGCCTGGTAGAGACGCGTGGCGTGGACCATTTCTTCGGCGAAGAGCGCCGAGACGCCGCCCCTGGAAGCGATCCAGCGCTGGCCGGCGAGAAGTCCGGCAATCCCCATGGTGTTGAGGGTCCCGAACTCGAAGCGCCAGGGGTAGTCGCGCGGCTGGGTCTTGAGCGCGCTCTTCACGCCGGTGCCGCCGGACCGGCACGGCATGAGGTCGACGTGTTCGGCCATGTACATGCCGCCGGTTCCGGTCGGCCCGAAGAGCGACTTGTGACCGGTGAAGCACAGCACATCGATCTTCATCTCGGCGACGTCGATGTCGATCAGCCCGGCGGTCTGCGCGGCGTCCACCGCGAAGAGGACGCCGTGACGGCGACAGATCTCGCCGACCGCGGCGACCGGCTGAATCGTGCCGATGACGTTCGAACCGTGGTTCATGACGACGAGTTTGGTGTTGGGCCGGATCTTCGCCTCGATCGCGGCCGGATCGATGAATCCATATTCGTCGAAGGTGACGAAATCGACCTCGACACCGTGGGCCATGTGCTGGTACATGGGGCGCAGCACCGAGTTGTGTTCGAGACAGGTGGTGATGGCGTGATCCCCCGGCGCGAGCACGCTGCCGATGAGGAGATTGAGCGCATCGGTGACGTTGAGCGAGAAGACCAACCGATTCCGATCGGTTCCGCCGAAGAAATCGGTCAACGCCTGGCGGGCCTCGAGGAGGGTGTCCTCGGCTTCCAGCGCGAGATCAAAGCCCGTCCGACCGGGATTGACCCCTCGGGTGGAATAGAAGTCACACATAAAGCGGATGACCTCGGGAGGTTTGGGAAAGGTGGTCGCTGCGTTGTCCAGGTAGACGAAATCGCTCATCTCACACCTCGGTGATTGGAATCTCGATGTTGTCGGCGGCGGCAAGCGCCCGCCGAATGCGCTCGTATGAAGACGTGATCTGCTCCTCGGCGCAGGTCGCAGCGGCGCCGGCGTCCCGAGACCTCATGTGGCGGACGAGCAGTTCGTGCTCGCCGCGCATCTCGGCGCCGAAATCGCCGAGATCGAGACCGAGAAAGAAATACCGCTGCATCGAGACGAGGAGATTGTGAAGCACGGCAAAGAGCCGGTCGTTGCGTGACAGCGCGGCCACTTCGAGGTGGAAACCGAGGTTCTTGTCGAGGAACTCGACATAGGAGACCCAGTCCGAGTAGGTGTACTCGATGGCCGCGAGTTCACCGAGGCGGGCGAGTTCCCCGTCGGTCGCACGGGTGACCGCCAACGCCACGGCCCGCGTCTCGATGGCGGTCCTCAGTTCGAAGCTGTCCGAGATCTCCTTGGGTGAGATCGGGCTCACAAAGTAACCCTTGTAAGGGATGGCGGTGAGCAGCCCCTCCTGCTGAAGCCGGCGGCACGCCTCGCGCACCGGCACCCTGCTGGTTCCGTAGGTGTCGGCCAGGGTCTGTTCACCGAGGGCTGCGCCCGGTCGATGCCTCAAGGTGATGATGTCGCGCTTGAGGGCCAGGTAGACTCCCTCGGCGGCAGTTCGGCGCGGCGGGGCGGAAGCGGGGCGCGGATCGATCATTGCAAAATTGTATACAATTCGTATACAACGTCAACCCTCATCATTCAGCTTCCCGGGAACGGATTTCCCGACTCCCGGTCGCCTGCCGCGGCTCGCGGATCTTGCAGATGGGGCCGGATCGTCGTAAGCTGTCAATCGGGCGCAACCTTGTGCGCGGCCGAAACCTATCGGGAAGGTCGCCGGCGCCCGGATCAACGCTCGACGATGACGGCGCTTCTTTGGGCGAGGCTCGGCTCGCGAGCGTGACTGGTCACAGCATGGGTGAACCCTGTGGCTCGGACCTCGGCTCAGGATTGTTGGAGCCGTCGCCGATTCCCCCCCGTAGACGAGGGAAGGTATGACTGAGAACAACGAAGAACAACAGAACTCACAGAACCGAAAACCACGACGACGACGCCGGCGTCCCCGCCGACGCGGAGGCGCCACGGGTGCCGTGCTGCCGGTCCACGGCTATCTCCTGGTTCGGGAAAAGGGCAGCCCGGTTCTTGTCAGTTCCGCGAACAATTTCGTGGCCGTGAAGAACGACCCCCTGGTCCCGGCGGAGCTGATCAACACACTGCATCTCGAAAGTGGGCTGCGGATCGAAGCCAAGGCGCGCGGCAACGACCGGCCCAGGGTCTTTGAGATCGATACCATCGAAGGCATGCCGCCCGAGGAGTATCGGGCCAAGGCCATCCCGTTCCAGGAGCTGATCAGCATCGATCCCCTCGAACGATTCAAGCTCGAGACCGATCCGGATCTCGTCGAACCGAGAGTGACCGAGCTCATCGCGCCCCTCGGCATGGGACAGCGCTGTCTCATCGTCTCGCCACCTAAGGCCGGGAAGACAACGCTGCTGCAGCAAATGGCCCACGCCATCGCCGCCAACCATCCGACCACCACGATTTTCGTTCTCCTGGTCGATGAACGTCCGGAGGAGGTCACCGACTGGAAACGAAGCATCGCCCGCGGCGAAGTCTTTGCTTCATCATCGGATCAGAGCCTCGAATCCCATATCCAGATCTCGGAGATGGTCTTCGAACGCGCCCGCCGGCTCGTGGAAATGGGCGAAGACGTCGTCGTCTTCATGGACTCGCTCACCCGCATGTCCCGCGCCTACAACAACTCCCAGAAGGGCTCGGGCAGAATCATGTCCGGCGGCATCGACGCCCGCACCATGGAGAAGCCGCGACGGTTTTTCGGTTCCGCACGAAACATCGAGGGCGGCGGCAGCCTGACCGTGGTCGCCACCTGCCTCATCGACACCGGTTCGCGGATGGATGAGGTGATCTTTCAGGAGTTCAAGGGCACCGGCAACATGGAGATCGTGCTCGATCGCAGGCTCTTCGAAAAGCGGATCTTCCCGACGATCAACATTCCGCAGTCGGGAACCCGAAAAGAGGAGAAGCTCTACTCGAACGAGCAGGTCGAAAAGCTCTACCTCATGCGTCGCGCCCTGTCGTCGTTGTCACCCGAGGCGGCGATGGAGCTGCTGCTGCAGAAGGTTCGCGAGTTCTCCTCCAACGATCTCTTTCTCCAGTCACTGCAGCTCAAATAGACGCCTCGAAGACGCGATCATAAAAGCTTGTTTCGAGAACCTGTCTCATTGATAATGGACGAGTGTCCATGACCACGACTGCCGATCTCCGGCTCATCGACCGTTCGTTGGCGCCGATCGCCGACAAGGTGCTGGCCGGCGTCCGCCTCGACCGTGCTGACGGGATCGCCATCGCCACCACCAACGATCTCCTCGCGGTCGGGCGCCTCGCCAACATCGTCCGCGAGCGGCTCCACGGCGACCGCACCTACTACAACGTCAACCGCCACCTCAACCCGACCAACGTCTGTGTTGCCTCGTGCAGGCTCTGCGCTTTCTATGTGCCGTGGCGCGACCGCGGGGAAGGCTGGACCTACACCGTGGAACAAGCGGTCGAGATGGCCGCCCGCGATGTCGACGAGTCGGTGTCGGAGCTCCACATCGTCGGCGGTCTCCATCCGAAGCTCCGGGTGGACTACTACGAGGCGCTCTTCCGGGCGCTCAAAGAGCGATTCCCCTGGGTTCACCTCAAGGCCCTCACCATGATCGAGCTCGACTTCATCGCCACCGCGTCGCGAATCGACCTCGGTGACCTGATCGCACGCCTCAAGCGGGCGGGTCTCGACTCATGCCCCGGGGGCGGCGCCGAGATTTTCGCGGACCACGTGCGGCGTCAGATCTGCGACCACAAGACCGATGGCCGCCGTTGGCTCGAAATCGCCCGCGAGGTCCACCGGGCCGGCATCCGGTCCAACTGCACCATGCTCTACGGCCACGTCGAAACCGCCGAGGACCGCGTCGATCATCTTCTCGCCCTGCGCGACCTGCAGGATGAAACGGGCGGGTTTCAGTGCATGATCCCGCTTGCCTTTCACCCCGAAAACACCGAGCTCGATCATCTTCCCCCCACCGGTGGCAGGCTTGACGTCCAGACCATCGCCACCACTCGCCTCATCCTCGACAACGTTCCCCACCTCAAGGCCTACTGGATCATGCTCGGCGAGAAGATCGCCCAGGTCGCGCTTCATTTCGGCGCCAACGACCTCGACGGAACCGTGGTCGACGAGCGGATCACCTCCGCCGCCGGCGGCACCGCAGGAACCGGGCTCGATCGCCGGCGCCTCGAGTACTTGATTCGCGAAGCGGGGCGGACCCCGGTCCTGCGCGACACCCTCTACCGGCCGCTCGACCCCTCGTTCGCGGTGTCGGTATCGCCCGTAGCTGCCGGTTCCTCGACCTCCTGAGGCGCGGTCTCCGCGGGATTGAGCGCCCGCCCCATCGCCATCACCGCCCGGACCCGAGCGAGAAGAGCCGAGCGCTCCTCCATCGCGGCCAACTCGGGCGAGAGTCGAACCGCGGTCATGAGGAGCAACGCCAGAACCGCGGCGGCAACCGCGCCGGCCAGAGCCGCACCGAGCACCCGATTGACGCAACCCAGCTTGAGAGCCTCGAGGGTCTTCTCCATTCCCCACCCGGCGAGGAGGCACAGCATCGTGACGACGACCAGCGGCAGCAGGTACGCCATGATGAGGGTGAACCACTCGCTGTTGACGAGCCCGGTCAGGGAGACGGCGAGGTCGGGGCCGATGACCACCGACAACCAGATCCCCAGGGCAAGGCCCCCGAGACCGAAGACGATGCGGATCGCCCCCTTGAAGAACCCGCCCAGGGTGATGCCGGCCCATACGACGACCAGCACGAGGTCGAGGATGGTCATGGCAGCAGGCGGACCGTCAAACGCAGGAAGTCGGCCTCGGTGACGATCCCGAGCAGGGTTCCGCTGTCGTCGACGACTGGGAGGCAGCCCCACTTGTTGTCGAGGAGGGTGCGGGCGGCGTTGGCCACAGTCTCGTCCGGACCTACGGTGACGACATCGCGGTGCATGGCCTCGACCACGGGAACGGTGACGAAGATCCGACGCTGCTCGGCCGGTTCGACCTCGGCGAAGATCGAGAACGAGGCCGCCAGAAGATCCCGGTGGGTGACCAGGCCGACGAGCTTGCGATCCCGGAGCACCGGGAGATGCCGGATGCGGCCGCGGTCCATGCATCGTTTGGCGTCAGCGAGGGTCTCGTCCTCGATCAGGGTGACCACATCGGTTGACATGATGTCTCGCACGCGCATCTGTGCGGGCATGAGGACCTCCATCACGAGTGTAGCGTAGAGGTGCCGGATCCTCGATTCGGGATGCCGCGGAAACCGCGGCCCACCGGTCCCCGATCACTGATAACGCCCATTTCATCGCCGGTCGCAACCGCCACGACATAAAACCGTCGCGGTTGTGGGCGCCGGGTCCGTCAGATGTAGAGACCGCCGGAGACGTTGATCACCACGCCGGTGATGTACGAGGCCTTCGGACCGGCGAGGAAGGTGACGGCGTCGGCGACATCGCCGGGCGTACCGAGACGCGGGATGGCGACGGTCTTCATCAGAGCGGCGCGCTGGTCGTCGGTGAGCGCATCGGTCATCGCCGTCTGGATGTAGCCCGGCGCCACCGCATTGACGGTGACGTTGCGCGGTCCGAGCTCGCGCGCGAGGGACTTGGTGAATCCGATCAGCCCCGCCTTCGACGCCGAGTAGTTGGTCTGACCGGCATTGCCCATGAGCCCGACCACCGAGGCGATGTTGACGATACGGCCGCTCTTCTGCCGCATCATGATCTTGGCCGTCGGTTGCGTCACCTTGAAGGCGCCGTCGAGGTTGATCCGCAGGACGAGGTCCCAATCTTCGGGCTTCATCCGCACCAGGAGCTGGTCGCGGGTGATCCCGGCGTTGTTGACCAGAATGTCGAGACGGCCGTGATCCGAGTGGATGGCCCTGATCGCGTCGGCCGCAGCCGTCGCATCGGTGACATCCATCGGCCGCCCCTCGGCGAATCCGCCGGCGGCTTTGATCTCGGCGACGATCTCGGTCGTGTCGAGGACATCGGCGCAGACCACATGCGCGCCGCCGGCCGCCATCTTGCGGGCGATCTCCGCGCCGATGCCCCGCGCACCACCGGTGATCACCGCGACCTGACCGTCAAAATCAGCCATTGCATCCTCCACTTTCATTGATACGCGCGCCATTAAACCACATCGACACCGAGACTCGGAGCCATCCGTGCGTCGCAAGCGCAAAGACGCGAAGGCGCAAAGGATTTCACGAAGGGCATCGCGATTTCAAGCCAGCGCCGCGCCCAGCCGAGAAATCCAACTACCGCGACGAAATCCACTCCGACAGACCATCCCCTTGAAGCTGGAGAGAGCCCTGAATTCGGTATCGCCAACTCAACTCAACGATGTCTCTGCGCTTCTTTGATAACCCTGCAATGTCTTGGTGACCGCTTTGCGGCTTCGCGCCTTCGTGCTTGCGACGGTGCGATGTTGCGACGGCTCGGGGTGCCCAATGTGCCTCTGTGGTGGATTTCAGCCGACGAGGTGTTCGATGACCTTCTCGATGGTCTCGACGGTTCCCGCCGGATAGCACGTGGCCGCACGGTCGATGCGTTTGACCAGGCCGCAGAGGACGTTGCCGGCACCGATCTCGACAAAGGTGTCGAATCCATCGCTGCGCAGCCGCTCGATGGTCTGCGTCCAGAGGACCGGGGAGTCGACCTGTTTGATGAGACCGTCACAGACCGCCTCGGGCATCGTCACCGGCGATGCGTCGATGTTGCGGTAGACCGGAAAGCCGAGCACGGAGAACTCGAGACCGCGCAGGGTGGGCGCCAATCCCGCGCGCGCCGGCGCCATCAGCGGCGAGTGGAAAGGAGCGGACACCGGCAACGGCAGCGCCCGTCGAGCACCGCGCGCCTTCAGCACATCGATGGCCCGAGCCACCGCAGCCGCACCGCCGGCGATGACCACCTGACCGGGAGAGTTGAAGTTCGCCGGAACAACCGCCTCTCCGGTCTCGGTGGTGATCTCGTCGCACACCGCCCGGACCACCTCGTCGTCGAGACCGAGGATGGCCGCCATGGCGCCCCTGCCCACCGGGACCGCCTGTTGCATGAGGCGACCGCGCTCGCGAACGGTTCGGGCGGCACTCACCGCGCCCAGGCCGCCCGCGGCCACTACCGCCGAGTACTCGCCGAGGCTGTGGCCGGCCGCGGCCTCAGCGCGGAACCCGTGCTCGACGAGCACCTTCCACGCCGCCACCGAATGGGTCAACAGCGCCGGTTGGGTGTTTGTGGTCAGGCGGAGTTCTTCCTCCGGCCCGTTCCAACAGAGCTCCGAAAGGTCGTACTCGAGACCGTTGTCGATGTCGGTGAAGACGGTTGCCGCGGTCGGCCATCGATCTGCGAGATCGTGTCCCATTCCCACGCTCTGGCTGCCCTGTCCCGGAAAGAGTGCTGCAATGCGCGCCATCACGACTCCTTTGATGCGCTCCGCAATCCGATCTACATGCGGATCAGCGACGAGGCCCAGGTGAGGCCTCCGCCAAAGGCCGAGGTCAGCAGCAGGCTGCCCGGTTTGAGCCGACCTTCGTTGCGGGCATCGACCATGGCGAGGGGGATCGAGGCTGCCGATGTGTTCCCCACGCGCTCGACATTTGTGAAGACCTGTTCTTCCGACAACCCGAGGCGATTGCCCACCGCCTGGATGATCCGCATATTGGCCTGGTGAGGAATGAAAAGGTCGATGTCCTCGACGCCGATCCCGGCCGCGTCTATGACTTCACGGCTGATCTCGGTCAAGGATCGAACGGCCACCTTGAAGGTCTCGTTGCCCCGCATTTTGATATAGGGAAGCCGCTTGTCGATGGATTCGATGCTGTGGGGGGGAAACCGGCTGCCGCCGCCCGGCATGGAGATGATGTCCGCGTAGTTCCCGTCGGTTCGCCATCTGACATGCAGGATGCCCTCGCCGGGCGTGCCGGGTTTGAGCACGACAGCACCCGCACCATCGCCGAAAAGGACGCAGGTCGATCGATCCGTCCAGTCAACGTACCGGGTCAGGCATTCGGCACCGACCACGAGAATCGTCTCGGCCTCGCCGGTGGCGATGAACTGCCGGGCGACATTGAGGGAATAGGTGAAGCCCGAGCACGCGGCCGAAAGATCGAAGCAGGCCGCGTTGACCAGGCCCAGCATCGGCTGAACGATGGCCGCGGTGGCGGGGATCGGTTGTTCGACCGTCGCCGTAGCGAGGATCAGCAGATCGACGTCTTCGGGCTCGACACCGGCATCCGTCAGAGCGGCTCGGCCGGCCCGGACAACGAGATCGACGAGCGCCTCATCCTCGGCGACGACCCGCCGCTCCCTGATTCCGGTCCGCGTCCTGATCCACTCGTCGCTGGTTTCCACCATCGCTTCGAGCTCGCGGTTGGTGAGGATCCGCTCGGGGAGGTATGAACCGAGGCCGACGATTTTCGCCGTCTTCGCGAAGTGATCGTGCATCTCAGCCGTCCTCGCTCTGGCATGGTTTGGACAGGACCTCGATGATCTTTTCGCCGATCTGCTGGATCACGCCGCTCGAGGCGTAGGAATCGGCAAACCGGATGGCGTTACGAATGGCCTTCGCCGTCGATCGGCCATGGCCGATGAGGCAGGCGCCGTTGACGCCGAGCAACGGTGCGCCGCCATGCTCGGCGTAGTCGACCTTGCGTTTGACATTGCGGAAGGCGCCCTTTGCCAGCACCAGGCCGGCGCCGTAGAGCGGCGATTGACGGGCCTCCTCCTTGAGCATCCCGACGACCATCTCGCCGAGCCCCTCGGCCACCTTGAGGACGACGTTGCCGGTGAATCCGTCGCAGACCACCACATCGACCGCTCCGGTAAAAACGTCGCGGCCTTCCACGTTGCCGATGAAGTTGATCCCGGCCTCTTTGAGGACCAGGTAGTGGCGACGGATCCGCGGACCGCCCTTGGTTTCTTCCTCTCCCACCGACAGCAGCCCGACCCGGGGGTTCTCGACGCCAAGCACCGCCGATGCGTAGTAGGCCCCCATGACCGCGAACTGAACCAACTGGTGGGGTTTGACGTCGACATTGGCGCCGACGTCGAGAACCAGGGTGTGACCATCGACCTTCGGCAGGATGGCTGCGAGCGCGGGCCGCTCCACGCCGCCGATCATTCCGAGGGCCGACTTCGCCGCGACCCACGCGGCGCCGGTATTCCCTGCCGTGACCATGGCCGATGCATGACCGCTGCGAACCAGCTCGGCGCAGACCGAAAGCGACGAGTTTCGTTTCCCTCGAAGGACCGTCAGCGGGGGATCCTGCATCCCGACGACATCGACGGCATCCACCAGCTCGAGTCCGTCGGGTATTGCCCGAAAGCGCCCGAGTTCTCGTCGCAGACGTTTGATGGGGCCGACCAGGCTGACCGCCAGACCGTAATCCGCCACTGCGTCCAACGCCCCCTGGATGCGGATCTGGGGCGTGCCGTCTCCACCCATGGCATCGAGAGCGATGGCTCGGGTGGACATCATTCACCCGTGCGACGGCGCGTCGGTCCTTCCACTATCCGTCAATCGAGGTCTTCAACCTCGATGACCTCACGACCCTTGTAACTTCCGCAGTGCGGACAAACCTGGTGCGGCGGCTTGGGTTCGAAGCACGAGGTGCAGAGACTCCAGCCCGGAGGCACCAGCCCATGGTGAGAGCGCCGCTTGTCGCGACGCGTTCTCGAGATACGATGCTTTGGATTCGCCATCAGAACTCTCCGTTTCGTTTCAATCGATTCAGTCGACCGGGTCGTGACCCGCCAGGTCCTTCAGCGCCGCCCATCTCGGATCGGCTTCGGGCTGGCATCGGCAGGCGCCTTCTTGGTTGCGGTTGGCGCCGCACTGTGGACACAACCCGGCACATTCTTCGGAACAGACCACTCGGATCGGCATCTCGAGCAGCACCTGCTCGATCGCCAACTCTTCAAGATCCAGCAGCGGCTCGGTGAGAAAGACGACATCGAGATCGGCCTCGTCGAGGGCGAGCTCGGGGTCGACCGGCGCCGCGTCGGTCAGAGCGACTTCCAGATCGAAGCCCGACTCCATCCGCCACTCAACCGGCTCGAGGCATCGACCGCAGCTGAGGTGCCCGCTGGCGCTGGTCCTGCCATCGACGAGATAGTGGTCACCGGCCGGGCGCACCTTCCCCTCCAACCGGACCTCCATCGGTCCGATGACCCGAGTCGGGTCGAGCCGCTCATCGTCGAAACTCATGGTCTCGGCAAAGCTGATCAGCTCGGTTTCGATCTTGGAAAGGTCGACCTTCACACACACCTCTCCCCACAAGGTGCGGAAGTATAACATCCGGACCGGTGACTGGCTAGCCACCCGCTCCAGTTCGAGAATCACCACCTCCGATGGGCAATCGATCAGGTCAGCCCGGCTGCGGTTTCCCGATCAGCCACGGTGGTGGCGACGGCGACGATGCCCATGCCCAGCGCGATTATGGAGCACAGGCTCCACAGGACGGCGCCGACAAAGGGCAGGAAACGGACGACCACCATGGCGAAGACGCCGACAAAGACCTCCACGGTCAGGGGCAGCGGCCGATGAAGCCACCGACTCAACATCCGCTCGCCGAGGTAGCCGCCGACCACGGTCAAGCCAAGCGCCCGGAAGGCGAAGAAGACCACCGTCAACCCTGCCGCCAACGGCACCCCCATCGACGGCCCGAAGCCGAGCACCGCGACCACGGCGGCAAAGAAGGTGACGCCCGCGGCGACACCGAGCACCACGACTCTGAATCCGAGCCGCGGCAGAATCCAAACCCCATAGCGAAGTCGGGTGGACAACCCGAAGGCGAGAGCGGTGGTCACCAGCAACCAGCCACCCGAGGTGACCAGCCGAACCGCCAGGTTGACCTGCAGCGGCGCCCGCCCTCCGGGCTGCAGGGCGACGTTGGACAACGAGGAGAACGCCAGGGTTCGACCCTGAACGAATGCCCCCGGCGCAACCTCGACATCACCGAAAATCGCCACGACGTGGCGGCCGACTCGAGCGTTCGGGTCGAGGCGTAGATCGCCATTGACGACGACGACATCACCGCCAACGTCGGCCATCGGCCCGAGATGAACGTCCGCCTCCAATGCGACGACATCACCATCGACCTTCTCGTTGACCACGATGTCGTTGAAGACCGTTGTTCGCGGAGGCGCGGCCTGGGTCAACGTGCCCGCCGCGATTGCGAGCACGAAAGCGAAGGTCGGGATTATCCGATGTCGCGCCATGGCGAGACCTGCCGCCAACGGCGGGCCGCGATCGCAATCACTCCAATCCCCGCAAGGCTGACCAGGATCGCGGCCGCGAGGACCCCCGGGCTGAGCAGCGCTGTCGTCGCCCCCGCGGCGGTGGTGAACACCGCATTCCAGTCTGCCATCGAAGCGGCGAGAGAAACCCAGCCCTGCGACGACCACACCGGCAACAGGGCAAGCAGGCTCCCGCCGGGCAGCCCGCCAAGCATCACCGCGCCGAGCAACGCAACCAGCAGCGAAGCCGCAACCGGGAGGAGGGCCAGAACCCGGCGCCGACGTCGCGCAGTCTTCATCGCGGAACGGACGCGGCCTTCGACAGTCGGATCGGCCGGCGGAAGAACTCTGGCGAAGATCAAACCGAGCGCACTCTCGCCAGCTGCGACCTCGCAGCACTGCGGGCAAAGCTCGACGTGCCGGCGTTCCTCATCGGAAAGCCTCT
The DNA here is from genome assembly GCA_024641545.1 of Acidobacteriota bacterium. Classification (GTDB taxonomy): domain Bacteria; phylum Acidobacteriota; class Thermoanaerobaculia; order Thermoanaerobaculales; family Sulfomarinibacteraceae; genus JAHECW01. Next base: position 17,217 of record JAHECW010000009.1, read on the forward strand.
CAGTCTCACCGAGGTGTTCGGTGAGAAGCTCTTGAATTGCCTCACAGGTGGTAGCCACCGTGGCCTCCTCTCATGGCACCGCCGGCCTCATAGGAAGGCCGCCAGTGCTTTGCGTAATACGGTGTGGGCACGAAAAAGTTTGTTTTTGACCGTTCCCAACGGCATCTGCTTGAACTCGGCGATCTCCTGATAGCTCAGGCAACCGAAGTGGCGCAGCAGGACGAGTTCTCGGTACTCCGCAGTGAGCTCTTCGATCGCCCCTTTGAGCGAGCCCGCCAGCTCGGTGTTTTCGAAGTGCCCGAGGGGGTCCTTGGTGGTGTCCTCCACGACGAGTTCCACCTCGTCGCCCTCGCGGTCGGTGCGGTGCAACGCCACAGTCTTGAGCCGCCGCCGGCGCAGGTGATCGATCCCGAGGTTGTGTCCGATGCGAAAGAGCCAGGTTGAAAAGCGGTACTTCGGGTCGAAACGTTCGAGCGCGGACCAGGCTCGGATGAACGCCTCCTGGCTGAGCTCCCGGGCGAGTTCGACATCTCCGACAAGCTGCGAGAGGAACGCGGTCAAGCGCCGTTGATAGCGGCGGACGAGGGTTGTGAAGGCGTCCTCGTCCCCATCAAGGGCGAAACGCACCAGTTGCTCATCGGAGGCTTTTTCAAAGCTCACAGCCTCGTCATGATACAAGGTTTCGACAGCGTCGGATCCCGATGAGAACTGCGGACCCGGCAGGTTGCCCGCAGCGCGGCTCGGGTGAACCCGTGGTCCGTACCGCGTTTCGCTTCGAGGACGGCGCGGCGCTGCGGCCAGGAGGGTCTTCGCCGCCCGGGGCGGGGAGGCGTACTATGCGGTGAGTTGAGCGCCCCGAGCCGAGAAAACGCCTTCGGGTGCAGCGCATCGCCGGTCGCGGTCGAACAGCCGGCGAGGAGGTCGGTTAGACTCTTCGCGGAGGTGGATCGTGCAAAGACTCTGGATCACGACGGTCGTGCTTGTGTGTCTCGCTTCGCCGGCTGCGTTCGCCCAGGACGAGGAAGTGGACGAGCAGGCGCCGCCGGTGGCAGCAGCGGCGGCGAGTCCGGACGCCGTCGGTGGTCTTCCCTTTGTCGGGCAGATCGACGTGACGGTGGTCAACGTCAACGTTTATGTCACCAACAAGCAGGGCCTCGCCGTGACCGATCTCAAGGCCGACGATTTCGTCCTGACCCATGACGGAACGGCCAGGCCGATCACGAACTTCGGTCTCTTCACCGATGAGATCTACCGCAGCTACTACCAGGGCCAGGAAGCCCCGACCGGGCAGCCGACGCCGACCCCGATTCCCGGTGCTGAAAATCTCTCCAAAGAGAGTTTCCGCCCGGTCTATGTCGTGCTCTATTTCGACAACCAAAACTCGCGCGCGCTCGATCGCAATCGGCTGATTACCCAGATGCGGACATTCGTCCGAGAGAATCTCCAGCCACCCGTGCAGATGATGGTCATCTCGTACAACAAGTCCTACGAAGTGCTGCAACCGTTTACCGACAACGATCGAGAGATCTACGACGCCCTCCGCGAAATCAAGATGTCCACCGGTGGCCGAACCGAGCTCGACAACACCCGGAAGGATATCCTCCGGCAGTTCTCCGAGTCCCAGCGGAATTCTCAGAACAATGTCAGCGCCATGAGCCGGTCACACGGCATGGTGATCGGGTTTGCCGAAGAAGAGGCCAACTCGCTGCAGTTCACCCTCGGCGCGCTCAGGGACACCCTGACCATGCTCTCGGGCCTTCCGGGCAAGAAGGTGGTGATCTACGTCTCCAACGGCCTGCCCATGATCGCCGGGCTCGACCTGTTCTACGCCTTCGCCAACACCTACCAGGAGTCGTCGGCCATCACCGAATCGGCCCGCTACAACATGAACCGTCATTTCACCTCACTCGTCTCCAACGCCAACGCCCAGGACATCAGCTTCTACACCTTCGGCGTCGGCGGGCTCGAGAACCCGACCATCGCGTCGGCCGAGCTCGGCACCAACCAGGACACCATGTCGGCGAGTCTGGGGATGCAGAACTATCTCGACTCGCTTCGGTTCATGGCCGACAGTACCGGGGGAGCCGCGATCATCAACACCAACGATTTCACCGCGGGACTCCAGCGCGTGGGCCAGGACTTCTTCACCTATTACTCCCTCGGTTATGACCTCAACCAGAGCGGTCTCGACAAGGTCCATCGAATCTCGGTCGAGCTCCCCAACTACCCCGACTATCGAGTCCGTTACCGACAGCGTTTTGTCGAGAAAAGCCTCGAAAGCAGGGTTCAGGACAAAGTTGTCACCGGTCTCATGTTCCCCCTCGACGACAACCCCATGGAGATCATGGTGGAGATCGGCACCCAGGGCCCGGCCGGCGAAACCCGCTGGATGGTGCCGTTCAAGCTGTCGTTCCCGTTGCGCAAGGTAGCGCTCCTGCCATCCGGCGATGACTACGTCGGCAACGTGACCATCTTCCTCGCCGCGCGAAACAGCGACGGCGACCGTTCCGATGTTGTCCGCCAGAACCACGAAATCAGGGTCAAGACGGCCGACTACGACGATGCGCAACTCAAACGCTACACCATCACCGCCAACCTCTTGATGGAAGAGGGAAGCCACAGCGTGGCGGTCGGCATCCTCGACCCCGTGACCCGCAACGCGTCGTTCTCGACGACCAGGGTGACGGTGCGGGAGTGAGGCTCGAGGCCGCAAGGGAAGCGCGTTCCCTGAACCGGTCCATTTGCTCGAACGTCGCCTGAGAACCTCGCGACCGCCCGCGAAGGAACCGCCGGCTACTCGAGTTCGACGAGGAGGCCTCCGGCGTCGATGATCTGACCGGGCTCGACATGAACCGCAATGACCTTGCCCGCCTGCTTTGCGGTCAGCTCATTCTCCATTTTCATGGCCTCGAGCACCACCAGCGGTTGCCCGGCTTGCACCACGTCGCCGACGCTCACATGAACCTCGACGACCTTGCCGGGGATCGGCGCGTCAAGCCGGCTCGGGCCGACCGCCGCGGCCGCGGCGCTGGCTTCGATGGCCTCGACCGGTGTCAGGACCTCGAGTTCGAAGTCGCGTTCACCGACCGCAAGCCGCCACTCACGACCCGTTCCCCGTTGATAGCTCACCGAGAAGCTCTGACCGCCGTCGACGTAGCGCAGCGACGCCATGGCGCCGTCGAGCCGAATCAGGTCGACGCGGCGACGTTCGGATCCCATGACAACCTCGAATCCATCGGGTACCCGCTCGACCACGACCTCGCGTGTCGCGTCACCCTGCCTGACGACCCACTTCATCGCGGATACCTCCCGTGCTGAGTTCTGACCCCTTCCTGCCACCAGTGGCTTCCGTCGCCGTCGCCGAACGGATCGCCCACGACGGTGCCGGCCTGAAGCGTCGCAAGACACACCGCTGCCACCACCGCCGCCTCCTCGGCTTCCGGATCCTGCCGACCGTGGACCTCCGCCAGTCTCTCGGAGGCGAGGAGTTCGTCGAGGAAGCCGGTGTGAAAATCGGCCTCGACAAACTCATCCATCTCGACCAGAGCCCGGAACAAGGTCAAGGTCGTCGCGATCCCACGTACCTGATATTCCTGAAGCGCCCGCCGCAATCGAGCCACCGCAGCCGGGCGATCGGAGGCATGGACGACCAGCTTGGCGACCATGGGATCGTAGTCCAGGGGGACGACGCTGCCCTGGAAAACCCCCGAATCGACCCTGACGCCGGGTCCGCCGGGCCGCACCAGCAGGGCGATCAACCCGGGCGAGGGAGCGAAGTTCCTGAGCGGATCCTCAGCGTAGATCCGACACTCGATGGCGTGGCCGCGGGGCAGGAGATCTTCCTGGCGCCACGACAGCTCCCGTCCGAGCGAGAGATTGATCATCTCGCGAACCAGATCGACTCCGTAGACCTCCTCGGTCACCGGGTGCTCGACCTGGAGCCGGGTGTTCATCTCGAGGAAGTAGAACTCGCCGCTTCGATCGACAAGGAACTCCACCGTGCCCACCGATTGGTAGCCGGAACCGCGGACGATGGCCAGCGCCGCCTCACCGAGGCGTTGCCTGAGATCGGCGTCGACCACCGGCGACGGGCATTCCTCCACCACCTTCTGGTGGCGCCGCTGGATCGAGCACTCGCGCTCGCCGAGGTAGACCGCGTTGCCGTGGCGGTCGGCGGCCACCTGAACCTCGATGTGGCGGGCCCGCACCACCAGCCGTTCGACATAGACCCGATCATCACCGAAGTAGGCTCCCCCCTCGGAGCGGGCGCGCTCGAAGGCGGCCGCGAGTTCCGAACGATCGTGAACCTCGCGCATGCCTTTGCCGCCACCACCGGCCACCGCCTTGAGGAGCACCGGCAGCCCGTGTTGATCGACGAAGGCCTCGAGTTGGGCAAGATCCGCGAGCGGTTCGACCATGCCCGGGACCAGAGGAACACCGGTGTTGATGGCGAGCTTTCGGCTCTCGGTCTTGGAACCCATGAGCCTGATGGCGGCGGGGGGAGGCCCGACCCACGTCATCCCGGCGGCCTCGACCCGTTCGGCGAACTCCGCATTTTCGGCGAGAAAACCATAGCCCGGATGGACCAGGTCGGCGCCGCCCGCAGCAGCAGCCGCCAGCAACCGGTCGATGTTGAGATAGCTTGCTGAAGCCGCGGCCGGTCCGATGGGAAACGCCTGATCGGCCATCAAGACATGGGGCGATTGCCGATCGACCTCGGAGTACACCGCGACGGTCTCGATGCCCATCTCTCGACAGCCGCGGATGATTCGAACGGCGATCTCGCCGCGATTCGCCACCAATAACTTCATGCCGCTCCCCCGACCCACGTGTTCAGCTGTCAACCTCGACGCCGATTGACCTGTGGGTTTCTGGTCCGAAATTCATGATTCAAAATTCATAATCGAGAATTGTCTAAAGTGGAATGTTGCCGTGTTTTTTTGTCGGCATCGTGTCACGCTTGGTGCCGAGCATGGCGAAGGCCGCGGCCAGCTTGCGACGCAACATCCGCGGCAGGACCACCTCGTCGATATAGCCCTTCTCGGCGGCGACAAAGGGGTTGGCGAACTTCTCCTGATACTCGGCCACGAGTTCGGCCCTCTTCGCCTCGGCGTCGGCGGCAGCCTGGATCTCGTGACGGTAGAGAATATTGACCGCGCCCTGCGGCCCCATGACCGCGATCTCGGCGGTGGGAAATGCGAGATTCACATCCGTTCGGATGTGCTTCGAACCCATCACGCAATAGGCACCGCCATAGGCCTTGCGGGTGATCACGGTGACCTTCGGCACCGTCGCCTCGGCCAGAGCATAGAGGAGCTTGGCGCCGTGACGAATGATCCCACCCCACTCCTGAGCGGTGCCGGGCAAGAACCCCGGCACATCCTCGACAATCCACAGCGGGATGTTGAAAGCGTCGCAGAACCGCACAAACCGGGCGCCCTTGACGGATGCGTTGATGTCGAGCACACCGGCAAGGTGGGCGGGTTGGTTCGCGATCACGCCGATCGACCGGCCGCCGATGCGTATGAACCCGACGACCAGGTTCTTGGCGAAGTGCTCGTGGACCTGGAAGAACTCACCGCGATCTGCGGCCCAGCAGATCAGCTTGGTGATGTCGTAGGGTTTGTTCGGGTCCGAGGGAACAAAGGCGTCGAGTTCGGGAATTTCACGATCGACGGGGTCGGAGCTCTCGACCACCGGAGGTTGTTCGGCGTTGTTCGAGGGAACAAAAGACAGCAGCTTGCGGATCGACGCGAGGCACTCGGTGTCCGATCGTGACGCGAAGTGGGCGACGCCGGAGACCGAGTTGTGGGTCATGGCGCCGCCGAGCTTCTCCATGGTGACTTCCTCGTGCGTCACGGTCTTGATGACCTCGGGCCCGGTGACGAACATATAGGCCGTTTCTTCGACCATGAAGACAAAATCGGTGATGGCGGGCGAGTACACCGCGCCGCCCGCGCAGGGCCCCATGATGGCCGAGATCTGCGGCACCACCCCGGAGGCGATGGTGTTGCGGAGAAAAATGTCGGCGTAGCCGGCGAGCGAACCCACCCCTTCCTGGATCCGCGCCCCGCCCGAGTCGTTGAGCCCGACGACCGGGGCGCCGACCTTGAGGGCGAGATCCATGATCTTGCAGATCTTGGCGGCGTTGGACTCGGACAACGATCCACCGAAGACGGTGAAATCCTGAGCGAAGACGAAGACCGTGCGTCCATCGACCCTGCCGTGACCCGTCACCACGCCGTCACCGGCGATCTTTTTTGAACCCATCCCGAAATCGGTGCAGCTGTGCTCGACCAGCCCGTCGGTTTCTTCGAAGCTCCCCTCGTCGAGAAACTGCTCGACGCGTTCGCGGGCGGTGAGCTTGCCCTGCCCGTGCTGGCGGTCGATCTTGTCCTGGCCGCCGCCGAGCCTCCCTTCGGCCAGACGCTTCTCGACCCGCCCGATCACGTCGTTCCCCATGCATCCTCCTTCAGCATCCGGCACAGAGGTCGCCGCTGGACGCACGAGCATTCTACCCCGCGTCTCGACCGTTCGCGCGCAGCGAATCCGCCGGTCCTGCGACCTTCTCCGGGCCCCGGTTCCATTCCGGCGGGTCGGCGCTACCATACGGCTGTGCAACCACCATCCCCGAACAGCCCGCCCTTCGACCCTCGCTGGCTCGATGAGCTCGCCGAAGGCTGCCGCGGGCTTCGCGGAGCCCACCCGCGTTTCGAAGACCTCTACCTCGAGCGCCGGCTGGAAATCAGAGTCGCAGCCGGGTCGGAGGTGGCGTCGTGTCGGATTGAAGGAAGCGCAGCTCGCTGGCGCTTCCCCTCGCGTTGGGCGGTCCATGCCGCCGCCGGCGTTTCGTCGATCGCGGTGGCGGCGCTGGTCTCACGCTATGCCGATCGCCTCCGGGTCCCGCCGGGTCCGCCGCCGCCGGTGATCGATCTCGACCCCCCGCAGGGATGGGCCGACTGGGCGCGCGAGATGGCCGGACGAATGGCGGGCCGCGACGCGGTTGTCCGCTATCTCGCACGACGCGCCGTGGTCGTGCGCCGTGACGGCTGGCGACAGGTCACGAGTCCCGCCCTGGTGCGACTCGAGACCAGCGCAAGGGAACGCACCGCGCTGCTCGCGGTCTGGGGGCAGCCCCGGCTCGGCGGGTGGATCCGGGCACTTGTCGAACCCCGCCCGACGCGGACCTGGAGCCCGTCGCCGGGGATGCGGTGCCCGGTGATCTTCGCCGACGGGACCGCCGGCGCCCTCCTGCACGAGCTCGTAGGACACCTGGTGGAGGGCGATCTCGTCGCGAGCGGCCGCACCCCACTGGCCGGGCTCGGAGGCGCCAATCTCACCGAGGCCGCAATCGACCTGATCGATGATCCCGGCCGCAGCGACCTCCCCGGGGCCTTTGACTGCGACGACGAAGGCGTTCCTGCCAAACCCGTGACCCTGTTGCGCCGGGGTCAGCTCTGCGGTCTCCTGTGCGATCGCGAGACCGCCGAGATCTGTGACGTCCCGGCCGGACGGGGACGCCGAGCCGACTGGAGGCACCCGCCGGTGCCGCGTCTGTCGAACCTCGTTGTCCCGGCCGGCGATGTGCCGCCGCGGTCGATTGAGGCCGATCTCAGACACGGCCTCGTCATCACCCGGTTTTCGGGGGCCACCGTCGATCCCATTTCGAGCCGCACGGTGCTTCGGGTGGAGCGGGGATTCGAGATCAAAAACGGCCGGCGGCGGCGCCCGCTGGCCCCGTTCGAACTCACCGGCGGGGTCACCGAAATCCTCGCCGCCATCGATCCCGCGGTCGGGAACGACCCCACCCCGGACTGGCGGCTGGGATGGTGTGTCAAGGATGGCCTCCCCATGCCCACCGGGTCGGAGGCTCCGACCCTGATGGTCCGCCGCCTCGAGGTTCTGTGATGACCGCCCGCATGCAACCGGAGGAGCTGTCGGGTCGGCTGTCGCAGGCCACCGAGGTCTGCCGCAGCTTCCTGGGGTCAGGAGACGCACGGCGCTGGGAGGTCTTCGCCAAGAGCTCGCTGACTCGGGAGACCGAAGTCGTCGATGGTCGGTTGCGGCGGACGGTGCAGGTTGAGGAGAGCGGGATCGGCGTTCGAGTCTGGGACGGAAGCCGCGCCGGTTTCGCCGCCGCTTCGGGTCTCGACGCCTCGTCGGCGAGATCCGCCGTCTCGGCGGCACGAGCCGGCGCCGCACCGGGCCCGGATCCCATGCCTCCCGAACGACTGCTCGGCACGACGGCGGTCGACCCCGGCCCGAAGATGCCGCCCAGAGGTTGGGCGCAACACGTGACGACGGAGCTCGGTCTGGCCCTCTCTTCTCTGTCGGGAGGGGTCCTCCGCCTCGGTCGCGCCATCGCCCAGGAGGGCCGCTACGGCTGGCGATTGTGCACCGCCGAGGACTGGTCGGTGGAACACCAGCGAACGGTCGCCTCGATGTTGGTCGAAGTGCTGGTGGGGGATCGTCCCGGAACCTGGCGGGAGTGGATCCATGTCGCGGACCCGGAATCGTTCGCTGCAGAAGCCACCGCCGCGAGAATCGGCAACCGCGCCCTGCTCACCCGGCACGGGATCGCGACCGACCGCGGTCTGCATGATCTGCTCCTCCACCCGGAAGTCAGCGCACAGCTTCTCGCAGCGATCTCGCCCCTCTTCCTCGCGACGCCGGATGATCAGGATCCGCTCCCCGGGCTCCTCGGCCCCAACGGACTTCTCTCCGCCTACGCACTGACCCTGGTCGATGATCGCTCGGATCCGGCGGCGCCGGTGGTCGGTCCGTGCGACGGCGAAGGTCTCCCGGCTCGCCGGACTCTCCTGCTCGAGGAAGGCGCCCCACGCCATCGTGTCGCGAGCTTCGCCGACGCCCGCCGATTCGACGAAACCCCGCGCGGCGGCGCGGTTCGTCTGTCCTACCGGGACCGGCCTTCGACGGGTCTGGCCAACCTCCGGGTGCTCACCGACAACGGCATGGCGGCCGGGCAGCTGCTCACGGCGAGCGACCGGGCCCTCTATCTCCTCCGCACCCTGGCGCCGGTGACCTGCGATCTCAGCGACGGAACCTACAGCCTCATCGCCTCGGGGGTTTGGATCGAGCACCAACGGGTGCGGGGGTGGCATCCGGTTGTCGAACTGTCGGGGGACCTGGGCGCGCTGCTGCGACGCATCGACGCGGTCGGCACCGATCTGAGCTGGTTCCAGACACCGGGCGGCTTCGTCGGAGCGCCGTCGCTCCTCATCCGCCGCCAGCCGGTGGTCGGGTGAAACCGTCCGGGAGTTGACAGTCGACAGCTGACAGCCGACAGTGAGGTCCGGCGAACGGAGGCAACAATGGAAGTCGGCATCATGGGTTTGGCGGCGAGCGGCAAGACCTCGCTCTTTGGCCTCCTCACCGGGCAGGTTCAGGAAACCGCGGGCGGGCGGCGCGATGTCAGTCAGGTCGGGATCGCCAAGGTGCCCGACCCGCGCCTCGATGCGCTGGCCGCGATCTTCGAGCCGAAGAAGTTCACCCCGGCGACGATCCGGTTCGCCGATGTCCCCGGCATCCCCGACGAGCACCGCGGCGACACCAGCTTCAACCTTCCCGAGCTCCGCACCGCCGACGCCCTCATGGTCGTCCTGCGCAGCTTCGCCTCCGACGCCGTCGCTCACCCAAAGGGATCGGTCGATCCCCTGCGCGACCTCGAACACATCGAGGATGAGTTCATCCTCCAGGACCAGATGGTGGTCGAGCGCCGGCTCGAGAGACTGCGCAAGGACATCCAGAAGCGGCGCGATCCGGAGCTCGAGCGCGAACGCGATCTCCTCGAACGCTGCCTCGAGATCCTCGAATCCGCGACACCGTTGCGCAACGAGACCTTCGACGCCAACCAGATGAAGAAGCTCCGGGGCTTCACATTCCTGTCGCTCAAACCCGTGCTGGTCGTGGTCAACGTCGGCGAGGACGAGGTCGCATCGGATCCGTTCAGGGATCCCGGCTGGGAAAAATGGACCTCCCGGCCCGGTCTCGCCTTCACCCGGGTCTGCGCCACCCTGGAGTCCGAACTTGCCGAGCTCGACGGCGATGACGCTCAGGTCTTCATGGAGGATCTCGGACTCGAGGACCGGGCGCTGGACAGGATCATCGGTGAGTCCTACCGCCTGCTCGGCCTGATCTCGTTCTTCACCGTCGGCGAGGACGAGTGCCGCGCCTGGTCGATCCTCGACGGTACCGAGGCCCTCGAAGCCGCCGGCGAGATCCACTCCGACATCCAGCGCGGCTTTATCCGGGCCGAGGTGGTGCCGGGCAACGAGCTGCTCGAGGTCGGATCACTCGCGGGATGCCGACAGCGCGGAACCCTCCGCCTGGAAGGCAAGACCTACAAGATCGTCGACGGCGAGGTCGTCCACTTCCGATTCAACGTTTAGCCGGCCCGCTCTCCCCACCGGGTGCGTAACGAGGGCGCCGAGGCGCCCGGCCCCGGGGTCAGATGAGGGCGCTGACGATCTCGTAAAGCCCGGGCCACAACGGACGGAGACGGGCGTCGGGCGAGGTGTCGCCGATCCGCGGCGCGGTGGTCCCGCCGGGGGACCGAGCCGTCCCGCCGCTGACCGTCTCGGGAATACCGTACGGGGTGCTGTCGGCATCGACGGGGTCTGCGGATGATCCGCCGCCGCCCGCGCCATCGGCAGCCGCACCCGTGGCGGCTGCTCCCGTCTTCGGGGACCGGGTCGGGTTGCGTGTCGTCGCGGCCCTCGAACCGGCGCCGGACGCGGCAGCGCCCGGTTGGACCGGGGTTGGAGAGGGTTCCCGAACCGCCGCCTCGGGCACGGGCGTCGAGACCAGGGTCGGCGCCGGCGCGAACCCGCGCTGGACCTTCTTGACGGTCGCCGGTTCGAGGAAGGGCATGGGCATGGTGTTCTCGAACCGCTTGGCATCAAAATGTCGGACCTGAGCGCCGAGCTGGAGCCTGGATGACAGGATCTCGGGGTTGATGTTCGGATCCGCGAGCTCCGGTGCGTGTTTGAAGGCCATCTCGTAGTGCTCCATGGCCGACTTGCCGTCGCCGTTCTGCTCCTCGAGCAACCCGAGATAGAAGTTCGCCCAGGCATGGCCGCTCTGGAGCTTGAGACACTTCTTGTAGGCCGATCGCGCTCCGTCACGGTCGCCGCCGTGGTGTTTGACCAGGCCGATCCTGAACCACGCCTCCGAGAGTTCCGGGTTCAGCTCCAGAGCCTGTTTGAAGTAAGCCGCCGCATCGGTGGGCCACCCCCGGTAGAAGAGCATGGTGCCGAGATCGACCAGCTCCTCGGGACTGAGATCACCCACTTCTGCGCGCTGCCAATACTGCCGGATGGTCTCGTCCCCGGGGTCGTCGATGACCAGCCACTTGACGAAGATCGGGTCATTTGCGGCGACCTCGAACACCAGGAGAAGGACTGCAAGTCCGGTCGCCAGGATCTTGGCCGTGGTTGCGAGTTTCATGTTCCGGACTCCCGTTTGCGCACCTTTCGTGCGGCGAGCTTCACCTTACCATCCTCCACCCGCACCTCGAACTGGACCTCACGGCCGAGCTCCTTCTGGAGCCCTTCCCGCCGGCGCTCGAGCTGCTGGTCAAAGTCGGAGCGATCGATCCGAACATCGAAACCGAGCTGACGCTTGGCCGAGACGTACCGGTCGTACAACGACCCCTGCTCGGAGGAGTCTACGGATGTCACCGTCGGACCGTTTGCGGTTTCGACATCAGGGTAGGTCCTGGGCTGGGAGGACGCGTCGCCCCGCTGGAAGCGACCCTCTTCGCGATCCCGGAGCATTCGTTCCCAGTTCTGCGAGTAGGTCATGAAGCGATGTTGGAGCTGTTCGACACGGAACTGGTCGGCACGACGGTTGAAGGTCTGCTCCGCGAGGGTCCGGAGCCTCTGGGCAAGACGCCCCCGTTCCACCTCAGGAGGCACCCGGAGCCCGCCCGAAAAAAACCGCTCCCAGTTCCTCACCTGTTCACGCAGATCGCGCTCGAGCATCTGGATCTTCCGTTCGAGATCCATCGTCACCACCTTCCCGACTCTCGGATGACCTTCGCGTCGCCGCGGGATACAATGACCCCCTGATGTCTCAGTATCGCACCATCCCGGCCATCCATCGTCTCCTCGAACTCCCTTCGCTCGGCGAAGCCGTCGATCGTTTCGGTCGCCCTCCGGTCATCAGAGCGTGTCGGTCGGCGGTCGATCGACTCCGCCGCCACATCGCCGAGGGCGCCATCGAGGTTCATGACATCGCCACCGCGACCGAGATCCTCGAGCCGGACATTCTCTCCGATCTCCAACGAGCGACCCGACCGGCTTACCGTGAGGTCATCAACGCCACCGGGGTTCTGATTCACACCAATCTCGGACGCTCCCCGCTGCCGACCGACCGGCTCTCTCGCCTCGAATCATACCTCGCGCTCGAGTTCGACCTGGCGTCCGGCCGGCGCGGGCAGCGCCTCGCGCCGCTTCGCGCCCGCATCGCGGCGGTCTGCGGCGCCGAGGCGGCGGTGATGGTCAACAACAACGCCGCCGCGCTGCTTCTCATCCTGAGCACCCACGCCGTCGGCCGCGAGGTCATCGTCTCGCGCGGCCAACTCATCGAGATCGGAGGCTCGTTCCGGCTTCCCGATGTGATGGCGGCTTCGGGTTGCCGGCTGGTCGAGGTCGGGTGCACCAACCGGACCCATCTCGCTGACTTCGAGGCCGCCATCGGCGACGACACCGCTGCCATCCTCGTCGCCCACCAGTCGAACTTCCGCATCGTCGGCTTCACCACCGAACCCGCGACCGCGGACCTTGCCGAGTTGGCTCACCGCCACGATCTTCCGTTCATCGTCGATCAGGGTTCCGGCTGCCTGCACGACCTCCGTCGTTGGGGTCTGCCGGCCGAGCCGACGGTGGGCGAACTGCTCGCCGACGGCGCCGATCTGGTCTGCTTCTCGGGCGACAAGCTCCTCGGAGGCCCCCAGGCCGGGATCATCGTCGGCCGCGGTGAGTGGGTCGAACCCCTCGGCCGTCACCCGCTCTACCGGGCGTTGCGACCCGACAAGACCGCGCTTACCCTCATGGACCAGGTGCTCGCAGCCCATCACGCCGATCGCCTCGAGGAGATCCCGCTCTACGCCATGATGTCGGCTTCGATCGACACCCTCACCCGAAGAGCCCGTCGAATCGGCGGCCGGCTTCGCAAGCGGGGGGTACCCGCCCGCGGCTGCCCGATGCGAGCCGCCCTCGGCGGCGGCACCACCCCCGAGGAGACCATGCCGAGCTACGGCCTGGCCGTCACTGGCGGACAGGCGCTCCACGATCGGCTTCGCGAGGGCGACCCGCCGGTGATCGGCCGTCTCGTCGATGACGAGGTCCTGCTCGACCTGAGGAGCGTGCGGCCGTCTGAGGATCCGGTGCTGGAGCGGTCGCTGGCGGCGGCCTACAGCGGGCTCAAGATCCGCCAGGACGACGGCATATAGAGCCACAGGATCACGGCGACGGCGAGGAAGGTGCCGAAGGGCAGCGCCGTCTTGCCCGAACCGCGGCCGATGGCGATGAGAAAACCGCCCACCAGCGCGCCGAGGACCGCCGCGACCACGAGCACCAAGAGGCAGCCCTGGAGCCCCACCACCGCACCGATCGCCGCCAGGTATTTGACATCACCCCAGCCCATGCCTTCGATGCCGCGCAGCCAGCGATAGAGGAGGATGACGGAGGTCGGCAGCAGTGCGCCGACGAGGGCGCCGGCCACCGAATCGACGAAGGTCGTGAAGCCGCCGAACCAGGAAAAGACCAGACCGAAGAGGATCGCGGGAATCGTCATGACGTCGGGCAGGATCTGGTGCTCGAGATCGATCAGCGCGAGCGCCAGGGAGAGCCAGGCGAAGACCATCACCTCGATGGTCACCGCCTGCCAGCCATAGAGGCCCACGGCAAAGGCGGCGAGGGCCGCGGCCGACGCCTCGACCAAGGGGTAGCGGACGGCGATGGCGCCACGGCAGGAGCGGCATCGTCCGCGAAGAATCAACCACGACAGCATGGGCACGTTGTCGTACCACGCGATGGGAGTCGCACACGAAGGACACGCCGACCGTGGTTTGACGATGGACATCCGCCTCGGCACGCGGTAGATCACCACGTTGAGAAAGCTGCCCACCACCGCCCCGAGGACGAAGGCTTCCGCGATCAGCAGGTCTTGGATCCAACCATCCATCGGTAGAGCTCCTCCAATTGTCGCACCATGCGGTCGCGATCGAAGTCGTCGAGACCGTCGGCGGCCGCGGCGGCCATGGCTCGACGACGATCGTCGTCGTCGAGAAGCGCGAGCACCGCCGCCGCCAGCCCCGCCGGATCCCCCGGCGCCACCAGCTCGCCGTTGACCCCGGGGCGGATGACCTCGGGCGTCCCATCGACCGCGGTCGCCACCACCGGCACTCCGGCCGCCAACGACTCGACCACCGAGCACGGCAGTCCTTCGTGGCGCGATGACAGCACCGACACCCAAGTCGCCGCAAGCAGCCCGGGGACATCATCCCACCAACCGCAGAAGACCACGCGGTCGGCGATTCCGAGCTCTTCCGATCGGGTCCGGGCCGCACCGCGAAGCGGACCGTCACCGACCATGACGAACCGAACCTCCGGCATCCTCTGAGCGATCCGGGCCGCCGCCTCGATGAAGTCGAGGGGGGCCTTCTGAGGTTTGAAGTTGCCGATCTGGGTCACGACGGGAACGCCGTCGGGGATGCCAAGCCGGCAGCGCGTTTGGCGGCCGTCGCCTCCCGCCCGAAAGCGTTCGAGATCGATGCCGGCGCGGATCACCGAGACCCGGTCGGTCTTCCAGAGTCCGAGCTCGACGCCGCGGTCGCGGTTGACCCTCGACACCGCGACGAAGTGATCGGTCCAGCGCGCCGCCATCTTCTCCACGCGAAAGAACGCGGCGCGTTTGACCGGCGACTGGAGCGGGGTGAATCCGAAGCCGTGGACCGTGTGGATCACGACCGGAACCCGCTCCAGATGGGCCGCGAACCGGCCCAGGACCCCCGCCTTGGACGAGTGGGTGTGGACCACCTGTGGTCGGAAACGACGGATGGCGCCGCGCAGACCCGCCAGCGCCCGGAGGTCCCTGGCCGGAGCGACCGGGCGCACGAGTTCTTCGATCTCGAACCGGGCGACGTCGCCGAAACCCCGCGCCTCGTCATCGAGCACATCGCCCGGCCCCCAGGCCAGGCCGGCTGCAAAAGACTCCCGATCGAGGTGCGAGGCGGTGTGCAGAACGACTCTCTGCGCCCCCCCGAGCTCGAGGCGGGTGATGACCGTCAGCACCCGCAGGCGCCGGCTCAATCCGCCTCCTTGACGACGCGGCGCGCCGCCGCCATGCCGTCGAGGACGGCGTCCTCCATGGCCGAGTACTTCCACTCGGCCCAGCGGCCGGAGAGCCGGATGTCGTGCGATCCGAGCCACCGGCGAAGCACCGACACCGCCTGCCGCCGCTCGTGGTCGAAAACCACGTACGCCGGATCGACCATGGTCAGGCGACGAACCTCCACCGCCGCGGGATCGACCAGTCCCGCTCCGGCAAGCGCCTCCTCGGCCTCGGCGGCCGCGGCTTCGACATTACCCGTTCCGGGATCGAAACTGATCTCCACCGACACCGTGTGACACCCCTCGGGGGCGAGACGCCCGTGGTTGGACGGGAAGCCGACCCGGTAGTACGGCACCCCGGGGTCGGGGAAGTAGCGCCAGTGCTCGGCGACCGGAGCCGGACCGCGGACCCCGAGGGCGATGTTGAGCACCCGAACCCAACGCAGCGCTTTGCGGGCTTCGGCCACCTCTGCCGGGAGCTCGTCGAGCACCATGTCGAGCAGGCCCGGCAGGCCGATGGTGGCGATCACGGTTTCATAAGCGAGACGCTCGCCGCCCGCGAGCTCGAGCCAGCGCGCCGCGAGATTGAGCCGCACCACCTCGGCCCCGGTCCGCAGCCCGGGGACCCGCTCCGCAACCCGGTCGGGCAGCAACCGGATCCCACCCGTCGCGGGGTAGCGAAAGACCGCGTTGTAACCCACCGCCTCATCGTGCAGCCCGAGAGCCCCGTTGACGACCTCCTCGAGATCCGGTTTGGGAACATAGCGGCCGACCCAGTCGAGCCCGAGCTCCTCGGGTTCGGCGCGGTAGAGCTTGCGGTTGTAGGGAAAGAAGAAGTGCTCCGCGAAACCGGCGCCGAACCGTTCGAGCACCCAGTCGCGGAAGTTCTCGGGTTCGCGGCCGCGCTCCGTCGCCCAGGCACGGATAAAGCCGAGGAGGCAGTCGCGCCGGTCCGCGGCCGCGAGGCCGTGAGTGTGGATCTGGATCGGGTACGGCGTCGCGTGGTTGCCGACCACGATGGCGGCGCTCCGCCGCCACACCCGAAGTCGGTCCCAGATCCCGAGCTCGCCGAGGTAGGCCTCGGTCTCGGGGCGGGCGACGTGGAGGAGGTGGCCGGTGTGGTCGAAGATGAAGCCATCGACCTCGATGCTGCGACAGACCCCGCCCGGTTCCGACTCCCGCTCGAGCACCGGCGCGGTGATGCCGGCCGCCGCCAGCCGCTCGGCGGCCACCAGACCGGTCAAACCGCCGCCGATGATCAGCGTGTTCACTTCGCCTCCATATCCACCCGTCCGAGCCAGACGAGGACGGCGAGGACGATCACCGCCAACACCGCGGTGATGATCGCGGTCGTCAGCGGGTCGAGAAAGAGGATCACCAATCCGACCCCGCCGAGAACCACCGCCGCGCCATAACAGACGACGACCGTGCGGACCGTCGATCCGCCGAGGCGGCGGCGCAGCCGCAGCGGGATGTGATCCGGGCTGCCGTGGTAGATCTTCCGACCCGCCCGGAGCCGCAGAAACATCACGTAAAAGGTGTCGATCACCGGCAGGGCGAGGAAATAAAGCGGCGCCAGAAAGCCGAGATCGTTGTGCGCGGTGTAGTCCATCACCATGGCCAGGGCGCCGAGGGTGAAACCGATGAAGAGGCTGCCGCAGTCGCCGAGGTAGATCACCGCGGGGTGGAAGTTGAACCGGAGAAAACCGAGGAGCGCACCGATGAGCGCCACCGTGAAAGCCGCCACGACCATCCGGCCGTTGAGCAGCGCCACCACCAACAGATAGGTCCCCGCGATGACCCCGAAACCGCTCGCCAGGCCATCCATGATGTCGCTCAGATTGAAGGCGTTGGACATGCCGACCAACCAGAATACGGTGAGCGCCACCCGGGCCCACCACGGAATGAAGATGATCTGCAGCATGACCCCGGCCTTGAGCAGGACAAAGACCGCCACCGCCTGGCCGATGACCTTGGGTTTGGGGGTCAACGCACCGAAGTCGTCGATGAGGCCGACCATGGTGACGATGGTCGAGGCGAGGAGCAGGGCGAGGAGCTCCTCGTCGAACTCGAAGGTCATGCCGATGGAGAGCAGGAAGGCGACAAAGACCGCCAACCCACCGAGATAGGCCACCGGCTGCTGGTGGGTCTTGAGGTGGCCGTCCGGACGGTCGACAACGCCGAATCGAAGCGCCGCCTCGCGAGCCATGGGTGTTCCGACCAGCGCCAGGAGATAGGCGAGAAAGAACCCGAGCATCAGTTGGATCACCATGGCAATTCCGCAAGCCTCCGTCGCGGGCGGCCGCTTCGCGACCGCCATTCGCGCACCACCAACGGCCATCGCCGAGCGATGGCGGCGACGAGCTTCGGCCGCCGGACGACCCCGAGCGTCGTCAGCGCCGAATCCCAGCCCAAGAGTAGGGGGAGTCGCAGCATGAGATCAAGCGGGTGGAGGTGTCTGGCAAGCGTCATCCAGCGATTGGTGATGACGCAGGCCTCGAGCTCCACCGGCCGCCGCCAACGCAAGGGGCCGCGACCGTCGGTGGCGCCGGCGCCGCGGCCGTGGACCGCCACGGCCGCGGGAAGGCTCGAGATCCGCCCGCCGGCGTTGACCAGACGCCAGCCGAGTTCGAGATCCTCCCAGAAGCAGAAGTACCGCTCGGCCCATGGGCCCTGTCGCCCGGCAACAGCCATCAACGCCTCGCGGCGGAAGACCGCGAGCGCGCCGCAGGCGGCGAGCACCGGTCGCGGCTCGAGCAACTCGGGACCGAGCGTCCGCCCATATCCGCGGTCGCGCACCTCGAGGGTGACGGGGTGGAGCACCTGGCCGACGCTGTCCACCGTGACGCCGTCCCCCCGCATGAGCCGGGGCGCGACCGCGGCGAGACCGGGATCGGCGGCGAGGGCCTCGGCGGCGAGTCGCAGACAGTCGGGGGCCACCGAGACATCGGGGTTGACGAAGGCGACGATGCCGCACTCGCGGGCGATGGCGGCAAACCCGCGGTTGCAACCGCCGGCGAATCCGGTGTTGCTGTCGAGGGCCAGAAGATCGACCCGGTCGTCGCCGCGGGATGCGACCACCTCACGGCTTGCGTCGGTGGAGGCGTTGTCGACGACGACGACCCGGGCCACGCCTTCAGCGGCCGCCAACGCCGCGAGACACGAGGGAAGATCGGTCGCGGAGTTGTAGCTCACGACCACGACGCCGACGGCGTCCGTCATCGCCTCGTCCGACTCAACCAAAGACCGCTCATCGCCCGGCGGGCCGTGGATCGTAGTGTGGACATGCCTCGGGCATCAGAGAGATTCCTAAGATGAGCGGTTCTGCCGGATGAGATGTGCCGAGACCTTGATGCTCTGGTACTTGCGAAAAGCGCAGGCATACCCGTTGGAAGTCCGAGCATTTTCGCAACTATCCAGAGCCCAAGAGCTTGGTGCAGATCGCCGGTGAGAATCGCCCATCTTAGGAAATTATCTCAGAATCCCGCGGACCCTGCCACAATAGGGCCGTGAGCTCCCAGGCGGCATCTTTCCGGATCTTCATCGGCGCCCGCCCGTGGTTGCAGGCTGTCCTCCTGACCGCCCTTGCAGCCGCCGTTCTGTCGCCGAGCCTCGGGGCCGGATTCGTCTGGGACGATCTCCAGCAGATCGTCGGCTCGCCGACCATTTCCGACCCGACGGCGCCGGCGCGCTACTTCTCCCTCAACGTCGTCGAGTCCTACGGCTCCGAAGGCCGCGGCGCCGACGGCGTCGACACCTACCGGCCGCTCTTCTTCATCACCCTGTGGCTGGTCCACCTGATCAACGGCCCCGACCCCTTCTGGTTTCACCTCGCGGTGCTCGCGGCCCACCTCGGCGTCTGCCTGCTGTTGTGGACGGCGGCGCGCCGGTGGATCGGTTCGAATCTCGCGGCGGCGGCCGTCTTCGCCGCCTTTGCGGTCCACCCGGTCACCGCCGAGGCCACCCTCTGGGCGTCGGCGGTCTCCGAACCGCTGGCGGCCGCCGGTCTGCTCGGCTCGGCGCTGATCCTCGAGAGCTGGTGCGGCCGCGACCGCAGCAGCCCGGTTGCCGCCGCCACCGCGGGCCTGGTGATGCTCCTCGGGTTGCTCGCCAAAGAGGCCGTCCTCACCGCCCTGCCGGTGGTCTCGATCTTTCTCTGGCGGGTTCGCGGGGTCCGCGTGCGGGCCCTGCTCGGTCCGTGGATCGCCGTTGCGGTCTTTCTCGCCCTGCGGGTCAACGCCCTCGACGGCCTGCAGGCGACCGGCAGCGGCGCCGGCCAGCGCCTCGAGGCGATCAGAAACCTGCCGGTGCTCGTTCTCGACGCCATCCGCGCCATGTTCACCCTGTTGCCGGTGGGAATCCGCCACCTCTACTGGGACTACCGCCAGCTGCCGTGGGCGGCGAGCGCCGCAGCGGCCGCCGCCGTGCTCGTCCTGGCGGTGCTGGCATGGCGGGTCCGGCAACGGCTGCCGCTGACCCCCACCGCCCTCGGCGTGACCCTGTGCATGATGGTCCCGGTGGCCCTCGTTTCGACGGTGCCGGGGTGGGGCGGCTTCGGCCGGTACCTCTATCTGCCGTGGGGATTCACCGCCCTTGCCGCCGCCGGCATCGGCCGTCACCTGCGTGACCGGCTCGAGCATCGCGCTGCGAATCTCAGCTGGGCGGTTCCGGCGGTGGTCGTGGTCTTCCTCTCCGTCGAGCTGCTCGGCCTGCAGCACGCGCTCGAGGTCTACCACTCGCAGGAGAGCCTGGCCCGCGCCTCCATCGAGCTCGCGCCGCACGCCCCCGACGGTTGGGAGTGGCTCGGCAACCACTACGTCGAGAACGGGGATCTGGCCGACGCCGCCAGGTGCTACGCCGAAGCGGTGGCAGCGGCGCCCGAGCTCTTCCGCCCGCGTCACAACCTCGCCGCCGCCCTGCTCTATCTCGGCCGGCCCGGCGAGGCCCTCGAGCACGAGCGCATCGCCGAGTCGGCGCACGGCGAGACCACCGAAGGCGCCGTCGTCGCGGTCTCGGCGCTGATCGAGCTCGGCCGCTGGGACGAGGCCGCCGACCGGCTGCTCAGGAGCCTCGACCGGGATCCGCAGAGCGGGCAGTTGCAGAAGCTCCAGCGCCGCCTGCTCGCCGAGCATCCCGACCCCGATCACTATCGCGGCTGGCTCGAATCCCGGCTCGCGGCGGCGCCCGACCGGCCGGCCGCCGCGGTCATCCGCCCGCTGCTTCCTTGAGGATCCGCTCCATCGCGTCGACGTGGGAGGCCAGCGAAAACTCGGCCCGCGCTCGGGCGGCCGCCGCGGCGCCCAATCGGCGCCGCAGCTCGGGGTCCCCGGCGAGCCGCACCATCCGCTCCGCCAGCGCCTCGACCTCTCCCGGTTCGACCATGAAACCGGTCCCGCCGTCGGCGACCATCTCGGGTACGCCGCCGGTTCGATAGGCCGCAACCGGCCGACCGGCGGCCATCGCCTCCATCACCACCCGCGGCAGCGAGTCCGGCCAGATGCTGGTGAAGGCCACGATGTCGACGGCGGCGAGGAGCCGGAAGACATTCTCCACCGGCGGGATCAGGTGGATGTGACCGGCGGCGGCCGATGCCGTCACTCGTGCGCGGACCGCGTCGATCTCGGTGGCGGGCCCGTAGCAGGGCAGGACGAAATGGAGTTCGGGCGCGCTCTTGACCGCGGATTCGCCGGCTCTCACCAGGTCGCCGGCGCCCTTGTGCACCGCCATGCCGCCGAGGAAACCGACGAGGACGCCAGTCGCGGGCAGGCCCATCTCGTCTCGCATGGCGAGGCCGTCGAAACCGTCGGCGGGAATCCCGACCCCGTTGTGGATCACCGAAACCCCTTCCGCCAGGCCTTCATCGCGGATCCAACCCGCCACCGCCTCGCTCACCGCCACGATTCGGGTCGCATCGCGTCTGAGGCGTCGGGCAAACCAACGCCGCCTCGGTCCCGACGGCAGGATCTCGCGCACGTGCCAGACCACCGGCAGCCCGAGGGCCCGGGCCGCCGCCGCCCCCTTGAGCTGGGGCAGGCAGTTGACGTAGACGACGTCGGGCCAGTACCGGTCGAGCCAGACCATCATCCGGCGGTATCCCGGGTCGGGCAGTCGATAGCGCAGGTAGCGCAGAATCTGGATCGCCGCCGGCTGCGGCCCCCACTGGACCAGCCAACAGCTGCGGCTCCGGATGGTCGCCACCTCGACACCCGAAGCCGCGAGCCCCGGTCCGAGACACCACTGCCCGGGAGAAACCACTCCGACCTCGTGGCCGCGGCCGGTCAACGCCTCGGTCAGCGCGGCAAGGCTCTTTTCCGCACCGCTGGGCGCGTCAGGTGACGCAAGATGAGAGATGGCGGCGATTTTCAAAGTGCGCATCCGGTTCTCGATTGTGACGATCGCCGGCGATCCTCGAGAACCCGGTCCAGTGCTGTGATCATTCGCCGCGAGACGATGGGAAGAGAGTATTCCTCTTCGACGGTGCGACGCCCAGCCGCGGCGATTCGACGGGCGACCTCGCCCTGACTCAGCAACTCGTCGATGCAGATCAGCCAATCGGTGGCACTCTTTGCCAAAAAACCATTCTCACCGTGTCGAATCACTTCCTTGTTCATTCCAACCGGGGATCCCACCGACGGGATCCCGAGGGCCATGTACTGAATCAGCTTGAAGGCGCACTTCGCTCGATTCCACAAAGTGTCTGGAAGCGGCATGATACCGACCCTCATCCCCTCGAAACACGAGACTTCGTTTTCCAATCGCCACTCTCTAAACTCGACCGGAACCCCGTCGAGGCGAGGGGGACGATCAGCCACCACGACCAACCGAAACCCCGGATGCTTCTCTGCCAGCCATCGGAGGGGCTCCGCCAGGGCTTCGAGGTAGGGCATGCTTCCCGAGTGACCAACCCATCCGACAGTCGAGTCCTCGGTGCGCCCGATTGCATTCGGATGAAATCGCTCACAATCAATGGCGGTGGGCAAGATCATGGTGCGCTGGTGACCCACGTTGGTCGCCAACTCGCGGTTGCCGCATAGCACCAGATCAGCGATGGCCGCGGTGGCGTCAAAATTCCGGCGGTACCGTCTCATCATCTTGTGGGTCTGCTGCTCGGTCGGTGATGGCAAATACACGGCGTCGTCCACGTCGAAAACGATGGGAAGCCCTCGAGCTCGCAGCGTCTTGGCGGCCACCGGCGGATAGCACCGGCGTTGGATCAAAAGGAGATCGGCCCCCGGCGTCGCTGCCAGATCCCTGAGTTCGTCAAAAACGCGCAGAGGCAATCTGAGCAACCGGCTCGCCGGTCGGCGTGCCTGACGAGAAACCTCGGTCTCAAACCCCGCCTCGCGCAACGATTCGAGGTGGGCGAGAATTCGGTAACGGGTGCTGGCTACGGTTTCGTCGCCCACCGCAAAGACATGCAACCGACCCCGAGCGGTCCTCGAGCCGACGCCCGCCGGGGTTGAGGTCGGCCGCCGGACCATCAGCTCACGCCATGGTCAATGTACCACCGGTAAGTGGACTCGACGCCGTCGGCAAGTTCGATCCGATGCCGCCACCCCAGATCGTGAATACGACCGACGTCGAGGAGCTTGCGCGGCATCCCATCGGGCATTGACGTGTCGAACCTCAGCGTTGCATCCGGGTGGACGATGGTGGCCACCAACTCGGCAAGTTCTCGGATGGTCAGATCGAAGCCCGTACCCACGTTGATGTGCGTGTCGTTTTTATAGTTCTCCATCAGGAACACGCACGCGTCCGCGAGATCGTCCACGTGGAGAAACTCACGCCTCGGGGAACCGGTTCCCCACAAAACAACCTCCTGGCGACCCCCCTCCTTGGCCTCGTGAAAACGACGGATTAGCGCCGGCAGCACATGGGAGGTCTCGACGTCGAAGTTGTCGTTGGGGCCATAGAGATTGGTCGGCATGGCCGAGATGAAGTCGGACCCGTACTGGCGGCGGTAGGCCTGGCAGAGCTTGATGCCTGCAATCTTGGCCACCGCATACGACTCGTTGGTTGGCTCCAGCGGACCCGACAGCAGGTACTCCTCACGCATAGGTTGGGGACACTCTCGCGGGTAGATGCACGACGATCCGAGATAGAGCAGGCGCTTGGCACCATAGAGGTGTGCGGCGTGGACCACCGTCGCGTGAATCATCAGATTGTCGTAGATGAACTCGGCCGGCCGGGTCGAGTTGGCGAGGATTCCGCCCACCGTCCCGGCGACCAGAAAGACGAACTCCGGCCGATTGGCCTTGAACCAGTAGTTCACCGCCGCCTGATCGCGCAGATCGAGCTGGTCGCGGGTCGCGGTGAGGATTGAATCGAAACCGTCAACCTCGAGCCTGCGCAATATTGCCGAACCGACGAGACCGGTGTGGCCTGTGATGAAAACCCGGGAGTTCAAATCCATTTGCTTCATGCTCCCCAGTATTGTGACACGCCACCGCGAACTTGATCTAAGCTAAGAGTTCTGCGAGTCTCCGATCAACAGTCGCGATGGCTGATAGCTGAAGAGACGGTGATCCAATGTGTGAGGTCTCGATCATCATTCCGAACTGGAACGGCGGCGAGGTCCTTTCTCGGTGTCTCGACTCCATCCTCGAACACACCCAAGGGGTGGACTTCGAACTCATCCTTATCGACAACGGATCGTCGGACTCAAGCCGAGACACCGTCGAGTCCTTTGCGGCGCGAGATCCCAGGGTGACAGCCATCTTTAATGACGAGAATCTCTTCTTCGCGAGGGCCTGCAACCAGGGCTATGAGTGCAGCCGGGGGCGCTACCTGCTGGTGGCCAACAACGACATCCTTCTTGTGGACGACGCCGTCACCAATCTGGTTCGCTACGCCTCGGTTCATCCCGAGGTCGGTGTGGTAACACCGCTCTTTGTCGATCGGGACGGCCGGCCTCAGGAGTTTGTTCGACGCCTGCCAACCGTCCTTCACATTTTCGCCCACTACCATCGGCTCGGCCGGGCGCTGGATCGCTTCATCCTCGGCCGCCGCGTCCAGAACCACTACTTCTACCGCGATCGCGACTTCACTGATGTCGAAGAGATCGAGCAGGCGGGTGCGTCCTTCAGCCTCTTCCGACGCGATCTGATTGGGAACCTCGGTACCTTTTTCGACGAAGAGTACCCGCTCCTGTTCAATGACGTTGATCTGGCCCGCCGAATCAAGGCTGCTGGCGGCATCAGCGTGGTTGTACCTGAAATACGCGCCGTTCATCTCGGCGGACTCTCGTCACAGAAAATGGATCCGAAGATCTACCAGCGGTTCCGGTTCGACGCCATCTTCTCGTACTTCAGAAAGAACCACCCGATGCAGTACCCGGTTCTTTGCTGTGCGTGGCCTCTCCGATGGTGGTCAACCCGGGATCGGCGATGACCGCACCTCAAGAGCGGATTCGCGACCCGGGGGGGAGACGCATCACACGTCGGAGAAGCACACGGAAGGGCTCCTTGAGCCGATAGATCGGCTTCTCCCAGATCCGGTACCTCAAATAGTCAAACCAGAACGGCGCAAGCCATCTACCAGCGTTAGACCGGTAGACCCTCGGTTCTTCTCTGAGAAACTCCCGCTCTTGGCTTCCTGACTTTGAAGCATCATGAATTCTGAACCAGGCCATGACTTCGGGAATGAACTCAGCTCTGCCACCATCGGCGACCCGGAGAAAAAAGTCATAGTCAAAGAGATAGTGGAGACGCTCTGACAGCGGTCCATAGGTTTCGACCGCACGGCGGCTGTACCAACTACCCGGCTGAGAAACAAAATTCCGATGCTTCCGAAGCTGTGTCAAATCTGCACGAACATAGGGGTTCTGAATCGTCAGGGGCCGTTCTTCGGCATCGACCACCAGGCAGAAACCCCAGACGAAATCAAGTTGGGGATCGGCCGAAAAACGACTCGCAGCCAACTCGACTGATCGCGGTGTCAGCAGATCGTCGCTGTTGATCCATCCCATCACCTCGCCGGTGGCCATGCGAAATCCCTTGTTGATGGCCGCGGCCTGCCCTGAGTCGGGCTCCGATATCCAACGCAGTGGGATCCTCTCGGCCCACTCTTCGATGAGTTCGAGACTGCCGTCGGTGGACCCGCCATCGATGACGATCACTTCGATGCGAGGGTAGGATTGCGCTTCGAGGCTCGCAAAGGTCCGGCGGAGGAACCGGGCGCCGTTGAAGTTCGGCACGACCACGCTCACACAGAGACGGTGGGGGTGGGCTAGGGAATTCGAAGTCACGGTAGAGAGATTATACGGCCTGAGCTGACAACCGCGAAAATCAGACCCACCACAAGGGGACGACTCAATACCGTCTTGGTTCAGACTTTCTCATAGGTGAGACGGGTTTGCTCTGTGGTCCGCTGCCACGAAAACCTCTGATTCCTCTCGTATCCCCGATCGGCCATTTCACCGCGCAGGTCTCGGTCTTCGAGCAGGGTGCGGATCGCGTTGCTGATCGAGGTTGGATCTTTGGGTTGAAAAAAGACGACAGCATCCCCCCCGATCTCGCGGAAAACCGCAGTATCACTCGCGACAACAGGACAGCAACAGGAAAATGCTTCGAGCAGCGGCATTCCGAAGCCTTCGTAGAGCGATGGAAAAACGAGCATCTCGGCTTTTCGATAGAGCTCTCCGAGTTGCTCATCGTCGGCTTGAACATGGATGAGTCGATCCCGGACCCCGAGGGCATCAAAGTAATCAAGTTCATCGGTTGAAAAGGTCGGACCGGTGCAGATGACAACGAGCTTCCTATCTTCTTTCAACACGTCGGTGATCGCCCGTAGGAAGAACTTGAAGTTCTTGTAGAAACGCCTGTTCCCGGTGAAAAGTACGTATCTCTCCGGGGTTGGAATCGTTCGAGCCGGGTGAAGCGAATGAGCACCGAGGGAACTCGCGAGGTGTATCACATCGATTTTCTCTTCCTCGATTCCCAAGAAACGGATCAAGTCCTCTTTCGTCGTGTTCGAAATGGCGATCACTCTGGCTGCCCGTTCACAGAGGCGTTTCTTGTGAACGCTCGTCCGGTCACTCGTGAAGAAGTACTCGGGAAATACCTCATGGATCATGTCAAAGACCGTAACCACAAAAGGCCTGTTCCCAATCGACTCGAGAAAATACGGGTCATAGTAGGTCGGATGAAAGACGTCGAAATCGCCTCGACCGATCTGCTCAAGCGAGTTGGCTCGATTGACCCGCCCTGGATCGAGCACGACACCAAGATCTTGGAGA
>JAHECW010000009.1:43818-60015 GCA_024641545.1 Acidobacteriota bacterium
CGTCCCTTCCCGCGGAACTCGACGCCGGCCAAAACCCGATCAAAGGCACCGTCGCGATTCCCAATTCCCTGACACCAGGGGTCGTCGGGAGACAGGTAGATGTTGCTGGATCGCTTCAGGGCCAGGTCGACCTCGAAACCCGCGCAATTTCGAAGCAGCTCGACGAAATACCGGGAAATTCCGCCAAAATCCTGCAATTCGAACGTTTGGTGGTCATACAGCACCCTCATGGATCGCGTTCCCTGGCCGTGATGCCTCTGACCGATTCGATGAGGTGCCTTCCGTACTCTTTGCCAAGGTTCATACACCTTCGCAGAATACCGACTACAGAAGAATCATGACGCAATCTGATGGTTCTCTGGCAGGCCCAGGCCAGCAAGACCCTCTTGCGCCGAGGAAGCGAGTAAACGGGGTCGCGCCACGCAATATCCTGAAAAGCACACCAAGCAATCGTCAGATGTGGAAACAAAGCCTGAAACCTCGACAGCCCCAGACTCGAGGCGATCTTCTCATAAGAAACGGTGGCACCGCCGAGTGCGCGATTCACACTGATCGAGGGCAACGTCACCACCTTCCCCAAAAACGCCATCGACGCGATCGTCAACCAATCGCCGCCCATCACGTTTCGTAGTTTCGCCATGACCAACTGCTCTCTTCTCATCACACCATAGAAGGTGCCATTGTCCGCGACCATCCCGTAAAACGCGACGACGCGTTCCTGGGGCCGTTCCTGCGTCAGGTGCATGGCGACGCCTCGAGACTGTTCCTCGCCATCCCGATAGTAAATCGCCTGCCCACAAACCAAAGAGACATCCGGGTTCTCACTCAGCGCACTGACGCACTTCTCGACATAGCTCTCCGACAGCCAATCGTCGTGGCCCAACCACATGAAGTACTCGCCTCGAGCAAGCCGAAGAACGGTTTCAAAATTTGCAGACGGACCCAAATTGACCGGTTGCCTCACATAGCGGATTCGCCCGTCCTGAGCACCGAGACCCTCACAGATGCAACGAGTTCGGTCCGTGGACGCATTGTCGGAAATCACCACTCGAATATTGTTATAGGTCTGATTCAAAAGAGAATGCACGGCTCGTTCGATCTTGGATTCCCCGTTGTACACGGGAATGCCGATACAGACCAGTGGTTGGCTTGGACCTATCATCGACCCTTTGTTCTTCTCTTTCACCGGGTCCGATCAGCTCACACGTCGCAAATACCCATCCGGGGCGACCGTAATCAGGAGTTTGTTCTGGATAGCTGTGTCGACCTCGAATTCCGGATGAGTCGTGAAAAACTCCTTCACCGCGGTCTTCGGACTGTCACCCGGGCCCCACGGCCGATCGGGGAACATATCGGCGGGAAGGTCTTCGATCACCGTGTCAAAGACCACGCAGTAGCTCCCGATGGAGACAAGCGGAGCATAGGCCTCCAATTCCGCCAACACGTGATCGTGGGTGTGGTTGGAGTCGAGGAAAACGAGAATCCGCTGATACCCCGAGCTGATCCGCCGGACGTGGTCAACGACGTCGGAGTCGATGCTGGACCCTTCAATCATCTGAATTCGTGAAGCCATGGGGTGGCGTTCTATGGCTTGACGATTGTGTGCCCGGATGTCGATGTCGATTCCCAGCACCTTGCGCTGCGAAACCCTGGGGTCGATGGCCTGACCCGCTTCAACCGCATCGCGCATATCGAGCAACGCCAACATCGACGCGCTGAAAATCACCGAGCCGCCGTGTGCGATACCGGTTTCGATAATGAGGTCGGGCTGAACCTGCCAAACCAATTCCTGCATCGCGACGATATCCTGCGGATATTGAATGATCGGCCGCCCCTGCCATTCGAAGTGGTAGGAGTACTTGAGCGGGGTTACCAACTCAAGCCACTCGCTCGTCAGTTTCTTCAGCGGGCGATCTTTTCCCATAGCGGCAATTTCAGACTCACACTCCTGCTTAAACTCCGCATACTTGCCGCTTTCCAACTTAGGATCTATGTCATGGTTCACTGGGCGATTCCCTCGCATACGATTATCCGTGTTGTCGTTTCCACCAGTCGACCGTATCTTCGAGGCCTGCGTCGAGTGTGAACCTGGGACGCCAAACAACCTCGTTGTGCAAACGGTCCACATCGGCGACCACAATTGGTTGCTCCCCCGGAGGCGTCGGCAATGCGCCGAGTCGAAGCAATTCCTCGCGGCCGAGAAGACGACCGAGGGCGGAGATGATGTCGCAAACCGCGGTCGCTTCTCCAGACGCGATATTCACCGGCCCTTCGACGTTGCTATGGAGCAAGGCAACCAAACCATCCGCGACATCATCAACGTGAAGATAATCACGCTCTTGATAGCCCGAGGTGCATCGCGCGAATTCGTTGTTCAATAGAGAGCAGATTACGGATGCCACGAGGCGTTTGGGATGTTCAAAAGGACCATAGAGGAAGAAAACACGGCCCCACGCCAAACTAAAATCTATTTGTTCCGACCACGACGTTAACATGATGTGCAACGCATGTTTGCAGACACTGTAGAGATCCGCCGGCTCCAACGGAGTGGAGTTCTCCCTGCAGCGCCCGTCCCGCCAGTCGTACTCAGCACATGTGCCGGCCACCGTTACGCGTCGACCGCCCCGTTGAAGAAACTTTTCGACCAAGAAAAGGCTCGCCTGCACCCAACGGAGGTTCTCCGTGGAAGACCGATAGTGACCCGGCACCGCATACCAGGCCAAGTGAAGCAAATGAGTGGGACTCACTGACATCATGAGCGCTGATACCTGTGGGCCGTCCAACAGATCGACGCAATGCCAAACGATATCCTTTGGCGCGCTCGCCCCTACCCGGTCCGGTGTGGTGGCATGAACTTCGTAGCCCATGGCGAGCAGTCGCGGCAGCGTCGAACGTCCGATAAAGCCCGTTGCGCCGGTGACCAAAACACGTTTCATCAAAAAGCACCCGATTGATTCGCGATCAATGCGCCTTGGTCGTAGGAAATCCCCACGGCTCTATTTGGGGCCACCGGCAGTTCGGAAAAAGGGTGCGGCGGACGGGTTGCGTCCACGCATGGCATGTCTTGTTTGTAACACCTCTCTACCCAGCCGTTCGTAGCGGCATCTGCGACGTACTGAATCTCCAGCGCGGTGACTGACGGTTCGGTGCAGAGGATGCGGTTAATCAGAGAACCTCCAACCTGGGAATCGCCGTGACGAAGCGAACACCACGCTCGAGTAGTCCGGCGTTTTGCCGCGTCACTTCCGCAGCAATATTCCACGGCAGGATCAACACATAGTCTGGGACACTCTGCATCAAAATCGCCGGCGGCAGAATCGGAATGTGGCTCCCCGGCATGTACTTCCCCTGCTTTGCCGCAGCCGCGTCACAAATGAAAGGCAGTAGATCGGGTTTGACACCGGCGAAGTTCAGGAGTGTGTTTCCCTTTGCGGCAGCACCATAGCCTGCGACCTTCTTGCCCGCACGTTTTTGCTCGATCAAGAATACCAACAGCTCATCTTTGACTTCTTCCGCTCTTGATTGGAACGTCTGATAGGGAGTCAGTGTCTGTAAACCGCTGTTCCGTTCCTCCCTCAACAATGCATTCACGGAGTACGACGTCTGCCGTGGATCACTCTGATGACAGCCGTAGACACGCAGACTGCCGCCGTGCGTGGGCAGCTCTTCGACATCCCACACCCGCAGTCCGGCGGACTCAAAAATACGGGTCACCGCGAAGAGCGACAGATAGGAAAAGTGTTCGTGGTAGACCGTGTCGAACTGTACCTGATCGATCAGCTGTTTGAGATGGGGGAATTCAAGGGTGATGGTTCCGCCGGGTTTGAGCGCTTCATTGAGGCCACGGGTGAAGTTGTTGATGTCGGGCACATGGGCATAGACGTTGTTGCCGACGATAAGATCGGCCGTCTGACCTTGAGCGGCGAGTTGCCTGCCGACCGGTTCGCCGAAGAACTCCCGCAACACCGGAATTCCCAAGCTCTCGGCAGCGTCGGCGGTGCTGTCCGTCGGCTCGATCCCAAGACAAGGGATACCCGCCGCAACCAGATTTTTCAGTAAATAGCCGTCGTTCGATGCAACTTCGATGACCATGCTGTCTTTGTCTAGTCCCAGTTCCTGTGTCATTTTTTCAACGTAGCGGGCGGCATGGGCCAAGCAACTCGTCGATGTACTGGAAAAGTATGCATAGTCCGGGCTGAACAACTCTTCAGCCTGCGCATGGTCCTCGGTCTGCACGAGCCAACAGTGATCGCAGACCTTGATCTTGAGTGGGTAGTATGTCTCGGGTCGAGCGAGATCCTCCGTCGTCAGATAGGCGTTCGACGGCGGTGCAAAACCGAGATCGAGAAAAGTGTGTTCAAGCGGTGTTCCGCAGTGGCGACATCTCATACAACGAGACCTGAAAAATTCGGATCGACCATCGGGTAGTGCGAATCCGCTTCAGAGAGAACCGAAATTTCGAGGGGCCATCGAATTGCGAGTCTGGAATCTCGCGGATTCAACCCATCCTTGGCCGCATCGTCAAACGCAGCCGAGTGGCAGTACACCAGTTCCACAGCCCCTGTCAGCGCCTGGAATCCATGCGCAAAGCCCTCGGGAATGAGGAGCGCCCGGTGATTGTCAGTCGAGAGTTCTTCCGCATGCCAACAAAGAAAGGTTCCCGAACCCGCCCGCAGATCCACGGCGACATCCCACACCCTGCCGTGGATACAGCTCACCAGCTTCATCTCTGTATGGGGCGGTTGTTGGAAATGCAAGCCGCGAATCGTGCCACGCCTTGCCGTGTAGGTGTGATTGATCTGGGCGATCGGTTTCTGCCAGCCGGCGGCAGCAAGTTCTTTGGCACAGAAGAGGCGCGAGAGAAAACCCCGATCGTCAACCAGGCTTTGTCGCTCGATCAGTTTCAGTCCCGCCAAAGGCAGATCGGTGACGGTGAAACGGCTCATCCCGAGCTCTCATACTCGGCGATTTGCTTCTCACACAAGTCTCGCGCTCCTTCGCCCTGATCGAAAGCGCTATACCACGACATGGTGTGTTCAACCGATTCCGTTAACGTCCACCGAGGTTTGAACCCGAGGCTGGAAGTCGATTTGGCGGTATCCAGCGCCAGCCACCCTGCTTCTTGTGGGCCATCACAACCGTTTCCATAGGTCACTTTGCCGCGGTGATAGCAGTTGCGCGCCAATTCCACCACCTCGCGCACGGTTGCTGCCTTGTGTCTCTCCGGGCCGAAGTTGTAGGCGCCTGCCAAGGAGGGGCGCTGCCAGAGCTTCTCTGCAAGGGTCAGATATCCGGCCAGAGGTTCCAACACGTGTTGCCAGGGGCGTATCGCATTCGGGTGGCGGACCTCCAACGAGTGCCCGTTTTGCCATGCGCGCACGGCATCAGGAATCAAACGGTCTTGAGACCAGTCTCCGCCACCGATCACGTTGCCGGCACGGGCGCTGGCTACGGCGACACCTTGCTCTTCAAGATAGGCGTCGCGGTAGCCTGCGATCACCATCTCGGTCGCGGCCTTGCTTGCGCTATAAGGGTCGTGGCCACCCAAAGCGTCATCTTCACGAAAGGGCCGCCGCCGTTCTCCGTCGCGGTACACCTTGTCGGTCGTGACCATCACAGCGGCACGTACTTGCCCGAACCCGCGCAACGCGTCCAGTACATGGACCGTGCCCATGACATTGGTGGCAAAGGTTCCCACGGGGTCGCGATAACCGGCGCGTACCAACGGTTGAGCCGCCAGGTGAAACACGATCTCCGGCTGGACGTGCTTGATCAGGGTGGCCAAGGGAGTACGGTCACGAATATCAAGAAAATGACTGTCACAGCATTCCTCGATGCCCGCGAGCGAAAAGAGATTGGGCTGAGAATTTGGGAGCAGGCTGACGCCGGTGACCTTCGCGCCCAGCCGATCCAACCAAAGGGCCAGCCATGAGCCCTTGAAACCGGAGTGCCCGGTCAACAGGACCCGTTTGCCGTGAAAGAAACCTCCGTTCAGCAAAGTTCGCCCGGTCACTTCCAGATTTTCCAGGGAGCCTTGCCGGACATCCAGAGTTCTTCCAATGCGTTCTTGTCACGCAGCGTATCCATTGGTTGCCAGAAGCCATGGTGCTCGAAGGCCATCATCTCACCCATTGCGGCGATATGAGTCAGCGCTGCACCCTCCAAGCTGCTGTGATCGCCTTCTATCAGGTCAAGCACCTTGGGCGATAGAACGAAGAAGCCGCCGTTGATCATCCCGCCATCGCCTCGCGGCTTTTCGATAAAACCCGTTACCCGATCCCCCGCCCTCTCGATTGCACCATAGCGACCCGGCGGTTGAACAGCGGTCACCGTCGCCAACTTGCCGTGTCGGCGATGAAACTCGATCGAGGCACGAATATCGACGTTGCTGACACCATCACCATAGGTCAGGCAAAACGCTCCTTCGTCCTTGATGAAATCGGTGACTCGCTTGAGGCGACCACCGGTAAGAGTGTTCTCACCGGTGTCGACCAGGGTCACCTTCCAGGGCTCGACGTGTTGCTGATGAACCTCCATACGATTATTCGCCATATCAAAGGTCACATCGGACATGTGCAGAAAATAGTTGGCGAAATACTCTTTGATGAGATATCCCTTGTATCCACAGCAAATTACGAAATCGTTAACACCGTGGGCGGAGTACAGCTTCATGATGTGCCATAAAATCGGCATGCCGCCGATCTCGATCATCGGCTTGGGTTTGAGATGAGTTTCTTCAGCGATGCGGGTGCCGAGGCCACCGGCAAGGATGACAGATTTCATTTGGATTCCTCAACAATAGACCAATCGAATTGAGGCCTGACAACGCCGGGAACCGGCCCAGCGTACCCGTAACGATTCGAACGTTCGTCCATTGGATCCACCACATTGAAGGACAACGCGTTCCTGTCAAAGAACTCGACTTCGAGTGAACCACCCTCTGGGAAAGTGGTCAGCGCCACGCCAACAAAGTAGGCACCCTCGTTAAGAAACCGAGGCGGTATCCTGCAATCCGCGCAATATTCTCCCGGGGGACTGCTGGAAACGTCCTTCGCAGAGTCCACGAACGCGTAACTTCCATCTGATGTGAAGAAATGAAAGTTCGGAACGCATTTCCCATCGATCTGTTTTTTGATTCTGTATCTCATCCGAACCGTCAGCTCATCGTGAATCGTGATATCCGATAGATTCGACAGCCCGAGCAACTCGGCGCCAAGCAACTCGGCGGTGTCGCTCTTGAATTCGCGTTCGTGATCCCCATCTCGATGGTTGGTGGCTTGGTAGTATTTCATCACTGCATCGGATACCCGGCCATGAAACTCCAGCTTGCCCTCGTTCAGCATCATGCCTCTCTGGCAGAGATTGGAAATCATCGCCATGTTGTGGCTGACGAATAATACCGTCCGTCCCTCCTTCCCCACCTCCTCCATCTTCCCAAGACACTTCTTCTGAAATTGCGCGTCCCCCACCGCGAGTACTTCATCGACGACCAGGATCTCCGGCTCCAGATGCGCTGCCACCGCGAAGGCCAGACGCACATACATTCCCGAGGAAAATCGTTTGACCGGCGTATCGAGAAACTTCTCGATCTCCGAAAAATCGACGATTTCATCGAACTTCGCCTTGATCTCGGCACGAGTCATACCCAGGATAGCCCCGTTGAGGTAGATATTTTCCCTCCCCGTGAGTTCGGGGTGAAACCCGGTCCCGACTTCGAGGAGGGAAGCGACCCTTCCGCTGATCTCGATTCGGCCAGTCGTCGGCTCGGTGATTCGACTGAGGATCTTGAGAAGGGTCGACTTTCCGGCACCGTTGCGGCCGATGATACCGACTCGATCACCGGGTTCGATCTCGAAGCCGACATCTTTCAGGGCCCAAAACTCTTCGATTTCGGTGTTCTCGGTGTTTGGCGACAAGGGATGGCGTACACGCTGGTAGAGCCCACGCACCTTGTGAGCGAGAGTATCGCGCAGGGAGCGAGAGCGATAGGCGCGGCCCGCGTTGAGGTCGTGGCCAATGGTGTACTTCTTGCCGAGGTTTTCGACCTTGATGATGCTCATATGACGTCCGCAAATTCGCGTTCCATGCGCCGGAAGAAACCGAACCCGACTGCGAGAAGCAGAGCCGCAAGACCCACGGAGAGGAAAAAACCGGGCCAGTACATGATGTTGTTGCCAATGATGGCCCAACGAAAACCGTCGATCACACCGACCATGGGATTCATCGAGTAGATCAGACGCCATTTGTCAGGCACCACGGAGCTGCTGAATCCGACGGGTGAAATATAGAGCCCGAACTGAATGATAAACGGCAGTACGTGCCGAAAATCGCGATACTTCACATTGAGGGCGGAAATCGAATAGGTGATGCCCAGTGCCGCGACCGCCGCCACGCCAAGAAACAGCGGGAGGAACACGACCCTCCAGGTCGGGACAAACTGGTACCAGACCATCAGAGCCGAAAGGATGAGGATCGAGATCAGAAAGTCGATCAGACTGACAATCATTGCGGTCGTCGGAATGATGATTCGCGGAAAATACACTTTGGAGATCATGCTTGCGTTGCTGATGAGAGAATTCCCACCCTCACTCACGGTATTGCTGAAGAACTGCCACGGCAGCAGGGCAGCGAAAACCAGGATCGGGTAAGGGGCGCCATCCGACGGCATCTTGGCCAATCGTCCAAACACGATCGTGAATACGATCATGGTCAAGAGAGGGCGCAGTACGCTCCATGCGATGCCGATGATGGTCTGCTTGTAACGCACCAGGATATCGCGCCAGGCAAGCAGGAGAAACAACTCGCGGAACGCCAGAAGATCCAAAAAATACTGCCGGTTGACCTTGCCAGCTTCGATGACCAATCTAGCTCGCATATCTCACCAGATTCCTGCGGCGACCGGCGATGTATCGCACGCGGCTGTTTTTTCTCGCCTCGAAATCTGCGACGTGCAACGAGTACGCGGCTCTCACCCTCCGGGTCTTAAGACCCACTGGACACCGCACATCGCCGGCCTCGCAACGAAACTCGGTGAGAAGAGCGGACCTGAGGCCCGCGCCGTCACAAGGGCTCGACAACCGTCTTCGAAACGATCTGCGCGCCGAAGTATGTCATTCCCCACCACCGTGAATCAATACCCCAGTGAGAAAACTGAATAGGTGGTTTCTCAATGGGCGATCTTCTCACGAGAGATCATCACTCCCACGACCGGAGTCAGCGAAGGAAAGCCACCGAGATTGTGGACACCGGCAGCCCGTCATCCGTCACTCTCGACTAGACCATTCGCGAGGTAGACTGAATACGGGTGAAAAATGAAATCACTGACATGATTCTGACCACGCCACGGACGGGCCTTTGGATCTCCGCCACCGAAGACGCCCCATGCGAAACGTCGCCCGGTGAATCTGATCCTCAACGACCCCCGGGGAGATCGAGGATTTCGGGTGAACTCTTCGGGCGCAACGCACTTTTTCTTGCGGTGATCGGCCTGATTGCCCTGGGTGCCTTGATGCTGCGAACCTACCGGCTCGCCGACATTCCCAACGGATTTCACTTGGACGAGGCGTCCATTGGTTACAACGCACGGTGTGTGCTCGAAACCGGTCGCGACGAGCACGGCGTGTATCTGCCCCTCTACTTCGAGGCATTCGGCGAGTACAAGAATCCCATCTTCATCTACCTGTGTGTGTCGACCATCGCGGCCCTCGGCACCGATGTGTTCAGTGTTCGCTTCACCTCGGCATTGCTCGGAGCCTTGACGGTTTTCGCAACCGGCCTGCTTGGCAACGCCCTGCTGGGTCGATGGGGTGGAGTGATCGCAGCTGCCCTGCTCGCGGTCTCGCCGTGGCACTTCCAGTTCTCTCGAATCGCGTTCGAAGCGATCAGTCTTCCACTTTTCATCACGCTCGCGGTCTTGTTGCTGATCGTGGCGGATCGCCGCCCGAATTTGATGATCGCGGCCTCAGTCCCACTCGCGATCGCAACCTACAGTTATGGCGTCGCGAAACTCTTTGTTCCACTGCTCCTCGTTGGTTTCGTGGTGATTCGTCGTCGGTGGCTTTGGCGAAATCGGCGTCCGGCCGCCATTGCGATCTCCTTATTGGTGGTTCTTTTGCTCCCCAACATCTACGGCAGTGTCGAGGGTCGCGTTCAGTCGCGGTTCCGCCGACTCTTCATCGGCACCAGCCCTTTGTCCCAGCAACTCGGCCGCGCGGCGTGGCTCCAGACGCCCATGGGGCGCCATGGGCCCTTGTGGCTCCGGGAGAGTTCCACGTGCGCCACTGCGACCGCGTTCGCGATCAACTACACAAAACACCTTTCCATAGATTTTCTCCTGTTGAATGGCGATGCGAACCCTCGCCACAACCCGGGCGGAGGAATGCTCTCGCCGACCGAGTTTTTCGCCGCCGCCATCGGTGTGTTGGGGTTGGGGATGAGAGGTCGCCGTTGGTCCAGCGCCTTCCTGCTGTGGTGGCTCTTCATGGCTCCGGTTCCCGCATCGCTCACTGCACTCGGAATTCCTCATGCCATCCGGACCATTCCCCTTCTCCCTCTGCCACAGATCCTGGCTGCCTTCGGGATCTGCACCGTAGCATCCCTCGAGCTGCGATGGTGGGCTTGGGTCAGAAACCGATTGAACCCAGACAAAGACCCTGCCCCCCCCCATTCAGCCAAGCTCGCCCGCCTCCCCGTGGCCGCTCTCCTCCTGATCATCTGTACCTGGCCGGCTGACATCGGACGCCACCTCACGCAGTATTTCGAGGTCTATCCGGTCGAGGTCTGGCGGCCCTTCTTCTGGGAAGAAAACGCTGTTGCCCAAGCCATCCGAGACCGACCGGACGTCGAACGCTTCTTCATCGGCGAAGAGTCCCAGCGAATCAACAACGTCATTCTGCTCTTCGAGATGGGGGTTCCCCCTCGGCAGTGGCTCGATGAACATCGGATCCCGCGGGTATATCGAAGCACCCCGGACCCCGCAGACCTCCGTTCAGGGGATGTGGTCGTCTGTCGTCCCGGAGACCCCGAATTCAGCGATCTCCCTTTGTTGCATAGGATCATCGATCCCCTCGGGCACCCGGCCATCGACCTGCGAACGTCGGCGAACAAGCGCGGTGCCACCGAGGGCTACCACAACAATAAAAGCCAAGACGGAGAATCCTTGCGCTAACCTCAAGGCCGCAAAGGGACGCCACCTCCAGTCGACCTGATGACTGCCCGGCGGGATAGCATGAGTGAGCAGGCCGGTGGCGCGATCCACAGCAACCGGCACCTCCACGCCGTCGACCCTCACCTGCATGTTGGAGAACCAAAGGACCCGCCACATGAGGGTACCTTCTCTCGGGGAGTTGATCTTGATGGACCGATGTATTTGATCCCACTCGATCACCTCCACGGGAATGGTCGGATCTTCCAGCAACACCGCCGGCCTTCCACGGATGTTGTCGAAGCTCGAATGGGGCGAACCGGCGAACTCGCCGAGCAGCAACTTCGGCATGTCTTTCGGCAGCAGACACAGCTCGACCAAATGATGGTGGCGCCAGTACCAGCCTCCGCTGCCGGCCTCCCAGGCGGTGAAGGGATCCGGAAAGACCGTGCCCAGTCGGTCTCGATGGGCGGGCTTTTCGGAGAGAAAGGTGGTCTTCTTCATCGTCCGGTCCCAACTCGAGAACGGCACCGCGAGCGCACCGGCGAGAGCAACCACGACCCATGCGCGGCGCGTTTCCAGCCGGGCAACCAACCCCACCGTGACGAGAGTCAACACCGCTGAAATCCGCCACGGAAACTGGATGTTCGCCAGGATCGGCGTGGCGTCCCATACCGGACCGGCAGGCCCCGTCGTTCCTGCCAGACAGGCAATCGCCGCGATCATCGCCCACCGTGCGCTCTTCGATTCTCGCCTAGTGCGCCCGAGGAGTACCCAAGTAGCCACTGCGAGCGAGAAGGTCGCAACAACCGTCCAGGAGAACAGGACATTCAGGCTATGGTCGAAAGGACCGCCCACGAAGAGGGTGTTCGATGAGGGTCGAAACCTCCCCGACTCGGCCCCGAAGCAACCATCGAGATCGAGCAACGTCGATGCGAGCGCCAAGGGAACCAGCGAGAAGACGGCAAGACCGAATCCCAGCCCCACGCCGCTCGCAACCTGGAGACGCTGACCGTGGATTCTCTTCGAAACGACGAACCAGATGGCGAGCCCGATTCCAAAGAGGATGGCCAACGGCACGTTGGTCAGAAGCAGACCCGCCACGGAGAGCGCCGTCAGCGTCACCCGCCAGAGCGGCCGAAGCCTGGGTGAGCCGGCGATCCACAGGATCAACGGCGGCCACAGAAACGCCCAGTGTTCGGCCAGCGCGCTCCGAAGGTAAAGGTCGACCAGGCGATAGGGTCCGATCATGTACACGATGGCGGCTGGAAGTGCTGAGCGCTCGAACCCGGCAGAGCGCAGCCAACCGAGGACCGCCACACCGGAGCACAAGTGGGCCATCAGCGCGAGCCAGCCCACGCCGAGAATCACCGGCACACCAGCGAGCATCACAATCGCACCGAGATAGCTGGTTACGGGCGGAAAGAAAAGCAGAACCGGCGAGCCGAAGCCGGAGTTATATCCACCTCCCCAAGAGGGGAAAAACACGCCCTGCCGGAGATTCTCCGCCGTTTGCTGGGCGTGGATGAGGTAATTGACGATGTCTTGACCAGCGAGAACACGACCGAAGAGCAACGGTAGACCAATGATCATCGTCACGAGAACGAGGGCTAAAACCGAAGTGTTGCGGCCGCTGGCCGGCGCGGGTTTGGAATGTCCCTGATTCGATTCCACCCTCATGAGGACCGCCGATCCCAACTCACGATTCACCAACCTTGCTGGTCCCCAGCTCGGTTTGAAGCGTTTCCAGCTGGGTTGGCGGTACAAAAAGCAGCTCAAGTTCGTAGTCGTTGAGGCCCGGTCGGTCCAGAAGGACCCGACGGCTTTCAGCCTCGGTCAACGCTTCGCGCCCCGCATCGATCCTGCCAACCTCGAGCTCGAGTCGGCTCAGCATCAGCCATCCTCGGACCGTGTTCGGCTCTTCAGCAAGGGCCTGCCTCGTCAATCGAACAGCCTCCCGGTGATTCCCCAGAATCCGCTCCAGTCGCGCCCGTTCGAGCCAGTTCCAGGGAAGATGCGGATCGAGTTCACAGGCGCGGGCGAGAGCTTGCCTCGCGGCTTCGACGTCGTGGTCGGCGCCGCCGAGATCGGTGAGGATGCGCAGGTGAACCCGGCCGAGATCCGCCCAGCTTCTACCAAGGCCCGGGTGAACCTCCACCGCCAGAGTTGCCCAGTGCAGCGCCTCGGCGGCGCTCTCCCAGGTCCAGGGGTCGGCTTGCGCGACGATCTCGCGCGCCCGCCCGCTCGCGGGTTCCGAGTACCAGGGCTCCGCGCGCAGGGCGCGTTCCGCTCGAACCCGAACCTCATCGCCGGAGGTCCAGATCCGCCTCGCCACGGCCGGTTCGACGAGCCCCCAGGCGGTGAGCCACACCGCCGCGAGGCCGATCGCGAGGCGGGCGCCCAATGGCGCCGGGAACGCGGATGCTCCGGCGCCGACCCGCCGGGGAGTTCCGAAACACCCGATGATGACGGCCCACCACCACAACACCGGGTCTGCCGTGAGAAAGTCGTGAAACAGGCCGAGCATCACCATCGACGCCAACCCGGCTCGAAAGGGCGCGGCGTTCAGGGCGCCCGACCGCCGGGTATCGACGGACCACATCACGACGGCGGCAAACGCGAGCAACAGGCCCACGAGTCCGAGCTGGACCAGGACGGCGAGCGGGGTCGACTCGGCGTAGCTGACGACGAATTGGTAGCGCCCGACCTGATCCGGGTGGAGGATCCGCTCCGGTCCGGCGGCTTCGACGAGGCTCCCCGGCCCCACTCCGGTGAGGGGTCGAGTCAGCCAGATTCTGACGACCGCCCACCAGATCGAGACTCGGTGCCAGGCCAGCAGGTCGGGTTGACTGATGAACCTCCAGCCGAGCGCGAGCGCGGCCACAACGACGCCGGAGATCACCCCGGTTCTTCGAAGACGGCCGCTCGGCAGCATCACCGCGATCGCGACGATGGTGGCGAGGAGACCGGCGCGCGACCCGGTCAGCACGATGCCCGCCGCCACAACGCCGAACCACAGCATGCGTTTCCACTTCGGGTCTTCGCCGAAAGTCTTCATTCCGACGACCAGGGTCGGAACCAACAACGCTGCCGCGACATTCGGGTTGTCGAGAAGTCCGCCGACCCGGATGCTGTGCCGGGTCACCGCGGTGACGACCACCGCCACGGCCGCGACGGCCCCTCCCACAGCGAGGATCCGGAGGGCGACGGCGCGGCATCGCGGAGAGCCCCTTCGGGTCACGACCCAGAGCGCCCAGGCGATGCTCCAGGTGGTCAGCGTCTCCTTGGAGGCGAGCGGCGCCGCGCCGACCCAGGCGGCGGACAGAACCCCCCAGCCGATCAGACCGAGGGCCAACAGTTCGTCACGCGCCGGCCGGGCTGTCCACTCCAGCGCGGCTATGAGCCACACGCACGCAAAGAAAATTCCGATCACCACCCGTGGCGTCGGCAGAAAGGCGCCGCCGAGGACAGCGGCCGACACCACCGTCAGGGCGGCCGCGATGACGGCATATTCAGTCGGACGCCGCACGGTCTCCGCCTTCGAGTTCGAGCAACAGCTCTCGATAGAGCCCGGGACCGTCGCGGCCGGCGCCACCCATCTCCGCCGCCAACCACAGCTCCCTCATCGCCACCGATACCGCCCCGCGCGCCAGCGCCACCCGGGCCCTTCGTTCGGCGAGAGCGGCCGATCGCGGGCGCAGCCAACGCCTCGAGTCCAATTCCTCCCATGCCCGATCGAGCAGGGTCGGATCTCTGCTCTCGATCGCGGCCGAGGCGAGGAGAAACTGAGGTTGGATCCTCCACGGCGCCACATCGAGAGCCCGAAGTGCGCCCGCGAATCGAACTCCGGGATCCCGGTCCGCCGCTGCGGTCGTCTCGATCACCCCGCTGGATGCGTGCGCTCCAGCCAGCACAAAACCCACGGCGGCGGCGGCGAAGATCGCCCCGAAGCCGCCCCGTCGGGCTCCGGCCCTGGTCCGCTCGCCTGCGCTGATTGCCGATCCCCATCCCACGAGCAGCGCCCACGGCACCGCCACGCCGGATACATACAGCGAGAAGTCCACCAGATTGTGGAGCGGTATCACCATCAACGACACGGCGAGCGCCGGCGAGCGCGGCCACAATCGCCAGACCAGCGTGAGCAGACCTGAAGCCGCGAAAGCGAACCCGATCAGACCGGCCGGTCCGAACTCGGCCAACCACTCCAGGGGGAGGTTGTGCGCGTGCGCCGGCCGGTTGCCGACCTCGAGCGGCGTGACCTGGGTGGCCTGGGCATAGCTCGCCAGGCCGACACCCGCCGCCGGCGCCGTCCCCGCCAACCACAGCGCGGTCCGCCAGTTGTCGAGCCGAAGGACCACCGGCTCGAGCTGCCCGACATCGCTGCGAACCGCGGCCACGCCTGCAAGGGCCACCGCCAAGAGCACGGTTGTGACGACCAGGAGGAGCCGGCTGCGCCGGGCTGCGAGCGCGCCGGAGGCCAGTAGCGCGAGCCCGACGCCGACCGGAGAGCGGGTCGCGACCAGGCCGAGGATCGCCAGGACCGCAACGAGCGCCCATGCCATTCCGGCAGCCGAAGCCCGCACCCGAGCGAGAACGAGCGGCAACGCCGTCGCGAGCAGGACCGCGAGATGACTGGGCAGAGGGAGTGACGCAAACGCCCGC
Organism: Acidobacteriota bacterium; assembly: GCA_024641545.1. Lineage (GTDB taxonomy): Bacteria > Acidobacteriota > Thermoanaerobaculia > Thermoanaerobaculales > Sulfomarinibacteraceae > JAHECW01. The sequence goes on from JAHECW010000009.1 coordinate 59,624, forward strand.
CGGCTCGCGAGCCGCTCCTCGGCGTAGATCCGTGCCGCTTGAGGAAGCGCCTCCAGGGCTGGGCGGAGGGCCTCAAGACCGGTGACCACCTGCCACAGGCCCCAGACGGCGAGTCCCGCCAGGGCCAGGGCCAGCAACTCCGGGTACCCGTCGGGGGGATCCGTCCTCGACGCCAGCCATATCACCGCCAGGACCACGGCGATGGTGCCGATCTCACCGACTCCGCGGGCCGCGTCCCAGCCCGAGAACGTCGATGCGGCCAGGACGAAGATCCCGATCGACGCGGCGGCAAGCGTCGGCGACCCTCTCGTGCCGTGCCGCCATCCCCAGAAGGAAAGCGCGAGCACCAGGCCTGCCAGGACCACGGCGGTGGCCGGTCGGGTCTCCACCGG
>JAHECW010000119.1 GCA_024641545.1 Acidobacteriota bacterium
ATCTGGACGAGGGTGTGGAGATGGTGATTCCGGGCGACAACACGAATATCGAGGTGGAGCTTCTGACGCCCATCGCGATGGAGCGCGGGCTGCGGTTCGCGATTCGTGAAGGCGGCCGGACCGTGGGCGCCGGTTCCATCACCGAGATCTTGGAGTAGACACATGGCCAGCGAAAAGATCCGCATCAGACTCAAGGCCTTCGATTATCGCCTGCTGGACCAGTCGGCGACCGAAATCGTTGACACCGCTCAGCGGACCGGCGCCCGTATCTTCGGGCCGATCCCGCTGCCGACTCATATTCAGCGGTTTACCGTGCTGCGTTCTCCGCACGTGGACAAGAAGTCCCGCGAGCAGTTCGAGATCCGCACGCACAAACGGCTTCTGGACATTCTCGAGCCGACCCAGCAGACCATCGATGCTCTGATGAAGCTCGAGCTGCCGGCCGGCGTCGACGTCCAGATCAAAGCCTACGGCGCACGGTGAGGTAGATATGGTACGCGGCATACTCGGCAAGAAAGTCGGCATGACTCAGATCTTCGACGACGACGGGCGCGCTGTGCCCGTGACGGTGGTCGAAGCTGGGCCGTGCATCGTTGTTCAGCGGAAGTCCACCAAACGGGACGGCTACGAGGCGGTTCAGCTCGGTCTGGTCGAATCCACTCCGAGGCGCAACGCGCCGAAGCCCATCCGGGGTCATTTCGCCGCCGCCGGCGTTCCCCCGACTCGGCTCACAGCCGAGGTCCCGGTCGACGCCGATGACGAGTCCAAGCCCGGCGATTCGGTGCTCGCGGACATCTTCGGCGCCGACGAGAAGGTGCATGTCATCGGTCGTTCGAAGGGCAAGGGTTTCCAGGGCGTGATCAAGCGTCACGGCTTCGGCGGCGGAAGAGCGACCCACGGCTCCATGTTCCACCGTGCGCCCGGTTCCATCGGCCGGTCGGCGTGGCCGTCGCGGGTGTTCCCCGGTCAGAAGATGCCCGGTCAGCACGGCAACGCCACGATCACCGTGAAGAACGTCACCGTGGTCAAGGTCGATACCGACCGCAATCTCCTCTTCCTCAAGGGCGGTGTTCCCGGGGCGCGGAACAGCTACATCCGCATCGTCAAGGTATAGGGCGGGAGAATGACCATGAAGATCGACGTCAAAAACTGGGAAAACGAGATCGTCGGCTCGGTTGAGCTCCCCGATGACGTGTTCGCCCGTGAAGCCAACGACCATCTCGTCTGGGAAGTCGTTCGTGCCTACCTTGCGAGCCGCCGTCGCGGGACCCACCACGCCAAGGACCGCAGCGAAGTCACGGGAACCCGTGCCAAGCCGTGGAAACAGAAACACACCGGTCGCGCGCGTTCCGGTACCCGCCAGTCGCCGCTGTGGCGTTCCGGCGGAACCGTGCATGGACCGCAACCGCGGTCGTACGCGCAGAAGGTCAACAAGAAGGCCCGCCGCGCCGCGCTGCGGGGAGTGCTCTCGCAGCGGGTGGCCGAAGGTCGGCTGCTGGTGCTCGAGTCGATGCAGCTCCCGGATCCCAAGACCAAGGAGTTCATGAAGCATCTCGATGCCCTCGGCATCGGTGGTGAAAAGGTCCTCCTGGTGGATGGTCTGGAAAACCTCAACCTCCACCTCGCGAGCCGCAACCGGCCCGAGCTCACCATGCTCGATGCCACGTCGCTCAACGTCTACGAGGTGCTCAACCACCGCTGGATCGTGGCGACCGAGCCTGCCGTCCGGTCTCTTGCGGAGGTGCTGTCATGAAGCCGCGCGAGATCATTCGTCGTCCACTGCTCACCGAGAAGACCACAATGATGCAGGAACAGGAGAACACCGTCTGCTTCGAGGTCGATCGGCGGGCGAACAAGATTCAGGTCCGCCACGCGGTCGAAGAGCTCTTTGACGTGGAAGTCGCGGCCGTACGCATCGTCAACCGCAAGGGCAAACCGATCATGCGTTACGGCCGTGTGGCGAACCACCGACCGGCGACGCGCAAGGCATACGTCAAGCTCGCGCCGGGCTCGAAGAACCTCGAGTTCTTCGAGGGCGTGTGAGGAGGCCCGTATGGCGATCAAGAACCACAAACCGACGTCTTCGGGCCGGCGTTTCGTCACCAACCTCGATTTCGAGGAGGTCACGAGATCGACGCCCGAGAAGAAGCTCACCACGGGCAAGAAGCGCTCGTCGGGCCGCAACTCCGACGGCCATATCACGGTGCGCCATCGTGGCCAGGGCCACAAGCGGCGCTATCGCGCGATCGATTTCAAACGCGACAAGTTCGACGTACCGGCCAAGGTTGCGACCATCGAGTACGACCCCAACCGCTCGTCCTTCATCGCGCTGCTCCACTATGCCGACGGCGAAAAGCGCTACATTCTGGCGCCGAACGGCATCAAAGTGGGCGACCAGGTCATTGCCGGCACCAAGACCGATGTGCGGACGGGCAACGCGATGCCGATCGGCAACATCCCCCTCGGCACCCAAGTCCACAACGTCGAGCTCAAGCCCGGCAAGGGCGGCCAGATGGTCCGCTCGGCCGGCGCCTCGGCGCAGATCATGGCGAAAGAGGGCAGTTACACCACCATCCGGATGCCGTCGGGCGAGATGCGCATGGTGCTCTCGGTCTGCATCGCCACCATCGGTCAGGTGGGCAACACCGACCACTCGAATATCACGATCGGCAAGGCCGGCCGCTCGCGCTGGCTCGGAATCCGCCCGCAGACCCGCGGCACCGCGATGAACCCGGTGGATCACCCGCACGGCGGTGGTGAGGGCCGGAACAAGGGCCGCCACCCGGTCTCGCCGTGGGGCTGGCCGACCAAGGGCGCGAAGACCCGTCGAAAGAAGGCGTCCGATCGCCTCATCGTTTCGCGGCGAAAGAAGTAGGGGGGAAAGATGGCTCGCTCGATCCGCAAGGGACCGTTCGTCGATGACCACCTCATGAAGAAGGTGCAGGCAGTCTCGGACTCCGGTGACCGCCGTGTGATCAAGACCTGGTCGCGACGCTCAACCATCACCCCGCTCATGGTCGGCACCACCATCGCCGTTCACAACGGTCACAAGTTCGTGCCGGTCTACATCACCGAAAACATGGTCGGGCACAAGCTCGGCGAATTTGCGCCGACCCGGACTTTCCGCGGTCACGCCAGCGGTCGGTCCGACCGGGGCGCACGGTAGGGGATGACCATGGACGCTCAAGCAACTCTGCGATATTATCGCTCGTCACCGCGCAAGGCGCGGCTGGTCGTCGATCTCGTTCGCGGCCAAGCGGTGGAGCCGGCGCTGACTTCGCTTCAGCTGTGTCGAAAGTACGCAGCTGCGGACGTGGCGAAGTTGGTGAAATCGGCTCTGGCCAACCTCGAGCAAGCCCAACCAGGGGTTGACGTCGACCGGGTCTTCATCAAGACCATCACCGTCGACGGCGGACCCAGTCTGAAACGAGCCCGGCCGGCCTCGAAATGGGTGCGGTCACATCGCATCCTCAAGCGGACCTGCCATATCACTGTCCAGCTGGCAGTGCGCGAGAACTAGGAGGCACCAGTGGGACAGAAAACACACCCGTACGGGTTCCGCCTCGGCTACAACAACACCTGGCGCTCGCGCTGGTACGCCGACGGATCCAGCTACGCCAACCTGTTGCATGAAGACCTCCAGCTTCGATCCGAGCTCATGGATAGGCTCAAGAACGCCGCCGTCAGCGCCATCGACATCGAGCGAACGGCATCGAAGCTGCGGGTGAACATCCTTTCCGGCCGTCCCGGAATCATCATCGGCCGCAAGGGCGCCGAGGTGGACAAGCTGCGCGACGACCTCATGCGGCGCTACGGCCAGGACATCCACATCAATATCCAGGAGATCCAACGGCCCGAGATCGACGCCCACCTCATCGCCGCCAACGTGGCTCGCCAGCTCGAGCGGCGCATCGCCTTCCGGCGCGCCATGAAGCGCGCCATCGAAAATGCGTTGCGTTTTGGCGCCCAGGGGATCAAGATCCGCTGCGCCGGCCGGTTGAACGGTGCCGAGATCGCCCGCTCCGAGCGGTATCTGCAGGGGCGCCTGCCGCTCCACACCCTCAAGGCCGACATCGACTATGGATTCGAAACCGCGTTCACCACCTACGGCGTCATCGGCGTCAAGGTCTGGGTTTACCGCGGCGAGCGCCACCGCGCGCGTCCGCATCTCAAGCGTCTGTGAGGAGTCGTCATCATGTTGATGCCGAAAAAAGTCAAGTACAGGAAACAGCAGCGCGGGAAAAACCGCGGCGTCGCCCTTCGGGGCTCCACCATTTCGTTTGGTGATTTCGGGCTGCAGGCGATCGAACGCGGTTGGCTCACGGCGCGGCAGATCGAGGCCGCTCGTATCGCCATGACCCGTCACGTCAAGCGCGGCGGCAAGATCTGGATTCGGATCTTCCCGGACAAGCCCGTCACCAAGAAGCCCCTCGAAACCCGAATGGGCAAGGGGAAGGGCGCTCCCGAGGAATGGGTGGCGGTGATCAAGCCTGCCCGCATTCTCTATGAGATGGAAGGTGTGGCGGAGCCCATCGCCCGCGAGGCCATGCGGCTTGCAGCGCACAAGCTCCCGCTGAGGACCCGATTCGTGACAAGAGGAGAGCGGCGATGAAAGCCCCGACGCTACGTGAACGTTCAGTCGAAGAGTTGACCAAGACTCTGTCGGACCTCGAGGAGCAGCTCTTCAAGCTCCGCTTTCAGAAGTCGACCGGCCAGATTGAGAACCCCGTCAAGATTCGCGAGGTTCGCAAGGATATCGCCCGGGTGCTCACGGTGATCAATGAGCTCCGGGTCCAGGAGAGTGCATGATGATCGAAGCCGCCAAGACATCCCGCAAGACCACCAAGGTTGGCGTGGTTCTCTCCGCCGCTGCTGATAAGTCGGTGGTGGTGAAGGTGGAGAACTTTGTCATGCACCCGCTCTATCACCGGTTCGTGCGCACCAGTTCCAAGTTCATGGCGCACGACGAGTCGAACACCTGCAACAAGGGTGACCGCGTCCTCATCGAGGAGTGCCGGCCCTTGTCCCGCCGCAAGAAGTGGCGCGTTCGCAAGGTGATCGAGCGCGCCGAGTAGGCCGGGAGGACAGCAATGATTCAGATGGGAACCCACCTCAACGTGGCCGACAACTCCGGCGCACGGAAGCTCCAGGCGATCCGCCAACTCGGCGGCTCGTCGGCTCCGCGCTATGCCGGGATCGGCGACATCATCGTCTGTGCGGTGAAAGAGGCCGCGCCGGAGTCCGATATCAAGAAGGGCGCCGTGGTCAAGGCCGTGATCGTCCGGACAAGGGCCCGTAAGCGCCGCCGCGACGGCTCCTACATCAGCTTCGACGAGAACGCCGCGGTGCTCATCAATCCCGACAATGAGCCGATCGGTACCCGCGTCTTCGGGCCGGTGGCTCGTGAGCTCCGGGAGCGTCGTTTCATGAAAATCGTTTCACTCGCCCCCGAGGTTCTGTAGGAGTTGATGATGAAGATCAAGAAGGGCGACAACGTCGAAGTCATTTCCGGCAAGGATGCCGGAAAACGGGGACGTGTTCTGCGGGTCGATCGCGACCGCGATCGCGTTGTGGTCGAGGGCGTGGCCATGATCAAGCGCCACACCCGACCCAACCCTCAGAAGAAGGTACAGGGTGGAATCGTGGAGCGCGAAGCGGCGATCCACGTCTCCAACGTCATGGTGGTTTCCCCCGATTCCGGGCGGCCAACCCGAGTCGGCTACAAAATTTTGGACGACGGACGAAAAGTCCGCGTTTCCAAGGTCGACGGCGCGATTCTCGACCGATAGGAGGGACGATGGCGCGCTTGCTAACTACGTATAAAGAAGAGGTCTTTCCCAAGCTCCAGAAGGAGTTCGGGTTGACCAATCCAATGCAGGTGCCGCGGATCGAGAAGATCACCTGCAACATCGGGGTCGGCGAGGCATCGAGGAACGCCAAACTCCTCGATGTGGCTGTCGAACAGCTGACCCTCATCACCGGACAGAAGCCGTTGATCCGCAAGGCGAGGAAGTCCATCGCGGCCTTCAAGCTGCGCGAAGGAATGCCGGTCGGCTGCAAGGTGACGCTCCGGGCCGAGCGCATGTACGAGTTTCTCGAGCGGCTCATCGCCATCGGGTTGCCTCGCGTGCGCGACTTCCGCGGAACCTCACCGAGCGCATTCGACGGCCGAGGCAACTACACGTTGGGTGTCCGCGACATCCTCATTTTTCCCGAAGTCGACTACCAGAAAATCGAAGGTACGGTCGGGATGAATATTACGATCACAACGACGGCTCCGACCGACGACCAGGCGAAAGCGCTGCTCGCCGGTCTCGGGATGCCGTTCAGAGAGCGTTAGGAGGAAGACCATGGCAAAGAAGTCCAGTATTGCCAAGAGCCTTCGCAAGCCCAAATTCAAGGTGCGTCATCACAACCGCTGCCGCGCCTGTGGTCGTCCCAGGGGTTACATGCGAAAGTTTCAGCTCTGCCGTGTGTGCTTCCGGAAATTGGCCCTCGAGGGATTTCTCCCCGGGGTGACCAAGGCGAGCTGGTGAGGGGTTTCGATTATGAGCATGACTGATCCTATTTCCGATCTGCTGACCCGGATCCGCAACGCCGCGGCGGTACGCCACGACAGGACGGATGTGCCGGCATCAAAGATGAAACTGGAGATCGCGAAGATCCTCAAGCAGGAGGGTTACATTCGCACCTTCAAGATGATTGAGGAAGGTCCGCAGGGCACCCTCCGCATCTACCTCAAGTACGCCGACGACGGCGAACCCGTGATCCACGGCATCCGCCGGGTCTCCAAGCCCGGCCTCCGCATCTACCGCGGGGTCGAGGATCTGCCGAATGTTCGCAGCGGGCTCGGCGTCGCAGTGATCTCCACCAATCGCGGGGTTGTTACCGACGAGCAGGCGCGCAGCCTTCGGATCGGTGGCGAAGTCCTGTGTGAAGTCTGGTAGGGGGAGACCATGTCACGGACTGGAAGAAAACCAATCCCGATTCCGAAGGGTGTCGAGGTCAAGGTTGAAGGCAACCTTGTCGGCGTCAAGGGACCGAAGGGCGCTCTTGAAGTCAGCCTGAATCAAGGGATCTCGGCCCAGGTCGCCGACGGCAACTTCTCCCTCGATCGGGCCAACGACGAAAAGCAGAGCCGCGCCTACCACGGTCTCGCCCGTGCGTTGATGGCCAACGCGATCACCGGTGTCTCCGACGGCTGGTCCAAGGCCCTCGACATCGTCGGTATCGGCTACCGAGCCGAGAAGCAGGGCAACGCCGTCGTCTTCAATCTCGGCTACTCGCATCCCATCAACTTTGAAATCCCGAAGGGTATCGACATCGATGTTGATACCAAGGCCAATCGAATCACGGTCAACGGCATCGACCGCCAACAGGTCGGTCAGATCGCCGCCGAGATTCGCGGTCTGCGGCCGCCCGAGCCCTACAAAGGCAAGGGTGTCCGTTATTCCACCGAGCGGATTCGGACCAAAGCCGGGAAACAGGGGGCGAAATAATGAGCCGCATCCCAGATCGCAAACAGCGTCGTGAAAAGAGCAAGCGCCGTTTCAGGCAGCATGTTCGGGGAACCGCGCAGCGGCCGCGCCTCACCGTCTTCCGGAGTCTTCGCCACCTGTACGCTCAGATCGTCGATGACGAGCACGGGGTGACCATGGCCGCAGTCTCGACCCTCGAGAAGGCGTCCACCGGGGACCTCGGATCGACGGGCAACCGCGCAGCAGGTAAGAAAGTGGGCGAGCTCATCGCGGAGCGCGCCAAGAGCCTGGGTGTCGACACCGTAGTCTTTGATCGCGGTGGTTTCCAATATCACGGAGTGATCCGTGCCATCGCCGAGGGCGCCCGCGAAGCGGGCCTGAAGTTCTAGGGACACAGACGATGATGAACCGAGATCGTGACAGCGAATTCGCCGAGACCGTCGTCCACATCAACCGGGTCGCCAAGGTCGTCAAGGGTGGGAAGAACTTTTCCTTCTCGGCGGTCGTGGTTGCCGGCGACGGAGCCGGCCGCGTCGGCTATGGCACCGGAAAAGCACGCGAGGTGCCGCCCGCCATCCAGAAGGCCTCCGAGCAGGCCCGAAAAGAGATGGTCAAGGTGCCCCTGGTCGGCGGGACCGTCCCGCACACCATCTGGGGCCGATGGGGCGCGACCCGGGTCCTGCTCCGTCCGGCATCTCCGGGTACCGGGGTGATTGCCGGTGGCGGCGTCCGTGCCGTCATGGAGTCTGCCGGAATCCAGGACATCCTGACCAAGATCGTCGGCAGCCGGAACCCCTTCAACGTGGTTCGCGCGACCTTCGATGCCCTGCAGAACCTGATGACCGACCAACAGGTCCGGCGTCTTCGCGGTGTCGATGTCGCCGGTTCCGACCAGGCAATCGAACCGGTCGAGTCGGCCGCCAAGGGCGAGGAACAGGTGGATAAGTCGGTGGTCGAAAAGGCCGCCGCCGAGACCGCCGCCGATGCACCGGCGGAGGAGGCTGAGAAGTCATGACCGCTGAAGAGAAGAAAGACCACGTCGAGGTGAGCCCGGCCGACAAGGCCCCGGCCAAGAAAGCCCCGGCCAAGAAAGCCCCGGCCAAGAAGGCCGCCGAAAAAAAGGCGCCTGCCAAGAAGGCGCCCGCGAAAAAGGCCGCCTCCGAAAAGGCGCCCGCGAAGAAGGCCGCGCCCAAGAAGGCTGCGGCCAAGCAGGACGACGAGAAGAAGCCGGCAGTCGAGAAAGCCGCGCCTGCAGAGGCGGCGCCGAAAAAGGCTGCAACCAAGAAAACCACGAGCATGATCAAGATCACCCAGGTGAAGAGCGGGATCGGGTTCCAGGGCAGGCAGAAAAAGGTGCTTGCGGGTCTCGGTCTCGGCAAGATCGGCCGCACCGTGACGCGCATCGATGACGAGTACATCCGCGGCATGGTGAACAAGGTCTCCCATCTGGTCAGGGTCGAGAAGTTGGAGGGCTGAGATGGCCAACGAACTTCACAATCTCAAGCCGGCCGCAGGCGCCACCCACAAACGCAAGCGCGTCGGGCGGGGTCCGGGATCGGGCAACGGAAAAACGGCGGGGCGAGGCCACAAGGGCCAGAAGTCGCGCAGCGGATACTCGCGGCGTTGGGGTTTCGAGGGCGGTCAGATGCCCCTCGTGCGTCAGATCCCCAAACGCGGTTTCACCAATATCTTCCGGGTAGGCTACCAGGTCGTCAATCTGCGCGATCTCGAACGGGTGTTCTCCAATGGTGACACCGTCACCCCCGAACTCCTGACCGAGAAGGGGCTGATTCGCGGTGGCTCCAAACCGGTCAAGGTGCTCGCGGCGGGTGAACTCGGCAAGAAACTGAACGTGCAGGCGCACGCCTTTTCTAAGAATGCGCAGGCGAGCATCGAGGCCGCCGGCGGCAGCTGTGAAACGGTGACGACGTGATCGAGAGCTTCCGCAACATCTTCGCCATTCCCGATCTTAGAAACCGGGTTCTGTTCACCTTCGCCTTGCTTGCGGTCTACCGCATCGGTGCATTCATCCCCATTCCGGGTATCGACCCGGTGGCGATCAAGGAGTTCACCACGGCGGCCCAAGGTACCGTGCTCGGCTTTTTGAACCTTTTCTCGGGTGGCGCTTTGGGGAGAATGACGATTTTTGCGCTGGGGATCATGCCCTACATTTCGGCATCGATTATTCTCCAGTTGCTGACCGTTGTGTGGCCCTATCTCGAGAAGCTCTCGAAAGAGGGTGATCTCGGCCGCCGGAAGATCACTCAGTACACGCGCTACGGAACCGTGGTGCTGTCGGTGATCCAGGGCATGGGCATCTCATTCTTCCTCGAGCGGACCACGGCCCCCGGCGGCGCACCGCTGGTGCCCGAGGATCTCCAAGGCTGGGGGTTCCGTCTGCTGACGGTGCTCACCCTGACCACGGGGACCGCCTTTGTCATGTGGCTCGGCGAACAGATCACCGAACGCGGCATCGGCAACGGCATTTCGCTGATCATCTTCGCCGGCATCGTCGTCGGCCTCCCGGGCGCCATCGTCAACACCATCACCGATGTGAGGACCGGCAGCCTGAGCGTGATCACCATCGCGATCCTGGTCGTCTTCATGGTCGGAGTAGTGGCAGCCATCGTCTATATGGAGCGAGCGCAGCGCCGGATCCCGATTCAGTACGCCAAGCGCGTGGTCGGGCGCCGGGTCTACGGCGGCCAGAGCACGTATCTTCCTCTGCGCCTGAACACCGGCGGCGTGATCCCGGTGATCTTCGCCGCATCCATCATGTCGTTCCCGCAGACCCTCGGCCAGATGATCGACAACCGTTGGCTGCAGAAGATCGTCGAGGCGCTCAACTACGGTGAGCCGCTGTACAACCTGATCTACTTCCTCTCCATCGTCTTCTTCTGCTACTTCTACACCTCGATCATCTTCAACCCCGAAGACACCGCGGAGAACATGCGCAAGTACGGTGGGTTCATCCCCGGGATCCGCCCCGGCAAGCGAACCGCAGAGTTCATCGACCGGATTCTCACTCGGATGACCCTGGTCGGCGCGCTCTACCTGGCGCTGGTCGCGATTCTGCCGCAGATCCTGATCTCCGGATTCAAGGTTGCGACCATCCCGATGGTCGGGCCGACTCTCGATGCCTTCCTGCCCCGGTGGTTCACCGAAGGTCTCGGCATCAAGTTCTTCTTCGGCGGCACGTCGCTGCTCATCGTGGTCGGTGTGGCCATGGACACGGTCCAACAGATCGAGTCCCAGTTGGTCATGCGCCACTATGACGGTTTCATGCGTCGCGGGCGGATTCGCGGGAGACGGTAATGGCGCCGACGTATTCCAGCCTCAACCTGGTACTGCTGGGCCCCCCGGGCTCGGGTAAGGGTACTCAGGCGCGCCTGTTGGCCGAGCGCTACCAGCTGCCGCACATCTCCACCGGAGACATGCTGTGGGGCGAGGTGGCCAGCGGCACCGGGCTCGGTGGCGAGGTTCAGTCGAACCTCGGCCGCGGGGAGCTGGTTTCCGATCGAGTCATGGGCGGACTCATCCTGCAGCGGATCGACCGCGACGACTGCGCCCGCGGGTTCATCCTCGAGGGTTATCCACGCAACGTCGGCCAGGCCGAACTGCTCGACGGCATCCTCGCCGAGCTCGGGCGTCGCATCGAACAGGTCATCCTCCTCGACGTGCCCGACGACGTGATCGTTTCCCGGCTCGAAGGCCGGTTGATCCATCCCGGCTCGGGGCGCACCTATCATCGACACGAGGATCCCCCCAAGACCCCGGGAGTCGACGATCTGACCGGCGAGCCGCTGGTCAAGCGCGACGACGATCGCGAAGAGGTCGTCCGCGACCGCTTGCGCGTCTACCACCGGCACGCCGCCGGGTTGGCGGAGTTCTACCGCAATCGGGAACAGCTCGTAGTGGTTGACGGCAGACTGGCGATTGCCCGGGTGGCGGAGGCGATCGACGAATCGGTGGCGGCGCAGGTGGTCGCATGATCGTCCTCAAGTCCGCCTCCGAGCTCGATGCCATGCACCATGCCAATCAGGTTGTGCACCGTGCCCTCGACGCCGTCCGGGAAGCCGCGGCGCCGGGCGTCAGCACCGCCGATCTGGACGCCATCGCGGAGGAGCTGATCCTCTCCGAGGGCGGCGTGCCCGCCTTCAAGGGGTACCGCGGTTTCCCGGCGACCCTCTGCACCTCGGTCAACGATGAGATCGTCCACGGGATCCCGAGCGGGAAGATCCGGCTTCGCGACGGCGACCTCCTGAGCGTGGACTGCGGTGTCGTTCTCGATGGCTTCTTCGGCGACGCGGCCGTCAGTTTCGGGATCGGCCACGTCAACGGCGAGGCGGAGCGCTTGATGAAGGTGACCAAGCGTTGCCTGGACCGTGCCGTCGACGAAGTGGCGCCCGGCAAACGGCTCGGGGATATCGGCGCCGCCGTCCAATCTCATGCCGAGGAAGCCGGGTTCGGGGTCGTACGTGAGTTCGTCGGCCACGGGATCGGGCGTTCGCTGCACGAAGAGCCGCAGGTTCCGAACTATGGAAATGCCGGCCGCGGGCAGATTCTCAAACCCGGTCTGGTGCTTGCCATCGAGCCCATGATCACCGCCGGAAGCTGGCGGGTAAAGATCGACGATGACGGCTGGACAGCGAGGACCGAAGACGGTAAACTCGCTGCCCATTTTGAGTACTCGGTGGCGGTAACGTCAGACGGCCATCGTGTGCTCGGTCTCGAGGAGTGATTGAATGGCGAAGGAAGAAGCGATCGAAGTGGTCGCAAGTGTGGTGGAGCCTCTCCCAAACGCGATGTTTCGCGTCGAGTTGGAGAACGGCCACGAAGTGCTCGCGCATATCTCGGGAAAGATGCGCAAGCATTTCATCCGCATTCTTCCCGGCGACAAGGTCTTGGTAGAACTCTCGCCCTACGATCTCAAGCGTGGGCGGATCGTCTACCGCTACAAATAGGTAAGAGGGGGCGACGATGAAAGTTCGTCCGTCAGTGAAACGTATGTGTTCGAAGTGCAAGATCATTCGCCGCAAGGGCGTGATTCGGGTTCTCTGCGAGAACCCCAAACACAAGCAGCGTCAAGGCTGATCGAGGAGGAGTGCGATGGCACGCATAGCAGGTGTTGAACTGCCGTCGGCAAAGAGGGTCGAGATCGGCCTGACCTATATCTATGGTATCGGTCGGACCCGGGCGATCAAGATCCTGGGAGCGGCCGGAGTCGAAGAAGGAATCAAAGTGAAGGACCTGTCGGAAGACGAGGTCCTCCGGATCCAGCGCGTGATCCAGGATCAAGGCGGTGTTGAGGGTGACCTTCGTAAAGAGGTCGCCATGAACATCAAGCGGCTGATCGAGATCGGCTGCTACCGTGGAATCCGTCATCGCCGAGGTCTGCCGGTTCGCGGTCAGCGTACCCACACCAACGCACGTGGACGCAAGGGTCCGCGGCGCCAGGCGGTGGCCGGCAAGAAGAAAGTCACGAAGTAGGGCGGGAGAGAACTCATGGCCACTGATCGCAAACCAGGGCGCAAAGCGCGTCGCGAACGCAAGAACGTGCCCCACGCCATTGCGCACATTCATGCGACCTTCAACAACACCATCGTGACTTTTTCGGATCCCAGCGGTGGGACTCTGTGCTGGTCCTCCGGTGGTCGAACCGGCTACAAGGGCTCGCGCAAAGGGACCCCCTACGCTGCCCAGCTCGCGTCGAAGAACGCGGCCGAGCAGGCTCAGGACAACGGCGTCCGCAGCGTTGACGTCCTCGTCAAGGGCCCCGGTCCCGGCCGCGAGTCCGCGATCCGCGCGGTCGCTGCCAGCGGTCTCGAGATCAAGAGCATCCGCGACATCACGCCGATTCCGCACAATGGCTGCCGTCCGCCGAAGCGGCGCAGGGTCTGAGGAGAGAAACATGGCTCGATACAGAGGACCAGTCTGTCGTCTTTGCCGGCGCGAGGGAATGAAGCTCTTTTTGAAGGGTGAACGCTGCTACAAGGAAAAGTGCGCCATCGAACGCCGCAATGCGCCCCCCGGCCAGCACGGTCAGGGACGTCGACGCAAGGTGCGGGCGTACGGTCTGCAGCTCCGCGAGAAGCAGAAGCTCCGCCGGATCTACGGCGTGCTCGAAAACCAGTTCCGTCGCACCTTCGACGGCGCCAACCGCAAGCGCGGCGTCACCGGCGAAAACCTGCTCAGCTTTCTCGAGCTGAGGCTCGACAATGTCGTCTATTCTCTTGGTTTTGCGACCTCGAGAACCCAGGCCCGACAACTCGTGCGCCACGGCCACATCGTGGTTGACGGCCGCCGGGTGGACATCCCCTCCTTCCGGGTCAAGCCCGCGATGGAGATCGCAGTGGCCGAGAAGAGCCGAAAGGTTCCGACCATCAACGACGCCCTCGAGTTCGCCCAGGGGCGGGGCATCCCGCCGTGGCTCGAGCTTGACGGGGCCGCGATGGCCGGCAAGGTTCTCGAGCTTCCGTCCCGCGAGGACATCCGGTACCCGATCCAGGAGCAGCTCATCGTCGAGCTCTACTCCCGGTAGGCTGGAGGTTGCATGATCTGGCATGAGTTTCAGCGCCCGTCGCAGGTGCAGCCGGAGAGCGAAGATCGCTCCGACACCTTTGCCCGCTTCATCGCCCAGCCCTTCGAGCGGGGATGGGGAACGACGGTGGGCAACGCCCTTCGTCGCGCCCTGCTTTCGTCGATTCCGGGTGCGGCCATCACCGCCGTCAAGATCGGCGGCGCCGACCACGAGTTTTCGGCGGTCCCCGGGGTTGTCGAGGACGTCACCGACATCATCCTCAATCTCAAGATGATTCCGCTCAAGATCCACGGCCAGGATGCGGCCTTTCTGACCCTCGACGCCAAGGGCCCGGGAGAGGTCACCGCCGGCCAACTGGTCGGTTCGCATCAGGTCGAGGTCATCGACCCCAACGTCCACGTCGCGACGCTGTCCGTCGACGGCCAGCTCAAGATGAGAGTTCGGGTCGCCGCGGGCCGCGGTTATGTTCAGGCCGAAGAGAACCAGACCGAAGACCTCGATGTCGGGTTCATCCCGATCGACTCCGCCCATTCGCCGGTGACCAAGGCGAACTTCCGGGTCGAAATGGCGCGGTTGGGTCGGATGACGAACTACGAACGCCTCGTGCTGGAGGTCTGGACCAACGGCACCATCGGACCCGAGGAGGCCCTTTCACAGGCCGCCCAGTTGGTCCAGGGGCACATGGACATGTACGCCCGCCTGTCGACGGTGGAGGAGATGGAACCCAAGCCCGAGGCCGAGGCCGAACCCGAGGAAGAGAGCGTTCTCGATTCGAGCATCGACACCCTCGAACTTTCGATTCGGTCGATGAACTGCCTCAAGAACGCGAACATCCGTACCCTGCGCGACCTCGTCGCCCGCGGCGAGAAGGAAATGGTTGAGATCCGCAATTTCGGCGAGAAATCGCTCAAGGAAGTGCGTGACAAGCTCGAGGTTCTCGGGCTCGGATTTGGAATGAACCTGGATCTGTAGAGAAAGGCGATCGGCCGAGAGCCGGTAGCTGTGAGTTCCGCTGCCCGCCCGAGGGGGTGCGGACGCCGGTCAAGAAGGACCGATTGGTAAGAACGGAGATAATCGATGCGACATCGAGTTCACGGACGCAAGCTCGGACGCACGTCGTCCCACCGCAAGGCGTTGTTCCGCAATCAGCTGGTCGCGCTGTTCACCCACGACCGCATCATCACCACGGTCTGCAAGGCGAAGGAGCTTCGGCCCATCGCCGAGCGCATGGTCACGATGGCTCGCACCGGGACCCTGGCGGCGCGCCGGCGGGTTGCAGTCATGGTGCCCGACAAAGCGGTCGCCAAGCGCCTCTTTGACGACATCGCCCCGCGTTTCGCCGATCGGCCGGGCGGCTACACCCGGATCATGCGGCTCGGCCGCCGGCACGGCGACAATGCCGAGCTCGCGATCATCGAGTTTGTCGACTACGAGTTGGCCGACCACCAGGACGAAGGCGAGAAGAGCTCCAAGAAGGGCTCCTTCCTCGATCGAGCCAAGGGAATGTTCGGCGGTGGAGCTGCGGCCGCTGACGCGACCGGAGCCGATGCCGAAGGCGTCGAGGCCGAGTCAGCGGACGCCGCCGACGAGTCAGTCGAAGCGGCTGCGCCGGCGGAGGAGTCTTCTGCGGTCGAGCCCGCGGCTGATGAAGCGGCCGACGTGGCGGACGAAGGCGAAGAGCCGAAGACCACCTGAAGCGAAATCAGAAACCACCAAGACAAACGCCGCGGCATCAGCCGCGGCGTTTTCTTGTGCAGCGAGGTACCGGAAACCCGGTCAGGATACGTGCGTCAAGAGCTTCTGCATGACCGAAAGCCGTTCATCGATGGTGGTGAGGCCCGCCGGGCAGATGGAACGGAGGATCAAGATCCCGGAACCGGACGGGTGGACACAGTACATCATCACCTCATCAAGGGCTTCGCCGTCCTCGGAGTAGGTACCGTTCGACCAGTCTGCCATACCGAGAGAGGTTTTCACCGAGCCGTGGCCGAGGACTTCGCCGCCGGGGTATTCGCTGATCAGGGCCTCAAAATCCTGGATGTCGGTGGGCGCTAT
>JAHECW010000280.1 GCA_024641545.1 Acidobacteriota bacterium
AATCCAGCACCTTCGGCGCCGAGGCCCTGTTCCGCCAGATCGGCATCTACTCGCACGCCGGCCAGCTCTACGAGCCGGTCGACGCCGGCACGCTGATGTACTACAAGGAGGCCAAGGACGGCCAGCTCCTCGAGGAGGGCATCACCGAGGCCGGGTCCATGTGTTCGTTCATCGCCGCCGGCACCGCGCACGCCACCCACGGCATCAACACCATTCCATTCTTCATCTTCTACTCGATGTTCGGGATGCAGCGCATCGGCGACCTGGTCTGGGCCGCCGGCGACATCCGGTCGCGCGGCTTCATGATCGGCGGCACCGCGGGACGAACCACCCTCAACGGCGAGGGGCTCCAGCACCAGGACGGCAACTCGCACCTGCTCGCCTACACCGTGCCCAACCTCAAGACCTACGACCCGGCCTTCGCGTTCGAGCTCGCCGCCATCGTGCGCGACGGCATCAAACGGATGTACGTCGACCAGGAGGACGTCTTCTACTACGTGACCGTCGAGAACGAACCCTACGCCATGCCGGACCAACCCGAAGGCAGCGGGGAAGGGATCCTGCGCGGCATGTACCGCTTCCGGCCGAGCCCGGTCGAGGGCGCCGGCAACCACGCCCACCTCTTCGGCTCCGGCGCGATCCTCAACGAAGCCCTGAAAGCGCAGGAGATCCTCGCCGAGCGCTACGACGTCGCCGCCGACGTGTGGAGCATCACCAGTTTCAAAGAGCTCTACATGGACGGCACCGACTGCGACCGCTGGAACCGTCTCCACCGCGAGCTCGATCACCGGTCGCCGTGGATCCGACAGTGCCTCGAGGGCACCGACGGGGTCTACGTCGTGGCATCCGACTATGTCAAGGCGCTGCCGGAGTCCATCGGCAAGTGGTTCCCGAAGGCGCCGGTGGCGCTCGGCACCGACGGCTTCGGCCGTTCGGAGAGCCGGGCGGCGCTCCGCCGCTTCTTCGAGGTCGACGCCGCCGCCATCGTGGTGGCGACCCTCGACGGCCTGGCCAGGGAGGGCAGGATCGAGCGGGATGTGGTCTTCAAAGCCATCGCCGATTTCGAAATCGACATCGACGCACCGAACCCGATCACGGTCTGAGGCACGATCATGACGAAAACCATCACCATCCCCGAGCTCGGAGAAGGCGTCGATACGGTCGATGTCGTGGCCGTCCTGGTCAAGGTCGGCGACACCATCGCCATCGACCAGGCGCTCATTGAAGTCGAAACCGACAAAGCGGCGGTCGAGATCCCCGCAACCGCCGCCGGCACCGTGACCGCGGTCCACGTCGAGGCCGGCGCCAGCATCGGGCCCGATGCGGCCATCGTCACGATCGAGGAGTCCGCGTCCGAATCCGTGTCCGCGTCCGCGTCCGCGTCCGAATCCGTGTCCGCGTCCGAATCCGTGTCCGAGTCCGAGTCCGAGTCCGCGCCCGAATCCGGAGCCGCGTCCGCGTCCGAATCCCCGCCCGAAATTCATCATTCAGAATTCATAATTCATAATTCTCCGGCACGCCTCGTGCCGGCCGCCCCCACCGTGCGCCGCTTCGCCCGCGAGGTCGGCATCGACATCACCACGGTCAAGGGCAGCGGTCCGGGAGGCCGGATCTCCATCGACGACGTCAAGCTCGCCGTCAAGGGCAGGCTCAGCCGTGGTCCGGGTGGAACCGTCGGCGTTCCGTCGGCCGATCTCCCCGACTTCAGCCGCTGGGGCGCGGTCCGTCGCGAACCCATGTCGAAGGTGCGCAGCCTGACCTCCGAAGCCATGACCCGCGCCTGGTTGACCGCTCCCCAGGTGACCAACCACGAGCTCGCCGACATCACCGAGCTCGAGGAGCTCCGCCGGGTCTACAAGAGCCGCGTCGAGTCCGCCGGCGGCAAGCTCACCATGACCGCGATCCTCATCAAAGTGGCGGCGACCGCCCTCAAACGCTTCCCCGATCTCAACGCGAGCATCGACCCGGCCGCCGGTGAGATCATCTACAAAGACTTCATCCACATCGGGGTCGCGGTCGACACCGATCGTGGGTTGCTCGTGCCGGTGATCCGCGACGCCGACAAGAAAAACATCACCGAGATCGCCGTCGAGCTCGACGATCTCGCCGGCCGCGCCCGCAACCGCAAGCTCAAGCCCGACGAGATGCAGGGCGGGACCTTCTCGATCTCCAACCTCGGAGGGATCGGCGGCACCGGCTTCTCCCCCATCGTCAACTGGCCCGAGGTCGCCATTCTGGGCGTCTCGCGCGGCCGGGTCGAGCCGGTGTGGGACGAGGAGCTCGAGGACTTCGAGCCGCGGCGGATGCTGCCGCTGTCGTTGAGCTACGACCACCGGTTGGTCGACGGCGCCGAGGCGGCGCGTTTTCTCGCCTGGTTCACCGAGGCCCTCGAGTCGCCGCTGCTGTTGGCTTTGGAGGGGTAGGCCCCGCGTCCTTGCCCGCGTCCGTGTCCGCGTCCGTGTCCGCGTCCGTGTCCGTGTCCGTGTCCGCGTCCGTGTCCGCGTCAGTGTCCGGAGCTCCGGCCTTCTGGGACGCCCATGGCGCCCCAGCGTCGCACGAGCAGCGCGGTCGATGGAGCAAAGGGGAGGATTGCGACCGCGCTGTTCGCGCGAGCGGCGGCCTCATGGCGGGCGGGTAGAGATGCACCGGTTCGCTGTCGCCGTGGAGTGCCCGGTATGACATTGTGCGGGAGGCTCTGCGCCGCCGGATGGGTCCAGGCAGCACAATGTCAAACCCGGCACATCCCGGTGGGCTTTGGTCTTGCGCGTGGTTGCGGCGTTGTCGCGGGCGCTGTCGCCGCCGCGGACGCGGGCTCGGACGCGGACGCGGGTGGTGTTTTGAATGCCTCTCTTGACTTCCCGGTTCCGGCGTATTACACTCCATTTATACCATGAACGTCGTCCCCCACCCCGCGGCAGCCGCCCGGGGCGCCGAAGCCCCCAGGCTGCTCGAGCGCATGCGGCGCGCGATCCGCGTCCGCCACTACTCGCTCCGCACCGAAGAGGCCTATCTCGGCTGGATCCGCCGCTTCTTCGCCTTCACCCGGCGCCACCCCGGCGAGCTCGGCTCCGACGAGATCAACCGCTTCCTCACCGACCTCGCGGTCCGCGGCAAGGTCGCCGCCTCGACCCAGCGCCAGGCGCTCTCGGCGATCCTCTTCCTCTACCGCGAGGTCCTCAAGCTCGACCCGCCCTGGATCGAGGACCTCGTCCGCGCCCGCCAGCCCAAACGCCTGCCCACCGTCCTCAGCCGGGAAGAGGTCGCCGCCCTCTTGCAGCGCCTCGAGGGCACCGTCCAGCTCATCGTCCTGCTGCTCTACGGCACCGGGATGCGGATCCTCGAGTGCCTTCGACTCAGAATCCAGGACATCGACTTCGATCTCGGCCACATCACCATCAGAAACGGCAAGGGCCGAAAAGACCGAACCACCCTGCTCCCCGACGCCTGCCGTCAACGCCTCCGCGACCACCTCGTCCATGTCAGAGAACTCCAGGAAAAGGACATCGCCGACGGCTTCGGACGCGTCCACCTCCCCGAGGCCCTCGACCGAAAGTACCCCAACGCCGCCGCCGACTGGCGCTGGCAGTACGTCTTCCCCGCCGGCTCCCGCGGCACCGACCCGAGAACCGACACCATCCGCCGCCACCACCTGCACGAGTCGGTGATCAGGAAGGCGATCTACGCCGCAGTCCGGAAGACGGGGATTCCGAAGAAGGTCGGCTGCCACACCTTTCGCCACTCGTTCGCGACCCACCTGCTCATGGCCGGCTACGACATCCGGACCATCCAGGAGCTCCTCGGCCACAAGGACGTGAAAACAACGATGATCTACACCCACGTCCTGAACAACTCGGGAGGGAGAGGCATCGTCAGCCCGGCGGATTCACTCCACTCGATCCCTCCGTCGGAATCCATCTCCGACGCCGGCGAAGGCCACCCATGCGAACGCTAACACTCTTCGTGTTATCGACCCCATCAAGCACGATAACAACCCGCAACCAATCCCACCCATCAACTTCAGTTCAGGTAGACTTAGGTGAGAAGATCACAACAAACAGGAGACCAGAATTGAGCCACAAATCGAACGCTTTCCCAAAATCCGCTAGTATCGCTAATTAGAGTTGGCGCGGCGCTTCGCGCCGCGCCAACGGCACGGGAGTTATTGCATGCCCGGTGTCCGGCGCGAGCGCCGGCCAACCGGTCATTCAAGCTGACGGACG
>JAHECW010000010.1 GCA_024641545.1 Acidobacteriota bacterium
GGCGAGGGCGCCGGCGCTACAACAGGCTGAGATCCATTGTGGGGCCGGCGCCCCCGCCGGCCGGAAGTCGATCCGGACACAACAATCCCGCAACGCCGACATCGATTGTTGCAAGAGGCTCTCGTGAATCGTGCGCCGTGAGACGAAAGACGCCCGGGTCGTCCTGGATCCTCGCCTTCTCTCGTCTGACCTCCCCACTCCCACCGTCGATCCGACTCGACTTCGCCCTCGAATTTCCCCACCCCCGTTCCGCGGAGCGCCCCTCCGTCCTGCTACCATTCGGTCGTGGTCGAACCAATCCTGATCTCGATGATCGTCGGCGCCGTGGCCGGGCTGCTCCGCGCCGCCCGGGTCGGCGACCACGAGGAGCAGGTGGTGTTCAAGACCGCGGCGTCGCTCTTTTTCGTCATCCTCGGCGCCACCGTCTGGCGGGGCGAGAACCCTTTCGCAAGCTGGATTCTGGTTGGATTGGCGCTGTGCGCCGTCGGCGATGTCCTTTTGATCTGGGAGCGGACGTTCGACATCGGTCTGGTCAGCTTCCTGCTCGGCCACGTCGCGTATGTCGCGGCATTGAACGCCGCCGAGCCGGCTGCGGAATGGACGCGCTGGATCTTGCTGCCAATGGCGGTGGTGAGCTCCGGAGCGCTCGTGTGGCTGTGGCCGCACCTGGGCCGGCGCCGGCTTTCGGTGAGTGCCTATGTCGTGGTCATCACGATCATGGTCTGGGGTGCACTGGCGGTGACCACCGGGGGGTCCATGGGTTGGACCATCGCCGTCGGCGCCGTGCTCTTCTATCTCTCCGATCTCACCGTGGCCCGCGACCGTTTTGTTCAATCCGAATTCCTCAACCGCGCCGTCGGCCTGCCGATGTACTACGCGGCCCAGATCCTGATCGCGCTTTCAGTCTGAGCGGGAGCCAAGACCATGCGAATCCTTCGACTGCTGATCCTCACCCTCATGCTCGCTTTTCCGGCCCTGGCCCAGCCCACCTGGGAGAGCCACACCCGGACCGGAGAGTACGCCTTCGCCGTCGGCGACAGCAATCGGGCCGAGACCGAGTTCCGGGCCGCCCTGGCGATCGCACAGAAGCTGCCACCGCCGGATCAACGCCTCGAAACAAGCCTCGGCAATCTCGCGCGGCTCTACGAGCACGAAGCCCGGTTCTCCGAGGCGCTGCCCATGTACCAACTCCAGATCGCCGCCGCCGAGTACCGCCTCGGCGGAGACACGGCCGAGCTCCTGCAACCGCTGCTCGGTCTTTCGCGCGTGGCGATGCAATCAGGAGATGTCCCGGCCGCCGAGGACGCCCTCCGCCGGTATCGCGCAGTCGCCGACTCCACGGGCGCCGCCGATCCCGGTCAGCGCTGGGTCGCCCTCGCGATGCTGGCGCGGACCTGCACCCTTCAGGAGCGCGACGGCGAGGCCCTCGAGATCCAGCGCGAGGCGATCGCGGTGCTGGACAAGGCTCACGGGCCCACCGAGGTCGAACGCGCCATCGCCCTCGAGTCGCTGGCCCAGATGGAACTCCTGCACGGGGACGCCGACGCGGCAGAGGTCCTGCTGGTCCGCGCTGCCGGGTTGCGGGGCGCCGACGAGGAGGGCGGCAGCATCGCCGCGATGCTCACCGCCGCCGCCGGCACCGCCCTCGGCGCCGGTGCGCTCGACGTGGCCCAGCGGCTGGGAGAAAAGGCCCTGGCGGCTGCAACCGACGAGGGCCTCGATCTTCTTCCCGTCAACACGATCCTGGCGGACATCGCGTGGATGCGGGTTCGCCGCGGCACGGACAACCTCGGCGATCTCTACCTCGGCGCCTCGCCCGGTCCCGAGCTCGACGCCGCATACGACCGGTTGATGAAGGTCCACGGCGCCGTCAACGCTCAGACCGATCCCACCGTCACCAGCGACAACCTGACCCGCCTAGCACAGGTCGCCGCCCTCCGGGGAGAGGTCGAGGACGCCTCCCACTGGCAACGGCTCTTCATCGACCTCGCGCGCGAACTCGCCGGAACCAGCTCCGCCGCGGTGATGGCCGCCGAGGAGAATCTCATCGGACTCTTCACCGCCGCGAACCGGCCCGACAGGGCCGTGACCGCCAACGCCTGGCTCATCGCCACCCAGGAGCAGGCGTGGGGCGAGTCGAGCTCACGGCTCCGGCCCGCCCTCGAGCGCCAGCTCGATCTTCTCACTCAAGCCGGGCTCAAGAAGGAGGCCAAGGCGGTGAAGAAGCGGCTCAAGCAGCTCGACTAGTTCTCGATTTTGAATTGCATCGCACTGCCTCGAGAAACGGTCGCGATGTAATTGAGAATCAAGAATTATTCTGCAGTCCCGCCTGCAGATCCCTGAGTTTCGCCTTGATC
This sequence comes from Acidobacteriota bacterium, assembly GCA_024641545.1. Lineage (GTDB taxonomy): Bacteria > Acidobacteriota > Thermoanaerobaculia > Thermoanaerobaculales > Sulfomarinibacteraceae > JAHECW01. The sequence continues at coordinate 2,358 of JAHECW010000010.1, forward strand.
AGAAGGACGTTGTCAGGGCCCATGCGAAGGAGCTGGCGCTGCGCGCCGCTGAGATTCTCAAGGGACTCATCGACATAGACGTAGGTCAGGACCTTGGGCTTGAGCTTCGGATCGCCGCTCGGAGGGGTGACCTCGAGGAGCTCTTCAGCGGCGGCGTCGAGTCGATCGGAAAACCGGCTCCCCGGAGGGGAAATCTCGGCGTACGCATCGTCGATCAGCGGCTCGAGCTCGCGGTACAACGCGACGGATCCTTCGGTGTCGAGCGAGACGAAGACCTGGGTGACCAGGTCGTAGCGGGCGTACGACTTCGGATCGATGGTGATCTCGTCACCCTTCTTCGCCACCTGGAATTTGTCCTTGGGCCGCATGAAATCGAGCTGGGTCGTCGGGCTGATGCCGTTGGCCACGTTGTCCACCGCGGCGACGAATCGTCGAACCAGGTCCTCGTTGGCGAGCCAAGCCGCGAGCTTCGGGTTGGCCGAGAGCTCGCTGACCAACTCACGGACGATCACATCGGAGGTCCGGAGCGTGGTTCCCGCCAGCCGCCCGGACAGCCGTTCGGCCAGGGTCGGAGTCGGACTCGGCTCGGGTACCGGGGTCGCCGCTTCGACGACCTCGACGGCGCTCTCCCGCATTCCCGGCCGGATCCAGAAGAAATAGACCGCGGCCACGACGATGACCAGAGCGGTGAAAACGGCGATGATGGTCTTGGTGCTCGAGTTCATGGGCCTCTCCCGTCAGCGTTCGTTTCAGTAGATCTCCTCTTCTGACTATACGCGGTCTCAGGGTTCCTGTGGTTCAACCTGCCCGGAATGCCACAGGAATGCCTCCTCTTTGACGGGATCCTCGTCGGGGTCGGAGAATCGTGTTCTTCGTGTTTCAAGCTCGGGGGTAAATGTCCCCACGATCCTAGTTCAGGCTGAACCTGGCGATGACCGGATCGTGGTCGGACGCTCGTTCGGACGCCGGCAAACCCGAGTTCACGTGGATGACCTCGATCTCGGCGCCGTCGGCGAGGGAGGGGCTGACGATGATGTGGTCGAGGATCTGCGAGTTGCCCTGAAAAACATAGGTCGATCGTTCGGGCTCGGGCAGGCTCCTCATGAGGTTGACCATGGGCTCCGCGGCGAGCACGCCGGCCGACTCGGAGAACTCGAAGTCGTTGAGGTCGCCGAGGACGACGATCTTCTCGAAGGGATGGGCATCGAGACGGAGGTCGAGCGCCTGCCGGATCAGCTCGGCCTGCGCCACCCGCTGCCGCTCGGAGGACCGGACCGGCGGCTGCCGACGGCCGAAGAGCGGGTCGTCCCCGCCCTTGGAGCGCAGGTGGCACACGATCACGGTGACCCGATCGCCGTCGATCTCGAGCTCGACCGCCAGCGGCCTGCGGCTGTCCGCGAAGGCGGGGTCGGTTGCACCGAGCCGCGTCGGATTCGCGACGAGCCGCGAGTCCTGCGACGCCACGAGCCGCGCCCGTGCCGGGTCGAAAAGCAGCGCCACCCGGATGTTGCCGCCCGGCCGGCCTCCGTCGGCGTTGTTCTCGGGGTCGATCTGGGCCCACCGGTAGCGCGGTCCGCCGGCCGAAGCAACCGCATCCACCAGCCGCCCGAGCGTGCGCTCTGCGGTCACGGTACCGTCGTCGTCCGAACCGGTGTCGTCCTGGATCTCCTGCAGGGCGAGCACGGTGGGGGCGCGCATCCGGTGGACGATGATCTCGGCGAGGGACTCGAACCTGGTCTCATCCGACATCGCGGAGAGGTTCTCGACGTTGAAGGTCGCCACGGTGACGTGGTCCTCATCGGCGGCGAGGGTCGTCGAGGCCGGAACAACGGTTGCGCGGGGCTCGACCGAAAGCGGCTCGGTGTTGAGCAGCTTGAACGAACCGTAGGAATAGTGGAGCACGCCGTCGATCACGCCCGACAGACGGTCGCCCACCATCACCGCCGGGGGACGAGCGACCAACCCGTCTTCGATCATGATCCGCTCGGGGTGTGCGTTCTCGGGTTGAATGACAACCCCGCCGCTGGCGCTGCGCGGCGCGGAGTCGGCCCCCCGGTCGCCGAGGACGACGATTTCGCCGCGGCTCGAAGTCGGGCCGACGACCACGGCATCGTGGACCCGGACCCGCATGCCTTCGAGACTCTCGAAGAAGTCGATGGCGTCGGACTCCGGCTCGAAGAGCGTCAGCCCGTCGTCGTCGATGTTCGGGGTCGGGATCCTCCGGCCCCCGCGTCCCATGACCACCGGCGGCGGCAGCTCTCGCTCGCGCGAGGTGATCTCGAGCCCATCGGCGACGAGCCGGGTGACCGGCAGCTCCATGCGCCACACGGGTTCCTCGACGCGGCCGGTCAGACGCAGGCCGTCACCCACGGCGACCTGAGCCAGACCGTCGAGGGCCGTCACGAACAGCCCATCCGATGTCGCCGGATCGCCATCCCCGGGTGTCTCCTGGACCCAGAATGCCTGTCCCTTCTTCTGTCCGAGGATCGCAGTCACCGTGCCTTCGACGCTGCGCACGCACCTGCCGACCAGCGGTGAGACATGCGCCGCGGCCTGGATCTCGTTGATCGCTGCGGCCGGTCTCGTGGGCGACTTCGCATCGACCCCCGACACTGCCAGGACGAGCAGTTGATTGGCCTGCTCCTCGGGTTGGAAGTTGTTGTCGGCGACCATCACGAGGGTGGGACGGCCATCGGCCAGGACCGGCCCGAACGAGAGCCCCTCGAGGTTGTCGGGATCGATCCCGAGGTCGGCGAGATCCGCAATCAGGCGTTTGTGGACGGGTTTCACGTCGGCCGGCAGCGACGCGGCTCCGGTGACATCGTCGCCGGTCGCGAGATCGGCGAGGAAGAGCCGCACCGTGTTCCCGACACCGGCCGAGAACGACCGCTCGACCACCAGGACTCGGTCTCCGTCGAGGGCGAGGATCTCGGAGACTCCGATCGAACGATAGCCGTCGGGTGGGACCGGTTCATCGGGCACGGGCTCGACCCGGTAGCCGCGTTCAGCAACGGCACGTCCGGTCTCGGGGTCGAAGATCACGAGCCGGACGACGGTCCCGTGCTCGAGATCGGCGTTACGGCCGTCCTGGACCAACGCGCTCTCCACCGCAGCGATGATTCGGGACCCGTCGCGGCTGACGCTCAGACCCTCGAAACCGTGGTTCGAGCGCACACCGCGACCCTCGCCGGGCAGATAGGCCCGGGGAACCTCGAGTTCGCTGATGAGGGCGCCATCGAGTCGAAAGCCGAGGACCCGCGGGGCCAATCCACGGTGGGCCTCACCTTCGGTACCCACCCAGAGGGTGCCGTCCGCGGCCAGCGCAACCGACTCGGGGTCGAGAACCCCATCGCCGAAAGGCTCGCCCCGCTCATCGCGCAGGGTCATGACCTCGAGGGGGCGAACCGACGGCCCGTCGAGCTCGAGCTTGAGAATGTAGACCCTTGGTGGAGCGACATAGCCTCGATCATCGGTGAGCGCGTAGAAGAGATCGCACGCGGGGTCGTAGGTGAGACCCGAGAGACCGCCGAGCGGGATCCTGCCGTCGACCAGATCGACCGGCAGCTCGAGTTCGGCGATCACCGCAGTCACATCGACATCGACCCCGATTACGGGCACCGCCGCGATCAGCGCGACGACAAGAACGACCAGGCGGGCGAAGATCAGATCGATCTGTCCGCTATTCGAGAGCGTGCTCGAGTTCGTCGAGCACGGCCTGCTCGGCCTTGGAGATCGCCCCCAACCCGAGGAACCCGCCCGCGGCCTTGGCGATGGCCGTGGTCCTGGTCATGAGCCGCACTTTGAGTTCGTCGCCGACCACGCCGTCGAGACGCTCCTCGACGGCGTGGGCGTATTCCTTCCAGGTCGACAGGAGCTCCTGACCCGGCTTCTTCTTGAGCCAGCTCTCGAGCAGCTCATGGTTGGCGGAGCCGGGCTTGATGCCGCCTTCCTCGGCCGCCTTGATGATGGCATCGCGTTCCTTTTTCTGGATCTCGCCATCGGCCCATGCGACGGCGACCAGAGGAACGATGCTGAGCGCGGCCATCGCCGCAGGGTCGATCTCGAGAGCGATGAGCGCATCGATGAGGCGCTCGCTCGTGATGTTCGCATCTCTGAACGCCTGCCGCCTGACCTCCTCGGCCTCTTGTTTCTTCAGTTTCTCCAGAAGCCGGGCATTCTCCTTGGCGAAGAACGAGTCCTCGAGGGCCTTTCCCGATTGCCTCAGACCGGTCGCGTCCAGACGTTCCATGCTCATGTGTGTATCTCCTCCCAAAAAAACCGAATCAACGTCGATCTCGCCGCCGTTGTGAATTATGCCACAACCGATCTCACCCAACCGACGGAGACGCCGTCGGATTGGAGAAATCGGTGATGGCGGGAGATCGCCGCCGGCTGGACCCGGCACCCGGGCGGCTGACGCCGCCGCGACCGGCTCGGGGGGAGACCGACATCCGGACGCCGCATCGGGCGCAGCACCGCTCGACTGGCACGGCGGGCGGCGGCCACGTATGATACGCCGCACTGCCGGCTGCTGCCGGCTCGGGAGTTCTGATGCCTCACGACAGTTACGATCCGCACACCATCGAGCCTAAGTGGCAGGAGATCTGGGACAAACGCCAGGCGTTCAAGACGCCGTCGGACCCCGACGAGCTCGCCGGCAAGCCCAAGTTCTACGTCCTGGACATGTTCCCCTACCCCTCCGGCGCCGGGCTCCACGTCGGCCACCCCGAGGGCTACACCGCCACCGATGTCATCGCCCGGATGAAGCGGATGCAGGGTTTCAACGTCCTCCACCCAATGGGTTGGGACGCCTTCGGACTGCCCGCCGAACGCGCCGCGGTCCGTGAGGGTCTCCACCCCGCCGACATCACCCGGCGCAACGTCGACACCTTCCGCCGCCAGATCAAACGGCTCGGCTTCAGCTATGACTGGGATCGCGAGATCAGCACCGCGAGCGCCGACTACTACCGCTGGACCCAGTGGATCTTCCTCCAGCTCTACAACCGCGGTCTGGCCTACATGGCCGACGTCCCGGTCAACTGGTGTCCGGCGCTGGGCACCGTCCTCGCCAACGAAGAGGTCAAGGACGGCCGCTATGTCGAGACCGGCGATCCCGTCGAACGCCGACTCATGCGCCAGTGGATGCTCAAGATCACGGTCTATGCCGAACGGCTTCTCGAAGACCTCGAAGGCCTCGACTGGCCCGAGTCGGTCAAGGAGATGCAGCGCAACTGGATCGGCAAGAGCCGCGGCGCCGACGTGGTGTTCAGGATCGCCGACAGCGACCGCGACTTCACCGTCTTCACGACCCGCCCCGACACCCTCTTCGGTGCGACCTACTGCGTCTTCTCTCCCGAGCACCCGTTGGTGGCCGCGATCACCACCGAAGAGCGGCGCGCTGCGGTGGAGGACTATGTCACCGCGGCCGCTCAGAAGTCCGATCTCGACCGCACCGATCTCGCGAAATCGAAGACCGGGGTCTTCACCGGCGCCTCCGCCGTCAACCCGGTCAACGGCGAGAGAATCCCGATCTGGGTCGCCGACTACGTCCTCATGGGTTACGGCACCGGCGCCATCATGGCGGTCCCGGGTCACGACGAGCGCGACCACGAATTCGCCCGAGCGTTCGACCTGCCCATCATCGAGGTGGTCTCGGGCAGCGACAAGCCCATCGAGGAGGCCGCGTTCACCGACAACCAGGACGGGGTGATGGTCAACTCGACGGGCGCCGACGGCTTGAGCCTCGACGGGCTCAGGGTCCCGGACGCCATCGCCAGGATCACCGCCTGGTTGGAAGAACGCGGGCTCGGCACCGGCCGCATCCAGTACCGCCTCCGCGACTGGCTGTTCTCCCGCCAGCGCTACTGGGGCGAACCCTTCCCCATCGTCCACACCGACGACGGCGAAGTCGTGGCCCTCGACGAGAGTTGGCTCCCCGTCGGGCTGCCCGCCATCGACGAGTATCGCCCCACCGAGGACGGTCGACCGCCGCTCGCCCGCGCCGGCGATGACTGGCTCAAGGTCGCGCTCCCCGATGGGCGCATCGCGAACCGCGAGACCAACACCATGCCCCAGTGGGCCGGTTCGTGCTGGTACTACCTGCGTTTCATCGATCCGCACAACGAGTCCGAGCCGTGGTCGAAACAGCTCGAAAACTACTGGATGCCCATCGATCTCTACGTCGGCGGGGTCGAGCACGCGGTGCTGCACCTTCTCTACGCCCGTTTTTGGCACAAGGTGCTCTACGACTGCGGCTGGGTCTCGACCAAAGAGCCGTTTCAGAAGCTCTTCAACCAGGGGATGATCCTCGCCTACTCCTACCGCGACAGCAACGGCAAGTACTACCTGCCCTCCGATGTCGAGGTCCGGGAGGACGGAACCGCCACCCTCCGCGCCACCGGCGAAGCTCTCGAGAGCCAGATCGAAAAGATGTCCAAGTCCAAGCTCAACGTCGTCAACCCCGATGACGTCATCGCCGAATACGGCGCCGACTCCATGCGGCTCTACGAACTCTTCATGGGGCCCCTCGAGGTCCAGAAGCCGTGGCAGATGAAGGGCGTCGAGGGGGTCTACCGCTTCCTCCAGCGAACCTGGCGGCTGGTGGTGGACGAGAAGGCCGGCGGGCTCAACCCACGCCTCACCGATGCCCCTTCGAGCTCCGAACCCGAGCTCGAACGCACCCTCCACAAGACCATCAAGAAGGCCGCGAGCGACACCGAATCCCTGCAAATGAACACCGGGATCGCGCAGATGATGATCTTTGTCAACGAGGCGACCACAGCCGAGACCCTGCCACGAGCAACGGTCACGACCTTTCTCCGACTGCTCTCACCCTATGCGCCCCACCTATCCGAGGAGCTCTGGCACCGTCTCGGCGAGCCCGATCTCATCGCCCACGCCGACTGGCCGCAGTACGACGAGACGCTCTGCATCGACGAAACCATCACCGTCGTCGTCCAGATCAACGGCAAAAAGCGTGACGAGCTCCAGGTCGCCAAGGACACCGACCGCGGCGAAATCGAACGCCTCGCCCTCGCTTCGCCGAATGCGCTCAAACACATGGAGGGCAAAAAACCGAAGAAAGTCGTCGTGGTCCCGGGGAGACTGGTCAACATCGTCGTCTGACACCGAATCGAGTCTGTGGTCAGTGATCCGTTCCCCGGTGCCTCACCATGAGTCGGAGCACCGCCCAGACCGTCAATCCCACGACCGATACCAGAACCGAGACCTTGACACTGGCGATATAGAACTCATCACTCGGCATCGAAATCACGGCGACGTTCAAGGGCAGGATCGCCGGCAGCGTCGAATTGATGCTTTGAACATTCCAATATCGCATGTGGGTGACGAGCTCGAAATAGGTTTGAATCAATCCACATATCGCCAAGAAATGTAAAGCTCGAATACCAGGCCACTTCCGAAAAGTGCGATCCAACCGAACGCTGGAAAAAATCAAAAGAGCCACCATCGGGAAAATCAAAAACCTGGATGGTACTCTCTCAACACTCGCGAGCGGTAGCGGTAGATTTCCAATCCAAGAAAAAAAGTGACTTGTAGCGAAAAGCGCCATCGCGAAATTCGGTAAATCGAAATCGGCAAATCGTGGTCCTAAATTTTCAGCGGTAAACGCACGATATATTCCAAAATAGATGATAAACATCAATCCTATAACACCAACAAAAACATCGAGATCCCACCAGTAAAGTGCCCCGGTCAATCCGCCGATCATATCGATCGACGGATACTTGATCATGGTGAATGCATCGAACATGTCGCGAATCGTCGGATATCCGGATTGAAAATAGAGGTCGTGTTCACGAAAACTGATGACCGCCGGGAAGAGGCGATAGAAATTCAGAATTCCCGTAGCAATAAAAGCCGATGCAATCACCCTGAGGTGTCTCGGCCGAAAAACGGCAAAGAGCGCCAAGTACAGCAAACACTGGACAAAGAGATGAAGCGAACCTTGCATCATGATCAAGAACAGCACGATCGCCAGATCCAACGCGCCGGCAGAAGTCGAGTTTTCTCGCTCTGACATCTTGATCAATATGAGGAAGAACCAGGGAAGAAAAAAATACCCTCCCCACATCACATGACCTACAGCGAGATGTGAAGTGATGTAGCCGTTGAGCGTAAACAAACCTGTAAAAAGACAAAAGGTAAATGACGACAGAGAGAAGTGCCGTTGAATCGCGAGACATCCGAAGAAACCGACTGTAAAGAGTATCAATATGTGGCAGAGAAAGAATATACCGAGATTCTGAGTAAATGACAGAATCAGAATCTGCGGAGACAGAACTGTCTCAGGAATCGCCAAAAATCTGTTTGTTCCATGGAAAGAGAGACTGATGTGATAAGGAATCGTTCCATCGGCAAGTGACTGTTGGATGATCGTATAAAATGCACGCTCTTTATACCAATCTCCAGCATCGAATGTCATCTTTCCGAAGTTGCAAAACCGCGCCCATCTCAACAAACCAAACAGATATAGAGCGACCGCAGTGCAAAAGAAAATCGCCTTTTGTAATCGACTGTTTCCGTGTTCTTCAAAGAGCGAGAGAGCGACGGCTACGAATGGGTTTCTTCTTTTTCTTGTCGATCGATTCATCGCGCTCTCTCTTCGATCGTACGGACCCGGTGGAGACGGATCATCGGCGGTCTCTTCAGGTTCGGAAATCAACAGCTTTCTCGCTGCGCCGTGCCACGAGTGTAACAAACCGTCGGCGCCGCACCCGCCCCTGCCGGCTTCTCGGCGGTGATCCGCGCGGCTGCCGGGCGCGAGAGGCCCCGCCCGGCGGCATCTCGAATTCGGGCACAGCGCCGGGGTGCGGTCGTCTCGCAATCCCTCCTTTCCCGCGTCACTTCGGGGGCAGCTTAACCGTGACCACGAAACCACCCTCGGGGTGGTTTTCGGCGCTGATGGTCCCGCCGTGCGCGCGGACCGCTCCGGTGGCGATGGCGAGCCCGAGGCCGACCCCTCCGGTGCTGCGCTCCCGTGCCTCCTCGACCCGGAAGAATGGCTCGAAGATCCGTTCGATCTCGTCGTCGGGAACCCCCGGTCCGTGATCGTGAACCGTGACCTCGATCCCGTCTTCCACGGCCCGGCAGCCGACCTCGACGGCGGTCCCCGCCGGGGTGTAATGAACGGCGTTGCGCACGATGTTGTCGAACGCGCTCCACAGCAGCTCCGGGCGGCCGTAAACGATCCCGGCGCCGGCACCATCGAGGCGAACCTCACGATTTCCGGCCGCGGCCTCGAACCGGGCGTCGGACACCACGCCCTCGAGCAGGGGCCCGATCTCGACGTCCACCGACTCGCGCCCGTCGGAGCCGAGCTCGATCCGCTCGAGGAGCAGCAACCGGGCGATGAGTGCGTCGAGGCGCGCCGCCTCGAGCTCGATCCGATTCAGGGCTCCGGCCGCGGCGTCGCCGGCGCGGGACCGCGCCAGCTCGAGGGCCACCGCGAGCCGCGCCAACGGTGACCGCAGCTCGTGCGAGACATCTCTCAGCAACCGGTGCTGGGAGCCGACGAGGCTCTCGATGCGCTCCGCCATGGCATCGAAGTCCCGCGCCAGCTCGCCGATCTCGTCTCTTCGTCCGGTGACCCGGCCCTCGACTCTCGCGCTCAGATCGCCGCCGCTCAGACGTCGGGTTGCGCTGCGCAGTGGGGCCACCGGTGAGCTGAGATAGCGGGCGAGCCAGAAGCTCAGACCGCCGACCACCAGAAAGAGCACGCCCAGGCGCCAGGCCAGCGCTTTCGGGTCGAGGAGGTGGACCAGCCGAGGAGGGCTGTGGTGGGCCGCCACCACCGCCAGAGCGCGGCCGCCGGGGTCGACAACCGGCCGAGCCACGAGATAGAGCATCCCCGAACGTTCGGAGATCTCCTCGCCCTCCGACAGCGCCCGATCGGCGACGTCGAGGACCTCCTGCGGCGCCTCGGCCCCGCGGAGCTCCCGCCCCGTCTCGTCGACGACAAAGACCCTGGCGGGCATCGGCGGGCCGCCGCCGGGTCCGGCGCCCCGGCCGCGGCCTCGTCCGCGCGGCATGCCGTCAACTCCAACCTTCTCGATGTGGTCGGCGGCCCTGTCGACCGACGACCGGGCCCAGTTCTCCGCGTCACGGTGCCAGTCCTCGAGTCCGGGCCGGGACCGGGTGAAGAACGGTGAGGTGACGACCAGCACCCCGGCCATGACCGCCATGGCCAACCAGAACCAGAGGAAGATCCGGAGAAAGAGGCTCCGCATCAGCGCCCCCCCGCCCGGCGGACATACTGATAACCGAGGCCGCGGACGGTCTTGATCCGCTCGTTACCCGCTTCGCTGGGACCGAGCTTGCGCCGCAGATTCGAGATGTGGACATCAAGGGACCGGTCGAATGCGCTCGCCCGACGGAAAAGCGCCGCCCGCGAGAGATCGTCCCGGCTGACGACGCTGCCCGCAGAACGAATCAGGGTCTCGAGCAGCGAAAACTCGACCCCGGTCAGGCTGATCTCCCGATCCGCGACGCGCACCGACCGGTTCCCGAGGTCGACGACGACATCGTCGGCACCGACCCGGTCGCGGGTCTCCGGCCCGGATGACGCCCGCCGGAGCACCGCCCGCATCCGCGCCGCCAGCTCACGCGGGTTGAACGGTTTCGCCAGGTAGTCGTCGGCGCCCATTTCGAGGCCGACGATGCGATCGACATCCTCGCCCCGGGCCGTGAGCATCAGTACCGGCACCGACGAGACCTCCCGGAGTTTGCGCAGGACCTCGAAGCCGGAGAGCCCGGGCAACATGACATCGAGGATGACGAGATCACGGCGCCCCTCCTGCGCCCGGCTCAGCCCGTCGGCGCCGTTGTGCGCCACCTCGACGCTGAAGCCCTCGCCGCCGAGGTACTCCGACACCAGCTCGCAGAGTTCGACATCGTCATCGATCAGCAGGATCTCGCTCATGCACCGATCCTAACCCACAACCACGGCGGCGGCCGAGGCGGTTGATGTTTCTTAAGCTTTCAGCACGCTTCCAAAGACAAACCCGGTCAACACTGAAGACGCCGATGGCGTAGATTCCGCAACAGGAAAACGCCGCACCGGCGGCTCAACAAACGGAGGCAGCCCATGAAAGCAAGAACCATCATCCTGACCATCGCAGCCGCGGCCCTGGTGTCCGCGCCTGCGGTTCTCTTCGCCCAACAGGGGCCCGGCGGACCCGGCGGCGGAACCTGTGACGGCACCGGACCTCACGGCCCCGGAATGCCCGGCGGTCCCGGTGGCGACGGAGTCTTCGGCGGCGCGGGCGGATTCGGCGGGCCCGGACTGCTCGGGATCCTCGACCGCCTCGCCGACAGGCTCGAGCTCACCGCGGAGCAGCGGCAGCAGATCGAAACCATCGTCGACGCCCACCGCAACGCGACCCAGTCGCTGCGGGAGCAGGCCGCCGACGCCCGTGCGAGCTTCCACGAAAACCACGGCCCCGGTGATTTCAACGAGGTCGAATACCGCACCTTCTTCGAGGCCCAGGCCCGGATCCACCTCGAGGTCCAGCTCGACGGCGCCGCCGCCATGTCCCAGGCGTGGAATGTCCTGACCGCCGACCAGCAGAACGAGCTCCTCGACCTCATCGAGCTTTTCCATGACGGCCGCGGCGGTCCGCGTCATGGCGGCGGCAAGAGGGTCGGTTCTCGCTAGCCTGCTCCCATCCAGAAATTCTGGTGGGGACGGCGTCGTTCCCGATGCAGAAACGAGGGGTTTTCGTGCAAGGTCAAGGAAGATGAGGATTTACGCGGAGGCGTACTCCTGTACGCCGCACAAGGAAATCCGAAATCTGACGCCGAGATTGCCGAAAAGCGCCGTTTCTGGACGGGAACCAGCCTGCACTTCGCCGGCTCTCACCGCAAGCAAGGAAAAGGCGGCCCCGTCACGGGGCCGCTGTTTTCGCTCGGACCGCTCTCCACTGCCGCCGGACCCGGTCACGACGCCGGGCCGGGAGCGCCACGGCCCCCGGCATCGACCGCCCGCCTCCCCGCGCCTCTGACCGCGAAAAATCGGCGGCGCCCGAATCCCTTGAGATGCCGGTCCATCAGAGGTGGCTTGAACACCTTACAAATCTCAGAATAGAGAAACACCTGCACCAATCTGACGTAGAACACCGCCAGGGAGGAGTCGGTGAAAACCCACGGCAATCGGTACGGCAGGAAGCGGTCTCGGGCAGTCGTTGTCTCCGCCGCGTTGATCTCGGTCGGATCGGGTCTCGCCGCGGCCGAGCCGTCGGTCCACACGATCCCCCGGATCGACGAACGGATGACCGTCGACGGCGTCCTCGACGAGGCGGCGTGGGCCTCGGCGTGGTCCATGACCCTCGACTACGAGGTCGAACCGGGCGAAAACACCCCGGCCCTCGCCGAGACCGAGGTTTTCGTCTACCACGATCAATCACGGCTCTATGTCGGCTTCCGCGCCCAGGATCCGAATCCAACGGCCATTCGCGCCCATCTTTCGGACCGTGACAACTTCGGCCCCGACGACGCCGTCGGGATCGTCCTCGACACCTTCAACGACGAGCGCCGAAACTACCTTTTCATGCTCAACCCCATGGGGGTGCAGTTCGACACCATCGAAACCATGGACGGTCATACGCCATGGGACGGCATCTGGACGTCGGGTGCGACGATCACGGAGTCGGGATGGTCGGCCGAGTTCGAGATCCCCTTTTCGACCCTGAGGTTTCAACGCAGCGAGGGACCGCAGGTCTGGGGATTCGACGCCGTTCGCCTGTACCCGCGCAACCTGTCTCACCAGATGGGCTCCTTCGCCCGCGATCGCAGCGACAACTGCTACCTCTGCCAGGCGCACAAGATCGAGGGCTTTGCCGGCGTCTCACCCGGCCGCAACCTGGAGGTCGTACCGACGCTGACCGCGTCCCGCACCGACACCCGCAACGAGCTCCCCGACGGGCCGATGGAAGCCGGCGACTCCGAATTCGACCTGGGCGCAACCCTGCGTTGGGGCTTCACCCCGAACCTCACCCTGAGCGCCACCCTGAACCCCGACTTCTCGCAGGTCGAGGCCGACGCGCTCCAGCTCAGCGTCAACCGGCCGTTCGCCATCTTCTATCCCGAGCTCCGGCCCTTCTTCATGGAGGGCGCCGACTTCTTCGACACGACGATGAATACGGTCTACACCCGGATGATGCGGAACCCCGCCTGGGGCCTCAAGCTCACCGGCAAGGAGGGCGCCCACACCGTCGGCGTCTACGTCGTCGAGGATGACGCGACCAACATCATCATCCCGGGAAGCGACAGCTCCGCCTACACCTCGCTCGAGCAGTCGAACCTGGCCACCGTGCTGCGCTACAAGGTCGATGCGGGCAGCCGTTTCACCCTGGGGGCGCTGGTGACCGACCGCAAGGGCGAGGACTACCTCAACCGTGTCGCCGGCATCGACGGTGATCTGAGAGTGTCGCCGCGCGATCGGATCGTCGCCCAGATCCTCACCTCGAGCACGCGCTACCCGCAGCAGGTGGTCGACGACTTCGATCAGCCGTCCGGCACCTTTGACGACTGGGCCGCCGAGGCGGTCTATGTGCACGACACCCGGACCTGGGAGTGGTGGGCGGCCTACTCAGCCGCCGGAGCCGACTTCCGCGCCGATCTCGGTTTCATGCCCCAGGTCGACTACCGGTACGGCGAGATCGGCGGCGGTTACACCTGGAACGCCACCGAGACGAGCTGGTACTCGCGGATGCAGCTCTTGACCAAGGTCGCTCACACTGTCGATCAGAGCGGCTTCCTGCTCTTTCACGAGGACGTGGTCCAGCTCACCGTCGAGGGTCCGCTGCAATCGCACTCGGTGATCCGGCCGAGCCGGGTCCGCGAGGGCTACAACGGTCAGGAGTTCGACTTCAACCGGGTGCGTCTGCACGTCTGCGCCAAACCAAACGGCCACAGCCATCTGTGGATCAATCTCGAAGGCGGCGGCAAGGTCGACTACGACAACACCCGGGCGGGAGATTTCTTCAATATCGACCTCGGTGGGTGGTACCGCGTCGGCCGCCATTTCTACATCGAACCCGGGTACACGAGGGAGCGAATGGAGGTCGCCGAGGGCTGGCTCTACACGACCGCCATCGGCCAGCTCGAGGCCTCGTGGCAGTTCAACCCGAGATGCTTCATCCGGGCGATCCTCCAGTACGTCGACAACGAATTCAATCCCGACCTCTACAGCGATGGGCGGGGGCCCGAGGACAAGAACCTCTTCGCCCAGTTGCTGTTCTCCTACAAGCTCAACCCGCGCACCGTGCTCTTTGTCGGCTACTCCGACAACTCGGCGGCGACGCGGGACTACGGCTTCACCAAGACCGACCGGACGATCTTCGCCAAGATCGGGTATGCGTGGGTGCTGTAGCAATTCGTCGGACGAATTGCGGTGGCGCTTGCTTCGCTCGCGCCAGTGAGCCCAGGCGGCCCGATCCCGATCCCGATCCCGATGAGATGTTCAGACAAAAACTGCCGGCACCCTCCATCGGGGTCCCCGGCTGGCTGGCACGAGCACTCAATTCAACTTTTGTCTCAGGAATTCACGGGGAAGGAGCGGAGCGATCTTCCACGGGGATTCCTGAGAGCTCCCGGTTCGCCTTCCGGACATGGATGTCATCCCGGCCGGTTTGGTGATGCTGATAGGCTATGCCCCTCAATAATGATGAGGGAGCACCAGATGAAGTACTACTACCACCCCGGATCGCCGAACTGCCGCAAGGTGAGCGCCGTCATCGAGATGCTCGGCGTGGATGCGAAATACGAGTTCGTCGACCTGCCCAAGGGCAAGCAGGCGCAACCCGAGTTCCTGGCCGTCAACCCGACCGGGATGGTGCCGGTCCTGGTGGACGGGAAGACCACCGTTCTCGAGTCCAACTGCATCCTCATCTATCTCGCCGAGAAGACCGGCTCCGATCTCTGGCCGGCGGACAGCCATCTCGAGATCCTGCGCTGGATGTTCTGGGAGCAGTCGCACTTCATGTACGCCACCGGGATGGTGTTTTTCCAGAAGCTCCTCAAACCGCTGCTCGGCCAACAGCCCGACGAGATTCGGGTCGACGAGGCGGTTGCCAAGTTCCGCCGCCACGCCCGCGCCCTGAATGATCACCTCAAGGGCCGCGAGTGGCTGGTCGGCGACGCCATGACCCTCGCCGATCTCGCCGTCGCGGCACAGCTGACCTATGCCCAGGCCACCGACCTGCCTATGGACGAGTTCCCCGAGATCCAACGCTGGTATGCCGCCATCGAGGCCATCCCGGAGTGGCAGGCCACCCGCCCGGCGTTGGCAGGCTGATCGTTCCCGAGCTTCCCCAAGGTCCGTCGCAGAAACCACCAAGGCGCAAAGACACAAAGATGAACACGAAACCCATGAAGCGGTGCGGCCAACGGCCGCACCGCTTCATGGGTCCATGGTGATTCCTCTGTGCCTTCGAGCCTCGGTGGTTGCGACGTCAGATCAACCGATTCGATACCGGGCGATGTCGGGATTGATCCCCGACGCCTTGTACTGCTCCCAGGTGTAGAAGCCGCTGCCGGTCTTGGCGCCGAGCTGGCCCGACTCGACCAGGCGCTTGAGCAGGGGGCTCGGCTTGTAGAAGCTCCCGAGCTCCTCCTCGAGGACCTCGCAGATAAAGAGCATGGTGTCGAGGCCGACGTAATCGGCCGTCATCAACGGCCCCATCTTGTGGCCCAGGCAGTAGGTGCACTTATCGACATCATCGACCGACGCGATCCCCTCTTCGATGACCCGGATGGCCTCGTTGACGAAGGGCACGAACATGCGGTTGATGGCGAATCCGGCCTTGTCCTCGGCTGCGATCTCGATCTTGCCGAGATCGTGGCAGAGCGCGACGACCGTCTCGTAGGTTTTTTCCGAGGTTGCGAGGCCGCGGATGATCTCGACTCCCTGTTGCATCGGCACCGGGTTCATGAAGTGCATGCCCATGAACTTCTCCGGCTTGCCGTAGGCGGCGCCGAGCCGGGTGATGGAGATTCCCGAGGTGTTGGAGACCAGGATCTTGTCATAACCGAGCTCGGCCAGCCCGCGGTTGATCTTCTCCTTGAGCTCGGGTTTCTCCGGCACCGCCTCGATGATGAGGTCGCAGTCGAGAAGGTCCTCGGTCCGGGTGGTGGTGCTCAGACGCGCAAAGGCCTGATCCTTGGTGTCGGCATCGATCCCCTTCTCGCCGCCCGACTTCTCGAACGCCTTGACCAGCCGATCGAGACTGCGGTTGATGGAGTCAAGACCCTTTGCCAGGAAGCTCGCGTCGACATCCATGACCACCGTCGAGAACCCGCTTTGCGCAGACACCTGGGCGATGCCGTTGCCCATGGTTCCGATACCGATCACACCGATCTTCTTCAGTCCGCTCTCACTCATGCCGCGCCTCCCGTCTGGTTTCAGCTGACCTACTCGCCGCGATGCGGCAGTGGCGGTCATTGTAACGCGCCCCCGGAGGAGTTGCGCCGCGCCGCTCGCGGAGTTGACGGGACGACGATCCCGGGCTATACACGAGCTTCGAAGTCTATGGTCATCGTCGAAATCGACCCCACCGACCCCGAGCCCTGGCTCGTTGCCCGCGCCGCCGAGGTGCTGCGTAAGGGCGGCGTCGCCATCATCCCCACCGACACCGTGTATGGGCTCGCGTGCGGCATCAGCCACGCCAAGGCCATCAACCGGATCTACGCGCTCAAGGACATGGACCCGAAGAAACCGCTGGCCATCCTGGTCGGCGACATGACCACCGTGGGGGTGTATGCGCGGGGCGTGACCACCCCGTACTTCCGGCTGTTGAAACGGGTCCTGCCCGGACCCTACACCTTCATCTTCGAGGCAAGCTCCGAGGTGCCCAAGATCATGCTCCGAAAGCGCCGCACCATCGGGATTCGGATGCCGGATCACCCGATCACCCTGGCCCTCCTCGAAGTGCTCGCCGAACCGCTCCTGACGACCTCGGTGCGCACCCCCGACGACCAGTGGGTCATCGAACCGGTCGAGGTCGAGTCGACCCTCGACGATCGGGTCGATCTGGTTGTCGACGGCGGCCCGCTGGTGGCTCAGCCCTCCACCGTGGTCGATCTCTCGGGGAGCGCGCCCGTCCTCGTCCGCGAGGGCAAGGGCGACGTCGAAGCGCTGGAGCTGTTCGGTTAGCGAGAAGTGAAGAAGTAGAGAAGCTAGAAAGTGAGAGAGAGGATGCCCTCACTCGTACCGCTCTTACTCCTGACGCCTACCACCTTGACTTTCTCACTTCCTAACCTTCTAGATTTTTAACTTTCTCACAACCTCTCACTGAGCCAGGCTGATTCCCTCGGCCTTCGCCGACAATTCGATGTCCTGCGGCAGGTGGCGGCCGTTGATCCAGACGATCCGTTGCACATCGAGCCGGGAGCGCACCCGGCGCGCCGCTCGCACCAGATCATCGACGGTGTCGATCGACCGCGAATCGCCCCACCCGGCAGGCACTCCGGTCGCCGGCCCGGAGAGATCCCAGACAAAGAGCGGCACCCTGAGGGCGCCCAGGTACCCTCGGGCCGCTTCGGCGGAGAATCGGCTCCCGTCCTCACGCTCCCCGCCGAGCAGGAGAATCACGGCGCGCCGGCCATTGCCTTCGGCGGCGCGAATGCCCGCCACGGCAACCGCATCCGACAGCATCAACGGACCCGCGAGGATCGACGCCGGTGAGGTTCCGATGGTGCCGGCCACAATTCCCTCCGGACCCGGGATCGGTTTGGCCGACAGCGGGAAGAGCAGGGTGGAGGTCGGTTGATCGCCCGACACAACCGGTTCCGGCGACAGGGTCAGGAGAAACACATCATCGTCGAAGGCGTCGAGCGACGGGCTCTTCGATGGATCCCGACGCGACTTCCTGCGTCGTCGCTCGAGTTCCGGAGCCATGGCCGCCAACCGATGGACGGTGGTCGGGTCGCGCACCAGGACCACCCTCGCGTCGGGTCTCTCGACCGCCGCCACCCGAACTTCGCTTCCGGCCTTGACAAACCAACCGTCCATGGCGTCGATGGATGGCAGCTCGTCGAGATCGTCGAGGACCACGGCCACCGCGGTGAGGCCCGAATCGTAGCGACCCTCGAACTCGGGGCCGAAAACGAGTTCGCGTCGGATCACGACAGCCGAGGAGAACTCGAACTCCGCCGTCAGAACATGGATCTTTTCGTCCGGGATACCGGTCAGCTCGATACGATACGGCGGCCGGGCTTTGAGCTCCCGACCATCGAGCTCGATGACGATCTTTTTCGGCGTGTTGAACTCGGGGCTTGTCCACGTCAGCCGGGCCGCGGTCACCCTCCCCCGCTGATCGCGAATGGCGACGATCTCCGCTTCCGCCGGCAGCCCCGGAAGATTGAGGAGCTGACGATCCCTGCCGACCTCGAGACCGCCGGCATCAAACGCCACCGCCTCGAACTCCACCGGAGCGAGCCGGCGGCCGAAATCAACCTGCGTCACCCATGGTGGTTCGACGATCTCGGCCACGACCTCGCCGGCGATGCGGAACTCGACCCGGGCAACCGGGGCGGACACCGCGACTTCGACCCTGTGAGAGCCGATGACGAGACCGACAAAGAGACTGAGAAACTCGATCATCTCTGTTACTACGCGGGAGCCATTTCAGGGGTTACAGAGCTCGCGACACGGCGGCGGCGGTCGCCTCACGGATCCGGGACGCAACCCTGCCCGGCGCATAGTGCGCGCGCCAGACCTCGGTCCCCCTCGCGGCCTGACGGCGCGCCGCATCAGGATCATCGAGAAAACGGGCCAGGCTCTCCACCCACGCCGACTCTCCGTCGGCAACAACCACCGCCGACGGGTCTTCGAGGCCACCCGCCGACCACGGGTCCGCCACCACCGGCACACCCGCAGCCATGGCCTCGAGGATCTTGATGGGGACCCCCGAACCGGTGGCCATGGGAGCGATGGCAACTCTCGCTCGGCACAGATATGTCCCGAGGTCGTCGACATCGCCGGCAACCTCGATCCCCGGCGCCGACGCGAGCCGTCGGACCGCCGGTGCGGGCCGGGCCCCCGCGAGAATCAACCTCGCCGACGGCGCCCGGTCACGGAGCTTCGGCCAGATGCGGTCCGCAAACCACACCGCCGCGCGAACGGTCGGCCGATAACCGAGATTCCCGGACAGCAGGACCAGCGGTTGACCGGCGGGTGGATCGGCGGGCGTCACCTCCGCCCCTCCGGCGACCGCAACGACCATCCCCCGGGCGGCCGCCCCGAGAGCGTGGAGATCCCTTCCACTGACCGCCGTGGTGAGGGCGGCGCCGGCCACCAGCTCGGTTTCCCGCCGGCGGCAGCGCTCGGCTTCAAAGCGAACCACCGGCCGGATCAGCGGGCCAACCGACACCGCGGTTCGGCGATAGTGGAGGGCCATGCAGTCGATGGCGTCGAAGATCATCGGCAATCCGGGATCGGTCCGTCGGATCTCATCGGCGGCCCAGCCGCAGCGGACCATCTGGACCACCGCCACATCGGGCTGCCATTCACGCACGGCTTCGGCGACCAGCGCTCTCCCGGCGGCCGAAGCGTAGAGACCCTCCTGGGCCGGCCGGCCGCGTAGGAGGGAGGCGCCGACGCCGATCGCGCTCCCGACCCCCGGGAGCAACCGGATTTCAAGATCCCGAGCACCCGCATCCGCGCCACCGGGGGCGGGCGGACTGATCAGGAGGCGTTCATGATCCGACAGGGCGTCGAGCCACTGAACCGTCCGCAGTTGATTCCCCCGCCACGGCGGCCAGGGGAATCGACTCGAGACCAGCAGCAGCTTCATGAACCGATCAAGCTTCGTAGAACTCCGCGATCGCGCCCACGACCTCTTCGATCTCCGGCTCGGTGAGTTCGGGGAAGACCGGCAGGGCCAGGACCTCACGGCTCGCCTGCTCCGCCACCGGGCAGTCGCCTTCGCTGTAACCGAGGTCGCTGAAGCACGGCTGGAGATGGAGGGGCAGGGGGTAGTAAACGGCGCAACCGATCCCGCGATCGATGAGATGCTGGCGAAGCTCGTCACGCCTGGGCGCGCGAATGACAAACTGATTGAAGGTGTGACCGCGGCGCGAGAGGGCGAGAGGCACGCCCAGGACCGCTTCCAGCCCCTTTCGAGTGAAGTGATCGACGTACCGCATGGCGTTGGCCCGCCGGCCCTGGATCCAGCCCTGCACATGGGGCAGCTTGACGCGAAGCACAGCAGCCTGGATGGCATCCAGGCGGAAGTTGCCCCCCACCCTCGGGTGGAGGTAGGGCCCGGACTGGCCGTGGACCCTGAGTTCACGCAGCGCGGCCGCGATCTCGGCGTCGTTGGTGGTCACCAGACCGCCGTCGCCGAAGCCGCCGAGGTTCTTTGACGGGAAAAACGAGAACGCGCCCATGATCCCGTGCCCGCCGACATATTTGCCGTCGAAGTCGGCGCCCCAGGCCTGGGCGCAGTCCTCGAGGACCGGCACCTCGCCCGCAGCCTGGAAAACGGCGGCGAGATCGACCGACTGACCGAAGAGGTGGACCGGGATGATCGCCCTGGTCTTTTCCGTCATTCGGGCCCGGACCGCCTCCGGATCGATGTTGAAATCGACCGGATCGATGTCGACAAAGACCGGTGTCGCGCCGAGCCGCGCCACCGTTCCGGCGGTGGCGAAGAAGGTGAAACTGGGCAGGATGACCTCGTCGCCGGGGCCGATGCCGAGGGCCATCAGCGCAACCAGGAGGGCGTCGGTCCCCGACGCCACCCCAACGGCGTGATCGACCTTGAGCCAGCCGGCCGCCTCCTTCTCGAACTGCTCGACCTGGGGCCCGAGAATGAAATACTGGCTCGCGGCAACCTCCCCGAGCGCCTTCTCCATGTCGTGCCGCAGGGGTTCGTACTGGCGTTTGAGATCGAGCAACGGGATGGGCATATCAGGACTCCTTGAGCTGGGGTTCACGGTCATCGCGCCGATCACGGAGCGGCGCCGACAGGTTACACGAAGAGACCCGGTTCCGGAACGTAAGGAGGGGAGGCCGGGCAGCCATCACTCGATCCCGATTCGTTCGGCCGACCGGAACCGCCGCCTCCGGCTGCCGACGGCCTCCCCGCCGCAGATCGCTGCCGCCGGCGATGCTCTGTTAAAATCGCGGGCCAGCGACGCAGGAGGTCTCGGATGCATATTTGTGTGGTGGGAACCGGTTACGTTGGTCTGGTCACCGGGGCATGCCTTGCCGACTTCGGCATCAACGTCACCTGCGTCGACAAGGACGAGCGGAAGATCGACATGCTCCTGCGCGGTGAAATGCCGATCTACGAGCCGGGCCTCGACTCCCTGGTCGAAAAAAACGCCAAGGCGGGACGTCTGCACTTCACCACCGACCTCGACCCGGCCATCCGCAGGGCCCTGGCGGTTTTCATCGCGGTCGGCACCCCGCCCAAGGAAGACGGTTCGGCCGACCTCTCCTATGTGATCCAGGTCGCCGAGTCCATCGCCGACAACCTCGACGGATACAAGGTCATCATCACCAAGTCCACCGTGCCCACCGGCACCGGCCAGCTCATCGAGAAGACGATTTCCGAGCGCACGACCAGCAAGCACCCGTTCTCGGTGGTTTCCAACCCCGAGTTCCTGCGCGAGGGATCGGCCATCGGCGACTTCATGCGCCCGGACCGCGTCGTCATCGGCGCCCGAGATCCGCAGGCCATCGCCATCATGAAGGACATCTACTCGCCGCTCTTTCTCCGCGAAACCCCATTCGTCATCACCAACGTCGAATCGTCCGAGCTCATCAAGTACGCATCCAACGCCTTTCTCGCGACCAAGATCACCTTCATCAACGAGGTTGCTGAGCTCTGCGAAATCATCGGCGCCGATATTCACCACGTGGCCAAGGGGATGGGTCTCGACAACCGAATCGGCCCGAAATTCCTCCACCCCGGCCCCGGCTACGGTGGTTCGTGCTTCCCCAAGGACACCCAGGCGCTGACCGAGATCGCCCGCAATGCCGGCAGACCGTTCGACATCGTCGAAACGGTGGTCGCGGTCAACCAGCGGATGAAGGTTCGCGCGGTGGACAAGGTCCGTGCCGCCCTCGGCGAATCCCTGGCTGGAAAGACCGTCGCCATGCTCGGCCTCTCCTTCAAACCGGAGACCGACGACATGCGGGAGTCCGCCGCGATCCCGATCGCCGAGACGCTGGTCAGCGAGGGCGCCGGAGTCCGTGCCTTCGACCCCGTGGCGATGGACAACGCCAGGGCCATCCTTCCGCCGGAGGTCGAGTACTGCATGGACTCCTACGACGCGGCCGCCGGCGCGGACGCCCTGGTCATCGTCACCGAGTGGAACCAGTTCCGCTCCCTCGACATGGAACGGATCAAGTCGGCCCTCAAAGGCAAGGTCGTCGTCGATCTGCGCAACGTCTGCAGCCCCGAGCGCATGGCGGAGAACGGGTTTGAATACTACGGCGTCGGCCGTGCGAACGTGAAACTTCCGGAATAGCCGGTCGCGGGGAGCCTCACCGGAGACTCATGACCCGCCCTCGTCGTCCCCTTGGAGCGATCACAGCCAACCGAGCGTCCCCGCGGACGCAGACACAGGAGAGAAAACCATGACCCTTCGAATCACCATGTCCGTGTTCCTCGTCGCCTCGTTCGGCGTTACCGTCGCGTGCACTGCCGAGCATCAAGATGACCCGAACCCCCAGACCCAGACCCAACCGGCGGTCCAGAGTCAGGCCCCGACCGGCGCCACCGCAACCGGCACCGTCGTGGAGACCATGAACGCCGCAAACTACACCTATGTCCGCGTCGACACCGGCAGCGAAGAGATCTGGGCCGCGGCCACACGATTCGACGTCGCGGTCGGCGACGTCGTGGTGGTTCCTCTGGAAATGCCGATGCAGGACTTCCACAGCGACTCGCTGGACCGGACCTTCGACGTGGTCTACTTCACGTCGCAAATCCTGCGTGAAGGGGATGCGGTCTCGCCCGCCATGCCGCCCGGCCACCCCCCGGTCACGGGCGCGATGGCGTCATCCCCGGATTCAACCCTCCCGGCGGAGCCGGTCGAGCCCGCCGACGGCGGTGTGACGGTGGCCCGGGCCTGGACCGAGAGCGCCGACTTGAAGGGGTCGGAGATCACCGTTCGCGGACGCGTGGTCAAGTTCAACGGCGGCATCCTCGGCACCAACTGGATCCACCTGCAGGACGGTTCCGGTTCGGCCGCCGACGGCACCCACGATCTCACGGTGACGACTCTCGGCACGGCATCGGTGGGTGACGTCGTAACCGCCACCGGCACCCTGGTCACCGACCAGGACTTCGGCGCCGGCTACACCTACCCCGTCTTGCTCAAGGACGCCGAACTGGTCGCCGACTGACCCGAAGCCGTCGATCTCTTCCCGACCGGGAGAGGGAGAGACCCTCGACCGGTGGGGAGGGCGCGCGTCCGGGAATCGGGTGGGCCGGGATGCCGAAGGCCGGTAGATTTCGTTTGCGATTCTGCCGACAAGGTGCTAATAAATGACGTGTTCTCAAAATGAATATCGCCGATTCTCGGGTCCTGCCGGTCGCGCTCGCGCTGATCTTGATCGTCAGCGTTCATGGCGCTGAGCTCGCGACGGCATCCCGGCAGCATCCCGATTCAGGCTGCCACGACTGTCAGTGCACAAAAGAGTGCGGGTGCCGCGGCCCCGTCAAGAGCTGCGGTTGCGGCGCCAATGGCCTCTCGCTCAAAGCACGCTGCGGATGCGGGTGCGCCGACTCCACACACATGACGGCTGCGTCGTCATGGGAGAGCGTGCTTACCCAATCCTGTGCCATGGGCACAGCCCTGGCGGCGTGGCCTTCCAGCACCGGGTCAGGCGACCCTCAAACCTGGCAACTGACCTCCGAACTCGATCACCCGCCGAGATCCCTCTCCGGGCAAGTCTCCCCGACCGTCTGAAACAGGACACCGCCAACC
This sequence comes from Acidobacteriota bacterium, assembly GCA_024641545.1. Lineage (GTDB taxonomy): Bacteria > Acidobacteriota > Thermoanaerobaculia > Thermoanaerobaculales > Sulfomarinibacteraceae > JAHECW01. Next base: position 26,319 of record JAHECW010000010.1, read on the forward strand.
GTCGGCATCTGCGGTTTTCGTGGTGGGGCGGAGTCGTGGGCGGGTCTGAAGATCGCCGCGGGCTCTGAAGAAGCTCGGATCGCATCGTCACACCGGTGCGCTCTGCGCCTCGACCCCGCTTCGAACTCCAGCAAGGCCCTTCGTTCACCGATCGAAGTACGAGGGGCCGCGCCGAGTCGCGGCACCGGCCACGTCCGATTCGGGAGGAGTTCAAATGAAGCCAAGACACAAGGTCGTCGGAGCCTGCATCAGGCTTGCGACCCTCAGTTTGTTCGCGATGATCTTCGTGATTTCGCCGACCACCGGCGGCGCCTCCGGTTCATCAGGTTCAGGATCCATCAGCGGTCGAGTGCTCGGCGCCGATCGCGAGACCGCCGACGGCATGCCCGGAATCGCTCTCAGCCTGACCGGCGCCGACCTCCAAGCTCCGAAACGGACCGTCAGCGGGGGCGGCGGACGGTACCGGTTCACCGGCCTCGCCCCGGGCTCGTACGTCCTGTCGGTCGAGAGTTCCGGTTTGGCTGCCGACCCGGTGACGATCGATCTTCCCGAGGATGCGGAGCTCGCCTGCGACATCACTCTCTCCGGTCAATTCAGGGAGTCGATCACCGTCACCGCGACCCGGACCGCTCGGGCCGTCGAACTGGCTCCGGCGGCGGTTTCGGTGATCGGGCGGGAGGTCATCGAAATGACACCCATGACCAATATCAAGGAAGCCATCGTCGGCACCCCGGGCACCCTCATCGAGTCCAAGAGCCAGGGCTACGACGCCCGCCTCATCATCCGCGGCGCCGGTCTCAAAGCCCGCTACGCCATCCGCGAGGTGATGGTCCTCCTCAACGGAATTCCCATCACCGACCCCGACAGCCTCACTCGGCTCGATTTTGTCGACACCCATCTCGTGGACCGAATCGAGGTGGTCCGGGGCCCCAATTCCACCCTGTGGGGCATCAACTCCACGGGAGGGGCCATCAACGTCGTCACCCGCAGCCCGTTCGACGGCGAGGGCGGCAGCGCCCGGACGGATCTGGGAAATTACGGCGCCCTCAACGTTCAGGCGGGCTACACCGGCGACATCGCCGATACGACCTATTTCAACGTCAACATCAGCCGGCGCCAGGCGTCCAACGACTGGCGCGAGTGGAACGAGTTCGACACCACCCAGTTCACCCTCCAGCCGTCGTGGATTCTCGGCAACGGCTGGGTGTGGGAGAACTTCATCAGCTACACCGACGCCGATCTTCAACTTCCGGGCAGTCTGGTCGTCACCGGGCACAACGGCATCGACCAGTGGACCCCGTACCTCGAGACGGGGGTGGTGGAACGCACCGCCGAACCGTGGAAACACAACTCGAGAAACTCGGAGATCCTCTTCTTCGGCTCGAAGCTGGTCAGACGATTCGGCAAGGTCCAGTTCATGCCGGTGCTCTACCTCAACAAATGGAGCCATTTCCACCCGGTGACGGCGCGGATCAACGAGGCCGAGACGCTGGTCGGCGGCATCGACCTCCAGGCCGACTACGACCACGGCCTCGGGGTGCTCACCGGGGGCGTCACCGTTCGCCTCGACAACCAGGACTCCGACGCCTTCACCTACGCCGACGTCCTGACCACGCCGAGCGGCCGAATTCTCTCGACCCTGTCGGACGAACCCGGCGATCTCATGCGCTCGCTGAAGCGGGAAACCACCCTCTACGGCATCTACGCCCAGGAGTCGATCCACCTCGGTTCGCGGTGGCTCGTGGATCTCGGCGCCCGCGTCGACCGGATCACCTTTAACCTCAACGGCACAGAGTGGATCGATTACGATTGGAGCAGCGGCAGCTATGTCGACGGCGAAGGGCCCATCGACACCGTCGAGACCTACACCGCGTTCAGCCCGCGGATCGGAGTCGTCTTCACCGCCGGCGAAGCGATTCACCTCTACGGCAACATCTCCGGCGGATCCCAGACACCGACCTCCGACGAGCTCTCCATCAACCCCGATCTCGAGCTCACGAAGGTGCAGAACTACGAGGTCGGGATCAAGGCGAGCTGGGAAAACCTGGCGTTCGAGACCTCGATCTACTACAGCCCGGTCTTCGACGAGGTCGTCCAGGTGATCCAGCCCTTCGGCGAGACCGAGTACTTCAACGCCGGCGAGACCGAGAAGAAAGGGGTCGAGGCGGCGCTGACGTGGATGCCCGTGGCCGGTCTTTCCCTCGGCGGCAGCTACACCTTCTCCGACTACACCTACAAGGAGTTCTCCGAACCGGCCTTCGGCCGCAACATCGACCGCAGCGGCAACTCCCTGCCCTACATCCCGAGGAACTACTACTCGCTCTTCGCGGCCTACATCCACCGTTCGGGGGTGTATTTCCGGGCCGCGGCCAACAGCTGGGGCGAGTACTGGATGGACAACGCCAACAGCGAGAAGTACCAGGGATACGACCTCGTCACCGATCTCACCCTGGGTTGGGAGAACCGCCGCTTCGAAATCGCCCTCATCGTCCAGAACCTCTTCGACCAGCGCTACGCCGTCGAGGCGCAGAAGGACCTCTACGGCGGCCTTCGCTACTCACCGGCGGCCCCGAGATCCATCCTTGCCCGCTTCGCCGTCAGCTTCTGACCGTCGCCACGGAGGCCTCAGATGAAAAAACTCCTTGTCTTCATCCTCGCGGCAACCCTCTCGGTCGCCGCCGCGTGGTACCGCCACGGCGATTCCGCCCACGCCATGGGCATGATCTCCGTCAAGGGCGGACGCGCCCTCCACCCCGTCCTCCTGCCGAGCGGCAGGGAGCGCTACACGCTGGTGGTCACCGGCACGATCCTGCCCCCCTACCGGGGCGATGCCCGCATCACGGTGGACGGCGGCCCGCCGATTCCGGTCATCGTGCGCGGTTCGGATCCGATCATCGATCTCGGTCTGCGCCGGCGGCCCCATTTCAAGGACCGGACCCTCACCGGTCTGAAACCGAACGACCGCTTCACCGTGTGGGTGGTGATGCAGCCAACCGAGCCCATGCCCGCCGGCAAACGCGACATCACCTTCGTCGACACGGCCACCGGCAGCCCGGTCTTGACGATCCCGGTTCTCTTCGGCGGCGGGGAAGGAGGCCACCATGTGCACTGAGGCCGACGGCTCTGCGACCGTCTCCTTCTGGTCCCGCCAACGAGCGCCGATGTTGATCGTCAGCGCCATCCTCTTCCTGCCGCCGCTCGCCGCCATCGTCCAACTCACGGGGGACACCAACTTCTGCGGCCGCTGGTGCCCGCGGATGTTCTTCGCCTGGCGTGAAGGCACGACCATGGCGGCCTTTCTCATGGGCTTTGTCCGCGCCTACATGGGGGTCGCCCTGGTGGCCGCGATTCTCGTCACCACCTTCGCCTTCGGGCGCCACTGGTGCAGCCACCTGTGCCCGGTGGCAAGCCCCCTCGAACTCGGCAGCCGGTTGATCCCCAGGGGCCTCAAGCTCGATTTTTCGAGCACCCCGGCGCCGTCGTTCCGTTACGCCTACCTGGCGGTCTACTTGATTGCCCCGGCCATCGGGCTCGGCAGCCTGTGCTGCAACTACTGCAATTTCGCCGCCGTCCCGAGGCTGTTCGCGGCGCCGTTCTCCGAGGGCGACCTGATCTACTTCCTCAGATTCCAGGGGGTGATCAACCTCGGGCTGCTGCTTTTCCTCGGGATCTTCGCCAAGGGCGGTCGGGCCTACTGCAACCTACTGTGTCCCGTCGGCGCCCTCGACGCAATTGCCAATCGCCTCGGGGCGTCCTTCGGACGCAGGATCCGCATCGACCACGACGCCTGCACCAATTGCGGCGACTGCGCCAAGGTCTGCCCGACCTGGGCCATCGACACGACCGACCGAACCACCATCGACCAGTTGTCCTGCATGCCGTGCCGGCAGTGCCAGGATGTCTGCCAGCACAAAGCGATCAGCTATGGCAAACCGGCGGCTTAGCATCGTGGCGGGCGTCGCGGGCATCTCAGCCGGGCTCGTGCCCTATCTGCCGACCGTCGTCTGTCCGGGAGTCGGCTGCACCTCGTGCTTCGCCTGTTTCGGCGCCGGCGGCGCCGCGGCGTCGGCGCTGGTCATGGGATTGGTCGCCCGTAGATACGGCAGCCGGGGAGACCGCCGGAACGACCGAAACGAATCGGCGCAGAGAGGAGACGCCCCCTGAGAGTGAAACCGGTGGCCGCGTTCCCTCGCTCGGAGCCGCGCGAATCGGGAACAGCCCGGCGCATCAATAGGTGTACCCGTCGTGCTCCTTCCCGTGGCACGTCAGGGTGCAGGTTCCGTTGTGCGTCCCCGTCGACACATACTCGAGAGTTCCGTTGAACGGAGTGACGACCGAGGTGTCGAAGTTGATGAGCTTGACGTTCGCCGAAGCGTGCGGATCGTGGCAGACGTTGCACGGGGTTCTCTCGCCGGAAACGTGCTTCGAGTGGTCGTCGAAACTGGCGCCGCTGGAGAGGCTCGACCACGAGTGGCACTTGAAGCACATGGCGTACTTGGCCTGATTGAATTGCGAGTTGTTGTCGGCGGTGTCATGGCGTCGCTCGAGGAGGTACGGCCAGTCCGAGCCGTGCGGCCCGTTGTCGCCCGCGCCGCCGGCCGCCGGGCCGTCGTCGTTGTTGTGGCAGGTGGTGCAGCTCATGAGGCTGGTCTCGTCCCAGCCGTTGGTGGTGATGAGCGACGGAACGGAGGCGTTCGTGCCCTGCACCGAAACCGGGTGGTAAGACGCCATGGAACCGTCGAACTCCACCCGGAGATTGGACTCCGGGAACTGTCTCTGAGTCGGCGCCGCGGGCAGATTGGGACTGTCGGCGTGACAGCGGAAGCAGAGCTCGTACTCGTACGATGCCGGGTTGACCTCGTTCCCGGCGAGGTTGACGCCGCGAACACCCTCGAGCGGCCCCGACGCCGGTCTCGGCACGGTCGATGGGCCGGGAAGATTGACGCGGGCGACGGCGTCGTGCGGACCATGGCAGTCTTCGCATTCGACGTGGCGCACGGTCACAGTGGCGGGCTCGTCCGACTGGTGGACCTCCGAGGCCAGCGCGACCGGGTGGACCGACGACTTTTGAAAATCGGTCCGCACATCGGCCGACGCCGGATTGCCGTCGTGGCAGGTGAAACAGAGTTTCTCCTCGAGGTCGACCTGAAGCCTGGGGTAGTCCCGGTTGACATCGTTGGTGTCTGGCCAGCCGTGCGCCTGGTGACAGTTGGCGCAGGTCGCCGTCTGCGACGAATCCGTGATGGCCGGAAACGTCGAACCGTACTGCCCCCCGGGCCACAGCGCGCCCGACGATCCCGGGTCGAGATGGGCCGCGGGGGTCGCGGTGTCGGCCAGGGTGTGGCACTCGATGCACAACGCGGTCCGGTTTGCACTCCGAAGCAGCGACCCGTCCGTGGTCGCCGAATCATGGATTTCGTGGCAGGTCAGGCACGCCACCCGGCTCGACGGATCGAGCGGCAGGGTGGCCGGTGGCTGGTAGGCCCCCGACCCGGGAACACCGGTCCCCACCGGATGGGATCCGTCACCGGTGCTGAGGACGTTCCTCGCATCGTGGCAATCGACGCACATCTCGCCGTTGGCGTTGTCCACGCGCATGAAGTGGCGCCCCTCACCGGTCCCGGCGCCACCGTAGGCGGGCGCGGCCGAATCGAAAGGCACCCTGGATTGGTTGTGTTGGTTGTGGCAGGTCGAGCACATGGCCCGGCCGTCTTCAAGGCGGCTCGACATCGCCGTCGCGGTCGGTCTTCTGAGATCGGTCCTGACGAAAATCCGCCAGACGTCACCCGAGACGAAGGACGGCGGGGTATCACCGTCGACGAAACTCGCGGTCACGCCTTCGTTGAGGGGGACATCGGCGCCGGTGGTCAGACCGGTTCCGCCGCCGCCCAGGGTGTCGTTCCAGGAAAAGACGGCGACACCGGCCACCCCGGAAGCGGTGATGGTCAGGGTGTAGGTCTTGGGGAACCGGCCGGCGAACACACCGCCGGGCACGACGTCACCACGCGAGGTGTTGCCGGCGTTCGGTTTGACGTGACCGGCGGCGCCCGAGTCCCAGCGGTGAGAGGTGCCGGAGGCCGGCGTCCCCGGGGGCAGCCCCGGCGACGGCGCAGCCTGGTCGGCGGCGACAAACGGGAACGCCGCGGCGAGCCCCCCGGTGACGTGGCAACTCATGCACAAGTTGCCGTTGCCCGAAACCGTCGTCAAACCGCCTCCCGCCGAGCTGTGCGTCGTGTGGCAGCTCGAGCAGTCGATGGCCCACGAGGAATCGTGCGGTGGATCCAACGCCTCGGCGGCGGGCACGATCAGCAGCAGGACCACCGCCGGCAGGAGCCGCCGCGCGAGGATTCCCACCGATGAACTACGGGGCTGCATCAGACCAGGCATTCACATCTCCAGTTTCGAAACCATCGCTGAAGATCACACCGTTCGGGGGCGGGGTCAGAAAGTCGTCCAGACCGAAGACCTCCACCCGGCCGCTGTTCACCGAAGACACGAAGAGCCGGTTCAAGCCGTCGATGGCCATCCCGAACGGCGTCCGGAACTGGCCGGGTCGATCTCCCAGGCTGCCGATGACGGCGAGTTCCGCTCCGTCGCCGTCAAAGACCTTGACATGGCCCTGGAAAGCGTCGGCGACATACACTCTGCCATCGAGGTCCCCGACGACGCCCTGGATTCGGCCGAAGTTCCGATTTCCCCCGCCCTGAGCTCCGAAACACCTGAGGAACGAGCCATCCCGGTCAAAGACCTGAACCCGATCGTTGTTCTGATCGCCGACGAAGACCTCGCCGCCGGGACTCACCCAGAGCGCCGACGGGAAATCGAACTGTCCGGGCCCGGTCCCCGGCCCGCCGAAGGAACGCACCAGTTGGCCGCCGGGTCCGTAGACTTTGATCAGATCCGCCCCACCATCGGCGACAAAGATCAGGCCGAGACCGAGGTCCGGGTCGACGGCGATGTCGGTGACGGAGAGAAACTCGCCCGCGCCCGAGCCGAGGACCCCGGCGTGCTGCCACGACGAATCGAAGATGTCCACCCGGCCCATCGACTGGTCGCCGACGTAGATGGTGTCGAAGGCATCCACCGCGATGGCGAGTGGGACGCCCATGCCGCCGCGGACCGCAACGACGACGCCGTAAACATCCTTCACCACCACCGCGCCCCGGGTCGGGTCGGTGAGGTAGATCCTGTCCTGGGAGTCGGTCGTCAGCCGCGCCGGGGCCCGCAGGCCCTCGGGTTGCGAGTCCAGGAACTCGACATCAGGAGGGGGCAGGACGGGCGTGCCGCCCCAGCTGCAGAGCTGAGCCGAAACGACCGACGAACCACCCAGAAGGACGACGACGAACGCGCCGATCAACGCCAGGACCGCCCGATTCCCGGGTCGCGTGGCGCGGCCCGAGCACTGCCGTGCGAAGCGCATTCCGGTCACCATCTCTGTTGCGTTCATGACCACCGTCCGCTCTCCTGCAATTGCGGCGTCTCCCGTTTGGTACCAGTTCTCGTTATCATCTACTATTGCTCAATCCTGCAACCGGGTTCAGTGGCCCACGTCACGGCTTTCCTCGTCGCCACCGGGAACCCTTCAGCACCAATGAACGTTGAACGATCAGTCCTTTCTGTCGTCGGGTCTGGTTCCCGGCCGCGGCGGCGCCTGAACCCCGGCCGGATACCGACCGAGGTTCCGGTCGTGGCCGGGGTCGGCAAACCTCGGTCGACCTTCGGCGGTGAACATCGGCCCGTAACCGAGGGGGTTGTGATCGACGCCGTGACAGGTCAGATAGCAGCCCCCCATTCCCGCCGCTTCCGAGCTGTACTCGAGCCGCCCCGAACTCGAGGCCAGGACGCCGGTGATCGCCGTGGGTTCGTTGAAGCGGATGAGGGCCCGCCCAGCGGTCGCGCCGTGGGCATCGTGGCACAGGACGCATGCGGTTCGTTGGTCCGCGACGTGCATTCGGTGGTAGGGAAAGGGATCGGAATCGAGTACGACGGTTCGATCGTGGCATTGATAGCACAGGGCGTAACTGCTCTCCGACTCCGGCTGTCCGTCCTGAATCGAGTAATCTGCGCCGAGCAATCCGGGCACCCGGCTCCCGTGCGGCCCGCGCGCGCCTCGGGCATCATCGTTGGTGTGGCAATCAGAACAGTTGATCAGCGAATCCGATGTCAGCGGCGGCAGGAGGCTCGGAACCTCGCCGACACCGATGGCGAGGACCGGGTGGAACGAGGGATTCCTCGAGTCGAAGAGCAGCCCGATGTCATGGGGATCCGAGACCATGGCTGATCGGGTTCCATGACACGACAGGCAGAGGCTCGCTTCGGTGGGGAAACCCCGCTTCGGCGAAGGCTTCTGCCGTCCGAGGTCGAGGCCGGTCCCGGTCAGGCCCTGCAGCCGGCCGATGCCGTGAACACTGTGGCAGTCAACACACCGCGCCCCACGGTGGATCACCGGTTTGACCATTTCCCCGCGGATGTCCGCCGGGTCGGCGCCGGAGTCCATTCCGAGGGCTTCGCGCCGGCCGGGCTCGGCGGCGCCCGCCTGATGGCACGCAATGCACATCACGTCGCTCTCGCTCTTCAACATGGGTGTGCGGGCGGCCCCGTGACCCTCGTGACACGGGGTGCAGGCTTCGGCGAGCTTGCCCGGCTCGAAGTGCTTGCCGAGATCAACCGCCGAAACCGCCGGCGCGACCAGGAAAACCGCCGCTGCGGCCGTTCTCAGGAATGACAGGCGATACATAACTCTCCCGGTTTCGCGGTGAGAAGAAAATTGCCGTAGGGATCGCGATGGGGATCATGGCAGGTCGTGCACTGGATCCGATTCTCCTCGTCGAGTTTCGCGAGGGGGTGGTTCCGCATCTCCGACACCGATCGCAGAGGCACATCACCCTTGGAGTTGTTGGTCGTGACGAGGTGATCGGTCACCGTGAAGGAGACCGGATGATCGCCGCTGAGATCACGACCGAGATTCGATTCCGAGGTCGACGGCATGGTGGTGATGCCGCCACGCATTTCGATGCGGCCCGACGACACCGTCGACCCGAGAGCGATGGTCCCGTCGTGGCAGGACAGACAGAGCTTCGAGGAACCATTGGGCTGCGGCGCCTCACCCGAGGAACCGTAGGCGTCCATGGTTTCGCTCCAGTACATCTGGTAGCTGCCTCCGGGACTCTCCCGATTCCACAACGGCGCCTGAAAAACCGCGTTGTGGGTCGTGTGACAGAAGATGCACACCCTGGTCTCCGACACCGCCCGGACGGCACCCGGACCGGTCACCGACAGATTGTGGGCCGTGTCGCGGACGCTCTCCTGCGACCACGCCAGCACCGCCAGGCCGAAAACCAACGTCAAGGTCACCATTGCGCGTCTCATTTCCGGTTGTCCCTCCGTTGGTAGCGCATGAGCTGGATCCGTCGATTCCCGGTGTCCGCTACGACCATCTGCCCGCGCCCATCGATGGCGAGGCCTCCCGGCGTCCAGAACTCACCCGCATTGAAACCGCGGCCGCCGATGATGAGCAGTAGCCGGCCGTCCTGGTCGAAGACCTGCACCGCGTCGAAGCGCGCATCGGACACATAGAGGTGGCCGTCGGGGTCGATCGCCAGTCCCTTGGCCAGGGCGAAATGGCCGGATCCGTCCCCGTGCTGGCCGAACTGAGACAGGTATCGAAGATCCGCGTCGAACTGTTGGACGCGGAAATTGAAGGGATCGAGGACCCAGATCGTGCCGTCCGGCGCCTCGACGATGGCGGTGGGGGTGTTGAACTCGCCGTCGCCGGTGCCGCGCCTGCCGGTCCTGGCCACCTCGAGTCCGTCGGAGCGGACCCGCACGACCTGACCGGCCTCGGCATCGGTGATCACGACGTCGGAATTCGCACACACGGCGATCCCGCCACAACGCTGCACGACGTCTCGGCCCACCACCTCGCCAAGCAGCGAGCCCTTGGGCTCGAACGCGAAGACCACCCCGCTGTCACGATCCGCGACCAGAATCCGGTCCCCGTCCCGGTTTGACGCGATGGCGACCGGTGCCACTCCGTCAGGCAACTTCAACCTGGTTGCTGCGCTTCCGTCGGTCCTGCCGCCGATCACCCAACCCACCGCCGTGTCGACGACGAAGACCCGGTCTTTGGCGAGGGCGACGGCAACCGGCCGCGGCAGCTGCCACGACTGTTGATGCCGCTCCGCACCCGCCACCGCGCGGAAGACCCGACCCAGGCCCTTGGGACGGAACTCGTCGACGATGCCCTGCCAGACAACCTCCGCCGGAGCAACCGCGGTCGCGGGCGGCCAGACCGGACCGTCGGCGCCCACCGCCGGCAACGGCAGGCAAGCCGCCCCGAACACGACCATGAGCATGACGCGGTGCATTCTCACCGTCGCTGGTCTCCGGCTCTGAAGGTGAAGACCCGCCTCACCCCGACCCAGATTCTCCGGAACCGGCGCTGTTCGAGCCCCGCCTCCTCGGTCCGCTGCTCGCGGACCCGTGCGTAGAACGAGAGTTTGGCGTAGTTGAACCGCATTCCAAGCTCCGCGAATTCATAGGTCCCGAAAAATTCGAAGACCTTGCGTTCCTCGGAACGCACATACGCGTCGAACATCAACCAGTACGTCGGTGCCCAGCTGATGTTCGCCTGCCAGACATCGGTCAGGGTCGGAACCTCGCCCCCGACCAGCTCGAATCGGTCCCCGGAGGCGCCGATGGTCACCGGCCCGAGCGCGATGTTGAGCTGGGCTCGCACAACATTCTCCTCGATCTCGGCCCCACGATCCAACCGCACCCTGTTTCGGTAGTCGCCCTCCAGGGAAATCGCGCTTCGGCGGCTGGGTCGGACCTCAAAGATCAACCGACCCCGGTAGCGTCGTCGATCGAGTCCGGTGAGGAACGCGCTTTCGATCGGGGGGCCACCGATGTCGTAGTCCGGGATGGAGAGTTGGTTGTCGAAATACTCGGCCTCGAAGGTCACGCTGGAACGGTCCATCTGGTAGCGGACCGAACCGAAGAACAGCGACCCCAGAGCGGACTCCGTCTCGAGGCTCTCGGGATCGGCCCGGAGGTAGGTCACCCGCGGGTACAGCGCCAGCCACCAGCGGCCGAACTGTTTGCCCCATCTCAGCCCGAGGCCGGCGCGAGGTTGGCCGAGCCGCAGGCCATCGCCGAACTCATTGCTCAGATAGCCGAGCTCGCCTTCGAGAAAGGTCGACGGGCTCAACGGGGCCACCACGCTGGCCGAGACATTCCCGGTGATGACCTCCTCGACCGGATCGGTCTCGACCCTGACAACCCTGAGATCCGCCCTCAGATCCCAGAAGCCGAGCTGACTGTAACGGTGACGCAACTGGTTTCTGAACAGGTAGTTCGTTGTCCATGGCGAGAACTCGCCGTGATCTTGAGCCGAACGGTAGAGGTTTCCGATGAGGTCGGTGTGCCAGTAGACCCGGCCGGTCCGGTTGACATCGACATCCAGCCGGCCGGTCCCGATCTCCTGCTGCAGGCCGCCTCCGAAGAGGTCGTTCGTCTTCCACAGAAGCTGCAGCACGGCGTCGACCTTGCCGACGGCCGCCTGGGTCGAGAGCTCGCTCCAGGCGGTGTCCTCGTCGCGAAGCGTCTCCGGCTGATCGGCCGTGAAGCTCTGGTTCCAGTGCCGGAGATTGAGGCGGAACCAGTCACCCCCGAGGGCGCGAAGACCGAAACGCTGGTAGTCGCGCACGCCGTCGACAATCGCACCCTGCATCAGACCCGTCACATCGGTGCCCTGGCGCCCCGCGCCGAGCTCGAACGAGACCGCGCGGTTGTTGAAAAACCGCAGCGACCCGTCGTAGTAGGTGTCATCCACCTTGTTGCCCTGTTGGCCCGAGATGGTCTGATTCGACAGTGTCTTCGCGATACTGGCGTCATAGGTCATGAATCTCGGGTCGACGAAGTGGCCGGAAACGGCCGCCCAGAGGACGGATTGGAGATTCGACCTCGTGGCTGAACTGCTCCGGTACTCCTGCGAATCGCTGAGGTATTCCGCCGACAGGCCAAGGGTGAAGGTCGCACCGCTCGAGGCCCAGACCGAGCCGGCGGCGCCCCACAGACAGATCGCGGCACCGAACAGGCGAGCGGCGGGGTTCAGAAGCTGTCGATGCACCCTCGGACCTCGATCGTCGCTCGGTCGGACAACTCACGATCGAACTCCTCGAGCCGGCGCTGTCTCTTCTCCCGTATGATCCTTTCCTCCACCGCATCCCACACGACGGCGAGCTCGACCGGTTGTGATGGACGCGTGCTGATCACTTGCAGGACGTGGTAGCCGAATATCGACGACACCGGGTCGGTCACCTCTCCAACCTGTGCCGAGAAGACCGCCGCATCGACGGCGGGCTGCAGCGATCCGCGGTGGACAAAACCGATGTCGCCCACCTGATCACGGAACCGAGGCGGCAGCGCCTCGAGCACGGTCTTCCCGATGACGAGAAGCGACGCCTTACTGCTGCGGGCTGCGCTGACGAGTTCGCGGGCGCGCTGCTCGGCCTCCTGCCACTCCTCCCGAGTCGCGGACGGCGGGACGTAGAACAGGATATCGGCAACATGACGTGCTTCCGGGGTCATATAGTCGTCGCCGTGAAGGATGAAGAAGACCTCGACCTCGGTCGCGGTCGCAGGCTCCACGCCGGCGACCACCGCGCGGTCGACCGCTTCGGCCACGGCGTCCCGTGCGAGGGCCGACCGGAAGGCGTCCTCCGCGATTCCCTTGGTCGCGAGCGCGGCGCGGTACTGCTCATCGCTCTTGAAGCGTTGTCGCACCTCCCGCCACGCCGCCTCGGCCGCCGACGGATCGACCTCGACCGGGTTGGCCGGCGCCCACTGCCGCTTGAGCTCTTTGAGAACCAGAATGTCGAGGGCTTCACACCTGAGTTCGGCCCTGCGTTCGGCGGAGACCTCCCGGTGATAACTCCCGACCGAGATCCGCACCGCGAGCTCACGATCGAGTTCCCACGACTCGAGCCGAGCGCCGTTGACCACGGCGACCGGATCGGACGCGTCCGCCCGCGCCGCGCCCGCCGCAGCGCACACGAACCATGCGATGAGGATGACCTTCACCGACAGCCGTGTTCCCGCCGACCCGGCGGTCGGGACGTGTTTTCGGGCCTTCAGCCAACAAAAGACACGGGAGACGAGGTCGTCGCCTCCCGTGTCACGAGTTCGCGTTCGCAACGGAATCGGTCTACTTCGCGTGACAACGGAGGCAGATGGTGCTCCCTGCGGGATCTTCCACCAGAAGCGACGGGTTACCGCCGACGGCGCCTCCGTTGTGGACATCGTGGCAGGTCGCGCACTCCACCTTGTTGGCAAAGAGATAGTCTGCAATGGTCCCGTCGGCGTAGGTCGCCGAGGTCGGATTGAGCTCGGGATCCTGTCCCGTGCCGGTTCCGGCGCTGTAGGTCACGCTGATCGGGTGATCGTTCGATAGATCTGTTCCAACCAGGGCGCCGCCTCCGATGTACGTCGTTCCGGTGGTGTTGCCGCCGAAGTTCTCCAGCGCAACGGTGCCGTCGTGACAGGAAAGACACGCCTTGGAGACATCGGCCGGCTGCGCATCGACCTCCCCATCGAGGGTGTCGCTGGTGTACATGGTGAAGTTCGACGTCGTCACCTCGTGGTTCCACAACGGAGCAACAAAGGCGGTTTCGCCATCGTGGGTCGTGTGGCACGGCAGGCAGATGGTGCCGTTCGACCAGGTCTCGTTGCTGAAATCATGTGCGCTGTTGGTGATCTGGGCGCTGGCCACCCCGGCTCCCAGAATCAAACACATGCTCGTCACAATCGCTTTCTTCATGATCCATGCCCTCCGATTTCAATTCACCAGAGACCCGAATCGAACCCGGCTGCCGGCGTGAGCCGCCCACGCGTGACTGCGAACGACCCGCAGGTTCGGACGAGCCTCATCAACGGCCGAAGCATACGATGCGATTATTCCCGTTTCAATACTTGCACCAATGAACATGTGACTAAGGGCACATAATTAACCGGGTTTCTGTCATGAGAGGGTAACCGAACCATCGAATCAGGACACTGTCTCAAAAATTCAACCCCCCTTTCTGCAGGAAATGACCCCGCCGGGGCCGTCGCTGAACGCTCGATCGGTCGGGTTTCCGACCTCACGGTCAGTACCGGTTGGCCGATCACTGCGGTGCACCGAGGAACCGAAACAGCTGAAGCCGGTGGTTGAGGGTGTCGGCGACGACCAGCAGCTCATCACGCTTCGCGATTCCTGACGGCAAGGAGAATTGCCCCGGCCCCTGGCCCGGTTCTCCGAACCACATCAGAAGCTCGCCGTCGAGGTTGAACATCTGGACCAGTTGGAACGCGCCGTCCACCTCGTACAACACACCGTTGTCCGAGTCGGCGACCAGGCCTCGGGGCCGATTCAGGTTCCCCGGGCTGTCGCCGGCACTCCCGAAGATCAGATCGAGATCGCCGGCCGGATCAAAGACCTGAATCCGGAAGTTCAAGTAGTCCGAGACATAGAGGTAACCCTCACCGTCAAAGGCCGCCGCCACCGGAAAGTTGAACTCACCGTCGCGGGCGCTGCCGACGTGGCCTCCCAAGGTCATCACCGCCAAACCCGTCGCGGTTTCGATCACATCGACCGCGTGACGTCCGGTGTCGCAGACCGCGATCCGATCGCCGCCGGGCGTCAACGCGATGGACGTCGGTCGATCGAAGATCCCGGCGCCACCGTAGGCCCTCACGAACCGGAGATCGCGATCGTAAGAGTAGACGGCCTGCGAACTCGCATCACTGACGTACAGGGTTCCGTCCTCGGCTACCGCCACTCCGACGGGCTGGAAGAGCGATCCCGGAGAGGCGCCGCGGAAGAGCTCGAACCGCCGTTGGTCCTGATTGATGACCACGACCCCCCGGAGGTGCTGGTCAACTACGAAGATGGTTCGATCCGGCCCGATCGCCACCGCCGTCGGCGCCATGAGCGAGGCTTCCTGTTCCTCTTCGCCCACCAGAACCTTCCTCCAGGTGCGGCTGCGGGTGTCGACATCTGCGTGCGTGCCGATGGCTCCTACCCACTCCACAACCGCCTGGGCCGGGGCCGCAGGATAGAGAATTCTGGTCGACCCGGATGCCGTCCTCCGATCGGCGGGCGCGCCGCCCGAGCTGCATGAGGCAACGAACACTGCCACAACCAATAGAAGTACGAAGTGCGATCGATGATCCATGAGTAACGCCCCGCTCTCGTTCATTTGGGGTGGCACGCAATGCACAGCTCGGCCTGGTTGGTCGCCTTCCAGGTGAAGAGTTTCGAGCTCGGCGCGGCGTGGGGCTCGTGGCACTGCCGGCAACTCATCTCTTGGCCCACAAGAGACTTCGCCACCTGCGTCCGGCCCTTGGCTTCGATGACTCCGGTCACGGGGTGCTCGGGAATCGGGTGGTTCTTGCGAAGACCGGGGTCGAGGTCGATCACTTTGAGATCCTTCGCCCGTTCGCCCCGGAGCACATACCCTCCTTCGAGTCTGATGCTCTCATCTCGCCCCGCCTTCACCCGGCTCTGGAGGTGACACCCGTTGCAGAGGTCGTTGCCGGAAGCCTTGAGGAGGTGCTCCTCCGCGCCGCCGTGCGGCAGGTGACAGCTGTGACAGCCGATCCACGAGATCGCCCGGTGGACGGCGTCGCCCTCTCCGCCGGCCTGGTCCTCATGGCAGTCAAGGCACAGCCCGCCTCCCGCGGCGCGCAGGAGCTTCGGCTGCCGTGATGCGTGGGGAGAGTGACAGTCCACGCACTCCAGGGCTGCCATGGCAGGGTGGGGAACGGCGGCGGTCGCGATGGTTTCGGAGACCTCTTCGTGGCAGTTCTCGCACAGGGCGTTGCCGCCTCCGTCCACCAGGTTCGGCGCCGAGCCTTCGTGACAGTTGCTGCAGCCCTCGCGGAACGGCGGATGAATCGATCCGTTGGCGATCAGCGGCAGGCTCGACGACCCGTGCGGGTCGTGGCAGCTGCCGCAGCGAGCGGTCGCCATCTCCGCCCCGAAGTGCAACCTCCGAAGCTCGGGGTCGGAAGCGTCGTGGCAGGCGCGACAGAGTTCGTCCTCGTCGTCCAGAAGCATTGCCGGCCGATCGCTGGAATGCGCATCGTGACAGCCGTCGCAGCCATCCTCCAGGGCCGCGTGACCACCGGGCCCTTTCGCCCGTTCGGCAATCTCCGGGTGGCAGGAGAAACACAGGTCTCCGCCACCCGCCTTGAGCAGGAAGGGCTGTTCTGCGAGGTGGGGATCGTGGCACCCGACGCAGCGGCCCTGCTTGACCGCAGTGTGCACCACAGCGCCGTTCTTCGTCGCCACCCCTCCATGGCACGCCTCACACAGCGAACCCCCTTCATGAAGCAACCGAACCCGGGTCCCTCTCGGCTTTCGGTGGCACGCTTCGCACGAACCCTCCGCGAAGGGCAGATGCCGCGAAACGCCCCGTAACATGTGTTCGTTCTCCGAACCGTGCGTGTCGTGGCACGAACGACAATCGGCGCGGCGCACCGGGATGGGGTGCAGCGCGTCGGTCGCGTCCGCGTCGTGGCACTGCCCGCAGACCTGCCCGGGGTCCACCACCAGCAACGCATCGAAGTCGGTGCCGTGCGGATCGTGGCAGGTCCCGCAGTCGTCGATCACCGGCGCATGGGGGACCGCGACCTTGCCCTCCGCGGCCTTGACCATACCGTCGTGACACGCCAGGCAGAGCGCCGAACCGGTGTCCACCAGCCCGACGGTCGTCGTTTCCTCACCCTGATCGAACGCGTGGCACGTCAAACAGTCGTCGACGGCCGGAGGGTGGGGAATTCGAACCGCGAGAATCTCGTCGTGACAGGTCTCGCAGGTGGTCTTTTCCGGGTCCACGAGCGTCGGGTGATCCGCCGCCGATGCGATTTCCACGGCGGCGCCGGCGACCACCAGGATCGCCACGCAAAGACCGCGACCGAAGACGGATCGGTGTTGTATCTGCATCAGTTCTCCATCATTCGCGGAGCGTCCGAGAGCCGCCCGTGACCCCACCCCGCCGGAAAGCCGACCCGGCGGGTGTCGACGCCGGTTGTACGTCCATCTCAAGATTCACGCTCCAGAATCGTGCCCTCGTGTCTTCGATCGCCGTTTTGCGTCTCATGTTGCCCGAGGTCGACAAATCATCATCGAAGTGTCGGACCAGATGCTCAACTCTGCAAAGACTCCCACATCCGATCGTTGATTCCAGTGTGACGCTGATCACTCAATTGTTAGAGTGCGCAACTGTACATGATCCAAGGCGCCCCGCCAACCGGGTGCGCCCGCCACGCGCCGAGTCCGCACACGGCGGTGCGGGAGATTCCGCGAGGTGCGCGATTCAAATTTTTCATGGGGTCTTGTCGGGATGGCGGCGAAACCTCATGAACAATCCGGGCTAAACTGCCGTCGATGACCGACTCGCCCTCCGTCCGCCTGGACATCTGGCTCGATGTGGCCTGCATCTACAAGACCAGATCGCAGGCCCAGGCAGCCTGCAAGAACGGCCGGGTGGAGGTCAACGGAGACCGCGGCAAGGCCCACCGTGCGGTCCGTCCGGGGGACGAGATCTTGATCTCCCTTCCCGGTGGCCGCAAGCGAACCATCGAGGTCGTGGAACTCGAATCCACCAACGTCTCCAAAGCTCGGGCGCGCGAGCTTTACATCGACCACACTCCACCACCGACTCCGGAGGAGGCCGAACTGAGAAAGATGCAGCGGCTCTCCATGCCGCCGCGCCGCGAGCGCGGTATGGGAGCGCCAAAGAAGCAGGAGCGCCGCAAGCTGCGCCGGCTCAAAGAGGGCGAAGAGCTGTGAAGGGACGCTCGGGACGAGCAGATTAGCTACAATCCTCCAGACCCGCGCCCCGGGGTGCGGGTCTGGAGGATTGTATGGATACATCGAACTGGGACTCCCTCGTTGTCGGCGGCACCATCCTGACGATGGAGCCCGGGAGCGAACCCATCCCCGACGGCGCCATCGCGATCGCCGACGGCCGGATTGCCGCCGTCGGTCTGGCCGAGGACCTGCTGGAGCACGCACCGACAGGCCAGGTGGTCACCGCCGGCGGCTGCCTGATCCTGCCCGGTCTGGTCAACACCCACTCCCACCTGGCCATGACCCTGCTCCGCGGCCTGGCCGATGATCTGCCGTTGATGGAGTGGTTGGAGAACCACATCTGGCCGGCGGAAAAGACCCACATGAACCGCGAGGCGGTTCGCCTCGGCACCGAGCTCGCAGTCGCAGAGCAACTCCTCGCCGGGATCACGACCACCACCGATATGTACTTTTTCGCCGACGAGGTCGCCTCGGTGCTCGCCGAGGCCGGGATGCGCGGAGTGATTGCCGAATCGCTCATCGATTTCGCGACGCCACGATGCAAGACCCCCGAAGAGATGATGGAAAAGCAGCGGGAGCTCGCCCAGCATTACCGCAAGCACCCGCTGATCACCCCGTCCATCGCCGCCCACGCGCCCTACACGGTGAGTGCGAACAATCTGGTCAAGGAGGCCGAGCTGGCCGAGGAGCTCGGAGTGACTCTTCAGATTCACCTCTCCGAAACGCGGTGGGAGGTCGCGAAGCTCATGGAGGAGAAGGGGCGGTCTCCGGTCGCCTACCTCGCCGATCTCGGGGTGCTCTCCGAGCGCACCGTCGCCGCCCACTGCGTCCACGTCTCACCCGAAGACATCGAGATCCTCGTCGACTTCGAGGTCGGTGTCGCCCACAATCCCGTCTCCAACCTCAAGCTCGCCTCGGGCGTGGCCCCGATTCCGACCATGGTCGAAGCCGGGGTCAAGCTCGGCCTCGGCACCGACGGTGCGGCGTCCAACAACACCCTGGACCTCCTGCGCGACATGCAGCTGACCTCTCTGCTCCACAAGGGAGTTCTTGGAGATCCGACGGTCCTTCCCGCCCGCACCATGATCGAGATGGCGACCATCGGCGGCGCCCGAGTCCTCGGACTCGACGCCGAGATCGGCACCCTGACCGAGGGTAAGCAGGCCGACATGGTCTGCCTGTCGGTCGACGGTCCCCATGCCACCCCGGTCTTCGATCCCTGGTCCCACCTGGTCTACGCCGCCCGATCCTCCGATGTCCGGCACGTGCTCGTCCGCGGCAAGCTCGTGGTCGGCAACCGAACGCTCAACACGCTGGATCAGGAACGCATCGAGTCGCAGGCGTGGGATTTCGCGCGGCGGTTGAAGAGGTGAGCGGTCGGTACGGACCCGTGATCGGTGATCCCTAGTTCGCGCCGTGCTTCCCCAGTTCGTCGCCATTCCCGAGGGCGTCGACGTTCACCTTGATCTTGATGGGTCCGCTATGGGCGGCTTCGGTCTTCTCCGTCGGATAGGCGAGACGGATCATCCGTGCCAGCTTGGGATCCACGTCAAGAAACTGAATCCCGGCGCGGTAGACCAGTTGACCACCCGGTTCAGCCGTCGCAAACCCGGTGAGTTTACAGTGGACGACCCTCGCCTTGATCCGCAGGAGTCCATTGGGAAGCGGCAGCGAAATCCTGCACTCACCCCTCGGATTGAGGGCCGAAGCCAGGACCACGTGCGCTCCTTCGGGAGAGACATCGACCACCCGGGCCGGTCGGTTTCCCCCAACCGTGATATCAACGTCATGCGCCGGAATGACGCGACGAGAGCGACGGCGTTCTTCCATCTGACTCCCCCTGCTACCGGTTCCGGCCGGACGCCCCATTCAACCCAACTTCAGATCGCGACGTCCGGTCAGTTGTATTCGGTGCGTGAAGATAGTATCCGATCCCGACACCGTGGTCCAGACACCGGGAACGAGTAAGATCGACTTCGAGCTCTCAGGAGGACACGATGAATTCCACCCCGAAGAGGATCCTCGTCGCGACCGACTTTTCGACCACGGCCGATCGAGCGGAAAAGCTCGCCTTTCAGCTCGCGTCGCTGCTGAAGGCCGACCTCCACCTGGTTCACGTCAGGGTGATTCTGGAGGATCCCCTGATGGCGGAAGAGCACCAGATGGAGATCGAACGTCTGCTGGCGGCGGCGGACGAAACAACACGACACGCCTTCGCCAAGGACCGGGTCGACCAACCCGGCATCACCGTCAAGACGCACCTGATCCGCAGTGTTTCGGCGGCCGAGGCGATCGCCGAAACCGCACTGGAGCTCGACTGCGATCTGGTCGTCATGGGCACCCATGGGCGTCGCGGCATCAAACACATGCTCCTCGGCTCCGTCGCCGAGAATGTGGTTCGGAGCGTCCATCGTCCGGTTCTCACCGTCCGCCCGGAAACCGATTTTCCTGCTCAGGGGCCCGGGAGAATCCTGGTCGCTCATGACTTCTCCGATCGTTCGGCGAGCGCCGTGCGGATTGCCGGCGACTGGGCCCGGGCGTTCAACGCGGAACTCACCCTGCTCCACGTGGTTGAACCGGTTGTCTATCCCGAGTTCTATGCCATCAACGCGCTCCCGGACAACATCACGACACGGCTTCAGGATCGCGCCGCCGAAGCCCTGGACGACGCGGCAACCGAGATCCTCGGGAGCCGGTTATTCGCCACCCGGGTGGTCATCGGCCGCGCGATCGACACGATCATCGCCGAGGCGCAGCCCGAGAACTACGATCTCCTGGTCATGGGGACACGGGGCCTGACCGGGCTCGAGCAACTCATGCTCGGCTCGGTCGCCGAGGGGGTCCTGCGGCGGTGCCCGGTGCCGTTGCTCACGGTCAGCGGCGAGCAGGTGAAGAGGTGAGCGCTCCCTCCGGTCGCTGTCAGCGCTCGCTGTGAGGAGTGAGCGCTCACTTCGCTCGCTGTGAGAGGCAAGATCCTCGTCCCGCCTTCTCACCTTCTAACCCTCTAACCTCCCACTTCCTCAACCTCAACTCGATTGAACCGATTCATCGCCGCGTCGAGGCCGTCGGCCAGCACGGCCTCGACGGCATCCGCGGCTCGGGTGACGGCTGCCGCGACCGGCTCGAGCTCATCGTCTTCAAACGGCTCGGTGACATATGCCGCAAGGTCGTCCCAGACCGGCTCGCCGCGGACCCCGACCCTGAGCCGGGGGAAACCACTCCCGACCGCTTCGCAGAGGTCCCGCAGGCCGTTGTGCGTCCCCGGCCCGCCGTGTTTTCGTAACCGCAGCCGACCGATGGGCAGGTCGATGTCATCGACGACCACCAGAATCCTCTCGGGTTCGAGATCGAATCTGTCCATCAGCCACGCGAACGCGGCGCCCGACCGGTTCATATAGGTCATGGGTTTGCCGGCGATCACCCCGCCGCCGATGGCGAGGGGTGTCAGATCACACAGCGGGTGCCGGTCCCAGACGCCGAAACCGCGCCGTCGAGCGAGTTCGTCCACGACCCGAAACCCGACGTTGTGTCGGGTTTCGGCGTAACGCGATCCCGGATTTCCGAGACCGAGCACGATTTCGATGGCCACGGACGGCGGTTAGTCCGTCGCGTCTTCGTCCTTGCCCTTGCCGATGAGCTCGGGCTCGGCGGTGTCTTCGATGACCAGATCCGCGCCGAGTTCGTCCTCTTCCTCGGCTTCGGCGAGTCGAGGCTGCTCAACGAGCACGACGACCCGGTTCGGGTCCTCGAGGAACTTGCCGCTCTCGGGGAGCTTGTCTTCGAGATCGGCCACGGTGACGACATCTCCGATCGCCATGTGCGTCATGTCGATGTCGATGTGGTCGAACATGTCGCGCGGCAGCACCTCGACCGCGAGCTCGCGCGACACGAAGTCGACGCGTCCGCCCTGACGCACACCCACGCTGTCGCCGACGAGGTCGATGTGGATGGTCACGTTGAGCTTGTGGCCGGCGGTGACGCGGATGAAGTCGATGTGGACGAACTTGCCCGAGATCGGATCGACCTGGAGCTCCTTGATCATCGCCTGCCGCTCCTCCGTCGAGTCTTTGAGCTTGAGGAGGAAGATGGTGTTCTCGCCGGCTTCCTGCTTGAGGATTTCCCTGACGGCGAGATCATCGACGGAAATCGGCACCGGCGGCAGGTCGCCGCCGTAAAGCACGGCCGGGACCCGTCCCACGGCGCGCAGCCGACCCGAGGGGCTGGTCCCCTTGTCCTCGCGCTTTTCGACGATAAGAGTGATTTCAGCGGTTTGAATCTTCGTTGCCAT
Source organism: Acidobacteriota bacterium (assembly GCA_024641545.1). Classification (GTDB taxonomy): domain Bacteria; phylum Acidobacteriota; class Thermoanaerobaculia; order Thermoanaerobaculales; family Sulfomarinibacteraceae; genus JAHECW01. The sequence goes on from JAHECW010000010.1 coordinate 48,464, forward strand.
TCTCGATGTCTCCTTACACACAGCCCCATCCCTGACGATGGGTCAACGGAATAGGGTTATACAAACAGGCTTGAAACGGACGCTCCCTCGTGGATCCGGCGGATTGCCTCGCCGAGCAACACGGCCAACGAAAGCTGCTCGATCTTCGGGCTCCTGGCCGCCTCCTCACTCAGGCTCAAGGTATCGGTCACCAGGACCTTCTCGATGGTACTGGAGTTGATGCGTTCAACTGCCGGCCCGGACAAAACGGGGTGGACCCCGGCCGCGTAGACCGAGCGCGCACCGCGCTCGGTCAGTGCCTTGGCCGAGCCCACCAGCGTACCGGCGGTGTCGATGATGTCGTCGATGATGACGCAGTCGCGACCTTCCACATCGCCGATGACATTCATGATTTCGGCCTTGTTGGCCTCCGGACGGCGTTTGTCCATGATCGCCAGGTCACTCTTCAGCCGCTTGGCGAAAGCCCGGGCACGCTCGACGCCGCCGGCGTCGGGTGACACCAGCACCAAACGCTCGAGGTTCTTCCGGCGGATGGCTTCGATGAGAATCGGCGCCGCATAGAGGTGATCGACGGGGATGTCGAAGAAACCCTGGATCTGCGCGGCGTGGAGATCGATGGTCAGCATCCGACCGGCGCCGGCCGAGGTGATCAGATTGGCCACCAGCTTTGCGGTGATGGGAACACGCGGGGCGTCTTTCCGGTCTTGGCGCGCATAGCCCATGTAGGGCATCACGACGCAAACCCGCGACGGCGACGCCCTGCGGAAGGCATCGAGGATGATCAGCAGCTCCATCAGGGACTCGTTCGCCGGTCGCCCGGTCGGCTGAACGATAAAGACATCGGCGCCCCGCACGTTGTCCTGAATCTGACAGAAGATCTCTCCATCGGAGAAACTCCCGAGACGCAGGTGTCCCATCTCGATCTGCAGATAGCCGCAGATCGCCTCCGACAGCGCCGGGTTCGCGCGACCGGAAAAGACCTGTAAGGGATGTTCTTTGAGCATCTTCGTGCCTGCCTCTTGGCTGGGGCGGCAGGATTCGAACCTGCGAATGCCGGATCCAAAGACCGGTGGCTTACCGCTTGCCGACGCCCCAAGCGTCGCGAATTATAGCCGAGCGCATCTTCACCGGGGGGAACCGGGCACAACGCCCGGCGCCGCGACCGGATCAATCACTCGGCGTCGAGATTCCTCCTGTTGACGTCCGAGGTCCAGTAGTCCTCGCTGAAGAGCTTCGCCGTCAGCCGATCCATGAGGCTCGGGCCACTGGAACCACGTTCCTTGTTCTGTTCTTCGGGGTTCGGCACCGCGAGATTTCGAACCGCGTTCAGGTACTCCTCGATCACCCTCTCCTCGATGGCCTCTCGGGTTTCCCGATTGAGGGGATGGGCGATATCACGCATCTGTCCGTTGCGAGCCTTTCGGGCCGGCATGGTCACGAAGTACTGATCTTCGCGCCCTTCCACCACCCGCAGATCGTTGATGATGAAGCAGTCATCAACAACGATGCTCGCGAACGCTCGGATCTTGCCGCCCTTGGCCGGGCTGATGCGCACCTCGGTCACTTCCATCGCCAACCTCCATCACCTCGCCGCTTCAACGACAAGCCTCGCCGACGATCGCGGCAAGGTTGAACCCACATGTACGAACCAGTCCGCAGGCAGCATTTCGGCTGCCCGCCGCGCGGCCGCCGGATCGCCGAAGACCGCAAAACCCGCCGCACCGGATCCCGACAGAGACGCATGCAACGGACTGCCCGAACGCAGTATCCGCAACCCCTCGCCGACCTCCGGCCAAGACTTGACCACGACCTCTTCGAGCTCGTTGGTCATGGCCCGCCAATCCAGTTTTCCCCGCAGGCCAGCCGCGAAGGCGTACAAGTTACCTTTCTGCGGGTTCGAGGTCAACTCTGCGTCAAAGGAACGATAGGCATCTGCCGTCGACACACGCATCTTTGGGACCGCCACAACCGCGGCCAGGACCGCCTGATCGGGCAGCGGAAAAACCTCGTCTCCACGACCGATGCCGAGGGCCGTGCCGCCGTAGAGGAAGAACGGGACATCGCTTCCGAGCATCGCGGCAAGACGATGAAGCCCCTCCCCATCGAGGTTGCAACCCCACAGCCGATCGAGAAGCACGAGCGCGGCCGCCGCATCCGCTGACCCGCCGCCAAGCCCGCCGCCCACCGGAATGTGCTTGTTCAGCATCAACCTGGCGCCGGCCGAGACGCCCGCTTCGTCGGCAAGCAGCCGCGCCGCGCGGAGCACCAGGTTGCCTTCGTCGGATGCAACCGCGCCCTCCGGCACCACCTCGAGGGTCGTCTCGCCCGGCGGAGCCTGGGTCGCCGCGAGGCGGTCAAAAAGGTCGACACTCTGAAAGAGCGTGCGGAGTTCGTGAAAACCGTCCCGCCGGCGTCCCAGGATCTGAAGATGGAGATTGATCTTTGCCGGGACCGTGACCGAAAGCCGGTCGACCGCCATCATCCACCACAGGGCGGGAAGTCGGGAAGATCAGGCAGCGACGCGCCGCTGGGCCACTCCAACCGCTTGAGCTCGAGTTCGGCCCAGCGCCCATCCGGGCCTTCGATTCTGATCGTTCCGGGGACCGAGCTGGCGTGGGAACCGAGCTCGAGAAGCCAGCCATCCCCGTGCTCATCCCGGTGCACCCGAACCTCCACGACCCGCCATGGATTCGCCGCCAAGCGGACCGTCGCCACGAACCGATCCTCGGTCACCTCGACCGCACCCTTCCCGTCGGGCCGCACCTCGCCGCGGCCCGTTGTCGGGAGCCGGCCCCCGAGGAGCCGCGCCGCCGGTTCCAACGGCAACGCCCCGACGCCGAGGATGTCCTCGAGATCTTCGATCTCACGTCGACAGCCGTTTTCCATGTCAAAGAAAAGCGTCGGAGCATCCGCCTCCCAGGCGGTCAAGGAGACCGCTGACCCGAAGGGCTCGGAAATGGTGAGGCGGCCGGCGCGCCCGGCGGTGATCACGGACAAACGAAGCCCGCCCGATCTTGCGACTCTGAGGTCGTAGAGCGCCGCCATGTCGCCCGTCGTGGGACGATTGAGACGCCCGATCGCCTCGATCAACTGCCCGGTATCGGGGCCCGGGCCGGTCGCACTCGCACACCCGAGGACGCCGTGAACCGCTGCCAGAAGTGCGAGCACCCCGAGCACACGGTCTCGCTGGCTACGGCTGTGGCGCATCTTCCTGACCATCGAGCAACGACCGCACGTGATCGGGGCTCTCGCAGCCCAGATCCAGCGCAAGGCGGAGATACCGGACGCCCTCCGCGACTTCACCGTTCGCCAACAGCACTTCACCCAGGTGGGCGAGCAAGGTCCCGTCACCGTCGTTCAACTCGATGGCTCGACGAAGCCAGAACTTCGCCTCGCCCAGGGCGCCGAGCCGGTAGTGGACCCAGCCGAGGGAGTCGAGGTAGGCCGGATTCTCGGGCTCGATCTCGACGGCGAGGTTGATCAGGTCGAGCGCTTCTTCGAGCCTGACTTTTCGATCCGCCCAGAGGTACCCGAGGTAATTGGCGGCGTTGGCGTCACCGGGATCTGACTCGAGGATCTCGAGGAAGACCCCCTCCGCGTCGTCGAATCGCTGAAGACGCTCGAGCGAGGCCGCCTGAACAAAGAGAATGTCGCGGTTGTCGGGGAATCTGCCGCGCGCTGCGCGAGCTTCGCGTTCGGCGTCCGCCCACCTCTCCGCCGACTGGAGCACCTGCAACCCCATCAGGACCGACGTCGGGTCGGCGCTGTCGAGGAGCGGACGCAGCTGCTGCCAGGCGCGCGGATCGGAAGACCGGATTCTGAATTCCGCTTCGATCGCCTGCGCCGCCAACCGGGCGGTGCCCTCGAGCCGCGGCTGAAGACGCATCAACGCACCGATTCCGTTGCTCCAATCCTCCTCCTGACGGTAGGATTCGCCGAACAACCGGACGTACTCCTCACCGGCTTCCTTGGGGTCGGCGATGCGCGCCAACCACTCCCGGGCGACGAGGGGATTTCCCGCCACGAGTTCGATTCTCGCGCCGGTGACGGCGCACCGGACCGCGTCGGGTGAAGCGGCGACAGCCGCGACCGGTTCCCAGGCCCGGTCGAGCCATCGCCGGGCTTCTTCAAGATCGTCCATCCTCGACAGGGCCCACGCCAGAGACAACTTGAGATCGATCTCGGTCGGGTTCTTCTTGAGCAACGACCGGAATTCGCCGGCCGCCTCCCGGTACTGCCCGAGCGCCGAAAGAAGATGGGCCTTGAGGGTGCGACCACGTTCGGAGTCGGGCACCTGTCGCAGGACCCGATTGACCACCTGGAGCGCCTGCGAGGGCCGGTTGGCATCCCACAGGAGATACGCGGTCCGCATGAGCTGATCGAGGTCGTCATCGGCGAGCGACGCCAACATGAGGTCGGCGGCATCGCCCGGCCGGCCGAGCTCGATCAGGAGATCAACCGCGGTGTCCCGACAGGGATCCCGGGTCATCGAGCTCGCGGCGCACAGGGCGAAAAGCTCGGCAGCTTCCTCCCGGCGGCCGAGATCGAGCAACAATTTCGCGTGGTACGAAACCAGCTGCGGCGATCCGGGGCGATTCTGTCTCAGTTCGGCGATGACCGCCTCCGCCTCGGCGGTGAGCTTCATCCGATCCAGCAGCTGACCGAGGGCCAAGAGCAGGTTCGGGTCGTCGTCGCGTTCGCCGAGCACGTCCTTCAGTGCCGCCCGCGCCTCTTCCATCCGATCCGGGTTCTGAACCGAGAATTGGGCCAGGGCGAGAGCGTAGACTCTGCGGCCGTGCCAGTCGAGATCTTCGATTCCTTCGAGAAGGGCCACCGAACGATCCACCATCCCGAGCCGGAAGAGCAGGTTGGCGAACCCGATCCGCACTTCCGTCACCGAGGGGTCGTCGCCAAGGGCGCGCTCATAGGCCGCGAGCGCCTCTCGATATCGTTCTTCGCTCTCCAGGAGCCGGGCGTCGAGGAATGCCCGCAACCCGGCGGGGAGTCCATCGTCCGCGGGATCGTCCGCCGGTTGCTGGGCGCACAGCGGGCCCGCCAGGACCGCCAGGACCGTGAACGCGAGTGCCGTGATCGCTGCCAAACGTCGAGTCATACGAGGTTCATTTCTTCCATACGCTCTATTCAAGCGTTCTTTTCCGCCGGTTCTTCCCGCAATCGCTGACGAGTTTACCTGGGATGGGCGACCGAACAAGCCTCAAATTCCGTCCAATCGGAACCATCGAGGTTCAGACCGACCGGAATTTGGGTGCTACACTTGCGCGCCATGACTGACGCCACGGCTTCCGACTCGCTTTTTTCCGATCTGACTTTTTCCGACGTCGACCTCCCCGAGGAGCTCCTCGCGGCCGTCACCGACCTCGGCTTCGAGCGCCTCACCCGAGTTCAGGCCGAGGTGCTCCCACTCTCCCTCGAGGGGCGGGACATCGTCGCCCAGGCACAGACCGGATCGGGCAAGACCGCAGCCTATCTTCTCACCCTGTTGACCAGGATGATGCGGCGGGAGCGGCAATCGGAAATTCAGAATCCCCGTGGATTGATCATCGCTCCGACCCGCGAACTCGCCGTCCAGATCGCCTCGGACGCCGAGAAACTCTCGGTCCACACACCTTTCAGGGTCCACGTGGTCTTCGGGGGCATCGACTACCGGAAACAGCAGAACCGGTTCGCCGACGGGGTCGATCTCCTCATCGGCACGCCCGGGCGCCTCATCGACTACCACCGCAAGGGCGCCTACTCGCTGCACGATACCGAGATGGTCGTCGTCGACGAGTGTGACCGGCTCTTCGACATGGGTTTCGCCGAAGACCTCCGGTGGCTGCTTCACCGTCTTCCCTATACCGACAAGCGCCAGTCGCTGATGTTCACCGCCACGCTTTCGCGGCGGGTCATGCAGCTCGGGTGGCGGGAGATGTCGAACCCCGCCGAGATCGTCATCAACCGCGAGCAGCTCACCCCCGACACGGTTCACCAGGAGCTCTACCACGTCGCGTCCCACGAGAAACTGTCGCTCCTGCTCGGCCTGCTCAAGCGCGAGGGCGGCGAACGGATCATGATCTTTCTCAACACCAAGCACGCCGCCCGCCGTCTCGTCGAAGACCTGCGCCGGCACGGCTACACCGCCCGCGGTCTCACCGGAGACGTCATGCAGACCAAGCGGCTGAAGGTGCTTGACGACTTCCGCGACGGCAATCTTCCGATCCTCGTCGCGACCGATGTCGCGAGCCGCGGTCTGCACATCGACGGGGTCACCCACGTCATCAACTTCGACCTGCCGCAGGATGCCGAAGACTATGTCCACCGCATCGGCCGAACCGCGCGGGTCGGCGCCGAGGGCAAGGCCTTCACCCTCGCCTGCGACGATTATGTCTACTCCCTCGATGCGGTCCACAAGTTCGTCGGTTACGAGATCCCCGTCTGCTTCGCACCCGAGGAGCTTTTCGCCGAGGTCATCCCGTATCGGCACAAGCCGAGACCGAAACCTCGACAGGACGACCGGCGACCGCCGCCGAGGCGACCCGCCGATCGGCGACCGACGCCCGCCGGCCCACCCCCCGAGCGACCCGTCGAGGCGGCTGCCGACGGCGAACAACCGAAGAAGAAACGACGCCGGCGCCGGCGTCGGCCGGTGAAACCGCCGACAAACGCCGAGGGATAGGACGCGCTCGAGGTTCCCGTCGCTGTCCCTGTCCCGGCCGCTGCCCCGGTCGCTGACCCCGACGAACTCGGCTAAAGTTGTGGTGATGAAAATCCGAGCCATCCTCCTCGTCGTCGCTTTCGCCATTCTCACCGCCAGCACCGGCCCGGCCAAGACGCGCCCCCCGGACGGCATCCTCGCGGCGTCGGTAGGTGACACCGTCGTGCTGGTCGAACCCTTCAGCAGCCGAACGATCACCTTCGAGACCGGCCCCGTCGGCTGGCTCTTCCCGGCTCCCGGGGGGATTCTCTTCGCCCCGGATGTCATCCACGCTCGGACCACGGTCATCAATCTGCTCGCGCTCGCGGTCGTCGACCGCCTCGACGGCCTCACCATGCCGCACTTCAGCGCCAACCCCGACCGCTACACCGCCATCACCGACGAGATCGTCATCCTGAGCTACCCCGACCGCGCGGTCATCAAGACGATCGGGGCGAAAATCGCCCATCCGTGGCAGGTCATCATGGCCCCGGACGGAGCTGCCATGATGATCCTCGAGCGACTGCCGGACGGGAGCGCCGGTGTGCACATGACCACGGTGAACCTCATCACGGGCCAGGTGGTCTACCGCCGGCCCCTGATCGGCGACATCCGCCACTTCGCGTTGTCGCCCCAGCTCGGCATCCTCGCTCTGGCCGACGCCGAGAGCAACCGGGTTCACCTCGTCGAGCCCGCGACCCTGACGCCCATTGCCGAGCGTGCCGCCGCCGGCCGGCCCGTCGACGTCACCTTCGCTCACGAGGGAAAGACCATGGCCACCGCAATCGCCACCGGCGACGGCGCCGGCATCCTCGATCTCGCGATCTTCAAGACCGGCAAGAAGGGTATGAGTATCGGCAAGGAGTACTCGATCCCCCTCGGCGCGAGCCCGGTCCGGATCGCCGCCTCGCCCGGAGGCAACTATGTCGCCGTCGCCTTCGAGGGCGGTTCGGTCACCATCGTCGATGTCGGTGAACGGAAAGCCATCGCCACCGGAACGCTCCCCGGTACGCCGCGCGATCTCCGCTGGTGCGATCCCTTGAGCGAAGGGCCCATGATCGCCGACTGGTCCGACGGCGAGACCCGACCGGAATTCGGGACCTTTGTCCCCAAGGTCAGGGACGAAGGGGAACTGAGCGGCCTCGAGGAGCCGGTGTGGAAAAAGCCGCCGAACTGAGGACCTGGGCCCTCGACGAGGGATTCGACCTCGTCGGCATCGCCGCCGCCGGGCCCGCCGAGACCACGCCGCACCTCCGAGATTGGCTTGCCGCCGGGATGCACGGTCGGATGGGCTACATGGCGGAGACCGTAGCCCAGCGTGCGCATCCCGAACACCTCCTCGCGGGTTGCCGATCGGTCGTGATGGTGGCCTCGAGCTACCGCGGCTCGCAGCCGGACTCCGACGCGCTCCCGGCCGACGATCGAGTGTGGATCTCGCGCTACGCCTGGGGCCGCGACTATCATCGTCTCCTCAAGAAGAGCCTGGTACGGCTGGGTCGTCGTCTGGAAGAACATCAACCCGGCTGTACCTGGCGCGCGGTGGTCGACACCGCGCCGCTGCTCGAACGCGAGTGGGCCGCCCGCGCCGGACTCGGCTGGATCGGCAAGAACACCATGCTGCTCAACCGCCGCCTCGGTTCCGAGCTCTTCCTCGGCGCCCTGCTCACCGATCAGGCGATCGAACCCGATGAACCCGTCACCGATCACTGCGGCCGGTGCACGGCCTGCCTCGACGCCTGCCCCACCGGCGCCTTCCCGAGATCCTACGTCCTCGACGCCCGGCGCTGCATCGGGTACCTCACCGTGGAGCACCGCGGCGAAATCGACCCCGCCCTCGCCCCCGCGATGGGTGACATGGTGGCCGGTTGCGATCGCTGCAACGAGGTCTGTCCGTGGACCAGGAAGGCGCCCGTCGATCTCCACCCCGAGTTTTCCCCGGCGCCGCACCGCTTCCGCCCCCTCCTCGCCGACCTCGAAGGGCTCGACGAGAACGAATGGAAGCGCTGGCGGCAGGGGAGCGCTCTCGGGAGAATCCCCTTCACGCAGCTCCGGCGAAGCCTCGCCGTGGTCGGGGCCAACCTGGACCGGCGGGACGGCGACTGAAAAAGTCCGTCAAATTCAATTCTGCGGCCCCGGAAGAAGGCCCGGGCCGCAGAATTGAAAACCGCCCGCGGGGCGGGCGGAGTCGGCGTTGAATCGAACTCGGTCCTACTTCTTGAGCGGCCTCATCACCATCGTTAGATCGCGACCCTCGAGGCGATCGGGCATCTTCTCGAGCTTGGCAACATCCTGGAGCTCCTCGGCGACTCTGCGGAGCAGGTCGAAACCGTTCTCGGGACGACGCATCTCGCGCATGCGAAACATGATGGTCACCTTGACGTGCTTGCCCTCGTCGAGGAACTTGCGGGCCCGTCGGGTCTTGGTTTCGAAATCGTGGATGTTGATGTTGGGGCGGTACTTGACCTCTTTGATGTCGACCTGGTGCTGCTGCTTCTTGGCCTCACGCGCCTTTTTTTCCTGCTCGAAGCGGAAACGCCCGTAATCCATGATCTTGCAGACGATGGGGCGGGTGGTGGCGGCGACCTCGACGAGATCCAGCCCGGCATCGCGGGCCATTCTCAGGGCCTCATCGACCGGGACAACACCAACCTGTTCTCCATCGGCGCCGATAAGGCGTACCGGCGTCAGCCGGATTCGTTCATTGATTCGCACCTGGGGTGCTTCAGGGTCGTCTCGAAACGCGAACTTGCGGATGATTTGCCTCCTTTTTCTCTCGGTTGTCTTCGCAGCCGACCGAACCTTCGGCCAGGCTGAAATCGCAGTATATCAAAATGCCGTCAATCAGCACCGCCGCCGGGACGGTTTCCCGTCCCGGCGACCGAATCACGCCTCTACTGTTCGCCGACGGCCAACGACCAATTGCCGCAGTCGCCGGTTTCGAAACCGTCCTCAAACAGCGCGTTCAGGCCATCGCAGGGCATGGCGCCTTCGATGACGACATCATCGATGTTCCAGCCGCAGTAGTTCCAGCTGCTGTCGGTAGCCCCGTAGGTCCAGCTGATCTGCACCTGGCTTTGGCCGACAGCCTGCGGCAGCGCGACCACCTGTTCGATCCACGCCTGGTCGTCGATGGTCGTGCCGTCGTTCTCCCACACCGTCTGCCAGCTCGCCCCACCATCCGTTGACAGCCGGATCCTGGCGTTGTCATAGGTATCCTGTTCGACGCCGAGCCAGCGACGGAACCGAAGCTGAACCGAAGTCGCCGTCGAAAGATCGATCACCGGCGTGGTGAGCTTCAGCTCGTTGTCGCCGAGGCTCGCCGGTATGTCGCCCTGGAGGTTGACGCCATAGACGTTCGGCCCGGTGAAACCGGCCGTCGGGTCCGGTCCGCCGTAGCCGTCCTGACCCTGTCCCGTCGGCTGGCCGAACGCCCACCCGGTTGCCGGGAAGCCGCCGTTGTCGATGGCCCACCCCGGGTCGGAGTCGAAGCTCTCGCTGAGGAAGACGCCCCATCCTGCCGTCTCCACTTGGAAGTAGGCCCCGCCGTTGGTGTCGGAGCCCAGGTTGCCGAGCGCATCCACGCTTCGGACCTCGAAGAAGAAGGTCGTGCACGGCGGCACGCCTTCGGCGGTGATCACGTGATCGATGGCCGGGATCCCGTTGCTCAGAATCGTCGACGGGGGTGTGGTCTGGCCGTACGCCACCACCGTTGTTCCCGGCTCATCGGTGGTGAAGCTGAAGGTCACCGACGACTCCGTGGCCACTGCCTGGACGTTGCTGATCGCCGGCCCGGCGCAGTCGAGCGTCGCGGTGTCGATCTTGGCGGCCGGTGAACCCGAACCGGTGTCGGCGTCGTTGTACGTCACCGTCAGCACCTCGCCGTGGGAAACCGTGAGATCGCTGCCCAGAACTGCGGTTCCATGGAACTGGACAACGCCGACGCCGACGCTCGACACCTCGACCGGGACCGATCCGCCGGAGGGCGACGACAGGAAAACGTCGAACGGCGGATCGCCGTCGAGATCCTCGTCAAAGACATCGATCGCGACCGATGAATCGCAGCGATAGACGGTTCGGTCGAAGACCACCACCCCATCGGAACCCGCCGCCACCATGGTCGTGGCGTCGGTGGGCAGGTGGTTGTGCGCGGTGACCCGAACCAGCAGGTTCGAGCCCGGCGATGGTGCATCGATGGGAAACGCCGCCGTACCGGTGGCGTCGGTCAGGCCGGCGCCGAGGAGCGTCCCGTTCTGAGTGACGCCGACCATGGCCAGGGCAACCGGTCCGATCGCACCGTCGCTCA
>JAHECW010000120.1:0-1189 GCA_024641545.1 Acidobacteriota bacterium
GCGCGTGCCTCGACACCATCTACCTCACCTGGCACGAAAACAACAACATGAAGTTCTCCCGGTCGACCGACAGGGCCAACACCTGGTCGACGCCGACCACCCTGTCCAGCTCCACCGAACGCGGGATCGGCTCGGACATCACCTCGGACACGAGCGGTCGAGTCCACTACATATGGCCGGGCTTCAACAGCAAGAAGATCTATGTCAGGACCTCCTCCGACTGCGGTGTGACCTGGAACCCCACCGTCGAAATCGCCTCGACCCAGGCATCGTTCGATTTCCCGATCCCGTCGATGGACAACCGCTACGCCTGGGTCTATGTCGGCGCCGCCGCCGATCTCGGCAGCGGCCCCTACGGCGGCAGCATCTACGCCTCGTGGACCGACACCACCGCGCCCGACGTCAGCAACGCGACCCAAAACCACGCCCGGATCCAGGTCGCCTACTCGCGCGACGGAGGCGCCACCTGGAACACAACGACGCCGCACGAAACCGCCGATTCCGACACCGTGGATCGCTGGAACCAGTGGTTGGCGGTCGGCCCAGACGGCAGCGTGCACGTGGTCTTCTACGACACCCGCAACGACGCGACCCGGAGATCGGTGGATCTCTACTGGTCGACCTCCACCGACGGTGGTGCGACCTGGGGCGCCCCGACGAAGCTGACCTCGGAGATCTCCCCCCACATGGAAGACTTCTTCCAGTTCGGCGACTACAACGGGTTGGACGTGGTGATGGGCGAGCTGATCTCGATCTTCACCGACAACCGCAACGAGAGCGGCGGCACCGGGGACTCACCGGACATCTACGCCGCCGGGCAGACGGTTGCCGGCGGGAGCGCGATCTTCGCCGACGGCTTCGAGTCGAGCGGTACCGGTGCGTGGTCGTCCACCACACCGTAGTCGTGGATCGCGGCTTTCGACCTCATCCGGTTCGCAAAACCTGAAAAATGACCCCTCGGCCGCCGAACAACGGCGGCCGAGGACCGTACAACCTCCAGCTTCGACCAGAACTCGTGGCGCCCGCGGCATTCCGTTTCTCCGTCAGCGACCACCTTGTCAGAGAATCGTCGGAATCGTCTGACCTGGCACCGGGGCCGCGCCCACGTCCGCGGATCACCACAGGTTGGTGGGATCGTTGGTGCGGTTGTCGATGATCGAGACATAGGCCCACGACCGGCCTTGAACAC
>JAHECW010000120.1:1199-14114 GCA_024641545.1 Acidobacteriota bacterium
GCCGTCCACCAGCTCATCGGCGGCTCGCCGGAAACCCTCGACGCCACCGACGCAGCCGGATACACCGCCCTCCACTGGGCCGGGATCCGCGGCCACTGGCGGATCTTCTCGGAGCTCGTCGCGGCCGGTGCGCCGGTCAACGCGATCGGCGGCGACGGCGGGACACCGCTGCACTGGGCCTGTCACCACGATCGGGCCGACATGATCGCCCTGCTCCTCGACGCCGGCGCCGATGTCTCGATCCGCAACCGCTGGGGCCGGACTCCGCTTCACGTGGCGTCGCGCCGCGGCTGCGTCCGCGTGGTCGCGCTGCTCCTCGAGCGGGGCGCCGATCCCGCGGCGGTGACCCGCGAGGGCTGGACACCGCTCCACGTCGCGATGATGAGCGACCAGCTCGAGGTTGTGGAACTGCTGATCGAGGCAGGGGCTGATCCCGCCGCCGCCGACGCCGACGGAAGGACGCCGGCCGAGGTCGCCCGGACCCGGCCGGCGCCGGTCGAGGCCGATCCCGCGATCCTCGACGACTACGTCGGCATCTACGACCTGGGTGGTGGGGCCTCCGCAAAGATCTGGCGAGAGCACGACGCGCTGAAGATCCGCGAGTTCGCACCGGATGGTCTCTACCCCACCGGCGCCGATGCCTTCTTCTGCGACCAGGAGCCCTGGCGGGTCGAGTTCAAACGAGGCGGCGGCGACGACGTGGAGAAGATCGTGATTCACTTCCTCCGGCGATCGGTCGAGGGCGCGAAGACCGCGTCGCCGCAGTACGTCGGATCGAAGACCTGCATGAGCTGCCACACCGCGCATGACGAGGGCAACCCGTCCCTGGTCTGGCTCCAGAGCGAACACAGCCACGCCTACTGGCGTCTCGGCGCCGACTGGGCGCTCTATCTCGGCAGGCTCCGGCCGCAGTACGCCGATCTGGAGCAGCCGATCGCCGACGACCGCTGTCTCCTCTGCCATGTCGCCGGACGCCAGGAGGACGACGCTCTCTTCGCCGCGACCTACCGCGAGGAGGAGGGAGTGAGTTGCGAGGCCTGCCACGGTCCCGGATCGCTCTATGCGAACCCCGAGATCATGGCCGACCGCGAGGCCTTCCTCGCCGCCGGCGGCCGGGTCCCCGATGAGGACACCTGCCGCGGCTGCCATCGCCGCAGCGAGCAGTTCGAGTACACCTCGTTCTGGGCGAAGGTGGCGCATGGAGGGGGTGAGGAAGTCAGGGAGTGAGAAAGTCAAGAAGTGAGACGTAAGACGTGAGATGTGGTGATTCGTCTCACGTGAGCCTCCTGCAAGACTCGAGAATTGGACACTGAGGTCTCCCGACCCTCTTCACCTTCAGGCCGGCGAGATGCCGGCCCGACAGCGGATCTCAGCCCTTTGTAGTGCCGGCGTCTCGCCGGCACTGGAACTCAAACCACCAAAAAGTGAGGGTTTTGCAAGAGGCTCACGTCTTTCGTCTCACTCCTCACTCCACACCAGGCCCTACGGCACCGTAGAGCTCCATCCCGAAACATTGCCGGTCTCGAATCCATCGGCGAAAAGGCCGGGGACGATCACCGTTCGGACGCAGTCGTAGGTCTCGGCGATGCGCGGGCCGGTGTCGACGACCGCGAAGTCGTTGATGTTCACATCGGTCGCACCGGGGGTCTGGTCGAAGACCCTGGACCCGATACCGAGATCGGCCCACTTGGTCGTCGTGTAGAGATCGCTCTCGGCGGTCAGGGCCACCGTCCCGCCGTCGGCGAGCACGATGCCGTAGCGAATGAACGAGTTGAGGATGACGCGCGCCGCGGGCGGGTACTCCGCAACCGGGAAATCGGACCGCAACCGCAGCCGGGCGCCGTAGGGCACCGAACCGGCCGGACCGCTCGGCCCGCCGGCGTGGGTTGCCGGCCGGACGTAGAGCCGGCCGCCCACACCGCCGAGGCTCGAGTCGCTCGCCATCCGATTGTTGGGCAGGATGAAACGAATGGCGTGGCCGAGATCGCCGCCGCCGGTCGGATCGGAGTCGAGCGAGGCCTGGATCTCGTCGGCGTTGAAGACCAGCGCCGCCATGGGGAAGCCCGCCGCATCGGCGCTGGTGCAGTGATCGCCACGCCCTTCGGGCGGATAGGCGGCGCCGAGGTGCCACACCGCGAGGCAGTGGGTTTCGATTTCGGTGGCGCTCGCTTCGGTCACGAGGTACGCCTCGTACAGCGTGTCCCCCTGGACCACGAGGAGGTGGCAATCGTTGTTCAGGTTGTCGCAGACCATCCCGGTTTCACCCTCGATGGCCGCGTCCGGAGGCACCGGCACCGCGGCTCCCAGGGGCTCGCAGTCGGGATCGTAGTAACCCCAGGGATGGCTGACGGTGGTTCGCGTCGGCGATCCCGACGGCGCGCGAACCACGTTCAGGCTGAAGTCGATCTGCATCCGGCCGTTGCCGAAACCGCCGAGACCCGAAAGGGTCGCGATCATGGTCGCCGAGTCCGGGTGGACGGGCGCCGCGGAGATCTCCTGGTGCCACACCGCGCCGGCCGGAAAACGAGGCGGGGTTTCGGCGAGGGCGAATTCCGCTGCCAAGAAAATCACGGCTGCAACCAACGACATCTTCTTGTCCATGACATCAAGAGTATCCCGCAGCTCCACCGGCGGCGGTGCTTTGGGTCACCGATGCCCGGGTCGGCACGGTCTCGAGAAAACTCGGACTCGACCTCGAACGGGGTGCCATCTTTTGCATTGTTCGGGCGTGCATCGCCGGTCGTGGGCACAATGCTCAACCCGAACAATGCTAAAGGTGGCTCCCTCGGCCACCTGCGATGAGAGAATCAAGATCGGCGAAGCGCTGCCCGGAGCTTTTCCGAACTCGATTTTCACGGCGCCCTCGCCGAGCGGATGCCAGGCACCGCCGAAGAGCGGCCCATTTCGTTCTCCGTACGGGTCCGCGAGCGGCGCCCTGAAGTGCTCTTGATAGGCAGTGGTTATTGGCCGGCGGGGCGCCGGCCCCACAATGAACCAAGTGCTCTCGGGGTTGACGGTCCACATCCGGTTGGCGCCGGCCCCACAATGAACCAAGTGCTCTCGGGGTTGACGGTCCACATCCGGTTGGCGCCGGCCCCACAATGAACCACGTGCTCTCGGGGCTAACGGTCCCCGGCCCCTCGGCCGCCTGCGATGAGAGCATCAAGGTCTGTGGAGAGCCGCCCAGTGCTTGTTGGTCTACACTTTCGGAATGGACATTCCAACCACTGCCGTTGCCGCCGTCCTGATGATCGCCGGGTGCCTGGTCCTGAACGCCGAGTCGTCCTCCCCTCCCCCGACCCGGGCGGAGGTCGAAGCCGAGATGGGGCTCCGATCCGAGGGGGATGTCGTTCGCGGGCAGCGCGACACCACCGGTTTCGTCGTCACCGCGGAGCAGGCCGAGGACGTGGTCGCCACCGCGGTCGGGCTCGAGGCGGACGCCATCCTCGAGCGCGACCACACCCTCGGTCTGTCGCCGGAGCACGGATACATCGGCGGCGTCTGTCCGCACGACGATCACCTCTATGCGGCGCGCGCCTACGTCCACCTCACCGAACGGATCTCCGCGCCCCGGGTCGTGCTCATCGGCGTCTTCCACGCGGCCCGGCTCTGGGACCTGGAGAACGTTCTCGTTTTTGATTCCTTCGAAGACTGGCACGGTCCATGGGGTCCGGTGAAGGTCGACCCGCTGCGCGGGGAGGTCCTCGCTCGCCTCAGCAAGAGCTCGTTCGTGGTCGACAACGCCATGCACTGCCGGGAGCACTCGCTCGAGGCCATCGTGCCCTTCCTGCAACACCGCAACCCCGAGGTCTCGATCCTGCCGATCCTGGTGCCGTACGCCTCGTGGGACCGGCTATCGGAGCTCGCCGATGAGCTCGCCGCCATCCTCGCCGGGGTGATGGACGAAAACGGATGGCGGCTCGGTCGCGATCTCGCCATCGTCGTCTCCTCCGACGCGGTCCACTACGGCCCCGACTTCGACCACGCCCCCTTCGGCACCGACGCGTCCGGCTACCAGCACGCCGTGGACCGCGACGAAGGTCTGGCGGAGAAGTACCTCGCGGGCCCGCTCGACGCCGCCAAGCTGGCCCAGTTCGAGTCCACCCTGGTCGACCCCGACGACGTCCGCACCTACAGGCTGCCGTGGTGCGGCCGCTTCTCGATCCCCTTCGGTCTCGAGCTCCTCCGCGATCTCGCCGCCCGAACAGGGCTCGCGACGCCCGAGGGCCACTTCCTCCGCTATGCCACGAGTCTCTCCGAGCCGCTGCTTCCGGTGTCACCTCAAACCCTGGAAGCCGGCCTCGGCACCACCGCCCCGTCCAACCTCCACCACTGGGTCGGCTACGCGACGGTCGGGTTCACTCTCCCCGACGAATAGGGCGGTCCATCCCGGTCCCTTTCGATGAGAACGGCTGTGGGGAGTGGGCCTCGGCGCGGCAAGGTGCTCCGCCGGGTGCCGCGAATCCCCATCGCCTCTCGGCTGGGCCGGTGCCGATCTGCCGGCCTTGCGAGAACGTGATCGCCGGCGCGATTCCGATTCGATTCTCGATTCCGTCGCAAACCTCCATGGATGTGTCGTGTTCATCCATTCCCTCGCGTTCGGCTCCGGCCCACCGTTGACGGCAGCAACAGCCGCATCGGCGGCGCCGACGGAGGTTCACCATGTCGAGAAGGGTCTTCTGCGTGGCATTCACATTGACCATGACTGTGCTCGTGGCGATTCCGGCGATCTCGGGAACCACGCCGGCTCCGGTTGACGAGCGGTGGATCGGCGCCGAGGAGGCCGCCGCGATCGCGGTCAACGAGGTGACCGAGGTCGGCGCGGGCTACCGCATCGTCCACCCCCGTCGCCAGGTCGATCTGACACCAGACGGGGTGCGGGTGAAGGGATTGCGCGGCGCTCCCGAGTGGCGTTGGTCACTCGAGCGGATCGGCGGTTCGACCGGTCGAGTCCTCTCCGAGGGCGGTTCGGTCGCCCCGGTGGCGATCGAACCGACCCTCATCCGCTACGACCGATGCTTCATGTTCGAGGACTACCGCCTGAAGCAGAACTCGGTCGAGCAACTCATGGTGATCCCCGAGCCGCTGCCCCTCGGCGGTGACGACCTGGTCGTCACCGGAAAGGTCTCGTGCGAAGGCGAACTCGGCGAGGCCGAGCAGGGCTGGACCTGGCGCGGCGACCGCGGCGAGGTCACCCTGGGCCGGGTGACGGTGCTCGACGCCGACGGCGCGACGATCCCGGCTCGCCTGGAGGTCACCGCGACCTCGACCCGGCTGATCGTCGACGGCGACGCCCTGCTGACAGCCGCCTACCCGGTGGTGGTGGACCCTGAGATCGGCTCCAACGACTATCGGATCAGCGACATGGGGCCTGACGGCGACCCCGACTGGGACGCCTTCGACGCCGCGGTGGCCTACAACTCCATCAACAACACCTACCTCGTGGTGTGGGCGGGGGACGACACTCTGGGCGGCCAGGTGGACGAGGAGTACGAGATCTTCGGCCAGATCCTGAGCTCCTCCGGCAGCCAGGTGGGGTACAGCGACGTGCGGATCAGCTACGCGGGGGGGACCGGGTCGTACTACACCCGGACCTTCAACCCCGACGTGGCCTTCAACAGCCGGTACAACCAGTTCCTGGTGGTGTGGTCGGCCGATAACCCCGAGGACGGCTGCGTCGACAACGAGTTCGAGATCTGGGGCCAGGTCGTCGACCCGTGGCTCTTCCCGCTCTTCGGCGACAACTTCCGGATCAGCTTCAACGGCGGCTCGGGCGACATGCTCTTTGACGCCGACTACCCGGCGGTGGTCTACAACCCCGACGCCGACGAGTACCTGGTGGTGTGGGAGGCTGACGACACTGTCCAGGGCATGGTGGACAACGAGTTCGAGATCTTCGCCCAGCGGGTCTACTCCACCGGCATCCTGGTCGGGTCGAACCTGCGCATGAGCGACATGGGCGGCAGCGGCGACTCCCTGTACGACGCCTCACGCCCGGACGCGGTGTACAACAGCCGCGAGTTCGAGTACCTCGTCGTCTGGACCGGAGACGACAACAGCGGCGGCCTGGTGGACGACGAGTACGAGATCTACGGCCAGATGATCACCTGGAACGGGGTCGGGACCGGGCCCAACGACTTCAGGATCAGCGACATGGGCGGTACCGGCGACCCCGCCTACAACGCCAACCACCCCGCCGCGGCGTACAACCCGCTGCGCAACGAGTACCTGGTGGTGTGGCGGGGCGACGACAACGTCGGCGGCCTGGTCGAGGATGAGTGGGAGGTCTTCTCGCAGCGTTTCACACCGGACATCGTCGGGCTCGGCCCCAACGACTTTCGCCTGAGCGACGTGGGCGGCCTCGGCAACCCCGACTACGACGTGGCCTGGGGCCCGGAGATCGCCTACAGCGCCATCCTCGACCAGTACATGGTGGTCTGGGGCGGCGAGGACAACGTCGGCGGCATGGTCGACGGGGAGTGGGAGATCTTCGCCCAGATGCTCAACGGCGACGTCAGCGACGGGATCGGCCCCAACGACGAACGGATCTCGGATGTCGGCGGCATCGGCGAGACCACCTTCGCCGCCCGCTCGCCGGTGGTGGCGGCCAACACCTGGAACGGCCAGTTCCTGGTCGCCTGGGACGGCGACGACAACGTCGGCAGCCTGGTGCAGGGGGAGCGGGAGATCTTCATCCAGCGCATGGACGGGATGGCGGTCTTCGTCGACGGCTTCGAGAGCGGCGACACCACGAGGTGGTCGTCGGTGGAGCCGTAAACCGCCCCCCGACCCTCCCGGCGAGGTCCGCCGGCGGGCCGGCGGACCTCGCCGGACTTCGACGTCGGATCCGGGATCCGGGCGCCGCTCCCACCCCCACCGTCACACCCACGCCCGGCGCCCGGTGAGGCGGTAGTGCTCGGCGAGGGCCGCGTGGGCGGCGTGACGGTAGAGATCGCTCAGGGTCGGGTAGTTGTAGAGCGTCTCGGCGATATCCACCGCCGTGGCGCGGGTGCTGAGGAACGCCTGCGCGGTATGAATCAGCTCCGAGGCGCCGGAGCCGATGATGTGGGCGCCGAGGAGCTCGAGGGTCTGCAAGGAAAAGAGCAGCTTGAGCATGCCGACGCGGGCACCGAGGATCTGTCCGCGCGGATTCTTGTCGTAGTCGCCGCGCCCGCAAACGTACTCCACCCCGCGCTCGATGAGCCCCTCCTCGGTGGCGCCGATGTAGCTGACCTCGGGGATCGAGTAGATCGCGAACGGCAGCTCGTTGTCGGCCAGATTGGGGCCCGGGATGCCCAAGGCGTGGCGGATGGCGCGCCGGCCCTGCTCCATCGAGGTCGAGGCGAGCGCGGGGTAGCCGACCACGTCACCCACCGCGTAGATGTGCGGATGCGAGGTCTGGCAGTGCTTGTTGACCTCGATGAGGCCGCGGTCGTTGGCTTCGAGGCCGATGTTCTCCAGGCCGATGTCCTCGGTGTTGCCGTTGCGGCCGAGGCAATACAACAGCACGTCCGCCTCGAGCTCGGCGCCCGCTTCAGCGCAGCAACGCACGTGCGGGTTCTCACCGCCGATCCGCTCGATCGATGCCTGGCAATGGCCGTGGATCGTGACCACGCCCGAGCGGTTCAGAGCAGCGGAAAGAACATCGGCGATCTCCCGGTCGAAGTACGGCAGCAGCCGGTCCCGGGTGTCCACCAGGGTGACTGAGATTCCGAGCGCCGCGAAGATCGACGCGTACTCGATGCCGATCACCCCGGCGCCGAGGACGATCATCGATTTCGGCATCCTGGGCAGGTGGAGGATGCTTTCCGAGTCGAAAACGAGCTCACCGTCGAACGGAACCTCCGCCGGGCGGTTGGGTCGCGACCCGGTGGCGATGACGATGATGTTTCCGAAAATGGTTTCACGAACCGCCCCGCTGCGGTCCGACACGGTCACGTTGTGAGGATCGAGGAAGCGACCGTGACCCTCGACAACCTCGACCTGATATCGCGCCAGGGAGTTGCTGATGAGCTCGAGCTCGCGCTGGACCACCGTGCGCTCGCGGTGCATGAAATCGGCAACGGTGATCTCGTCGGCGATCCCGACCCGAATGCCGTCCATCTTGTTGCGGGTCAGGTTGTGCACGAACAACGCGCTCTCGCGCAGGGTCTTGGATGGGATCGTGCCCCAGTTGACGCGGTTGCCGCCGACAACATGGGCGCGCTCCACGACCACCACCGAGCGTCCCGCCTTCGCAGCCTGGATGGCGGCCCGCTCACCGCCCGGCCCGCACCCGAGCACGATCACGTCGACGTTTCGCATTCTCTCCTCCGATAGCGGCGGGGCTCTCGAGACACCCGGAAGCCCCGAGGCCAACACGGCGATCATAGACGGTTCGTCGCCGGAGGTCGCGATCGCCAAGGGCCGTTTTCCGAGAGTTTGACGCCGGGGGGGCGGCTCAGCGTTGACGTCCTGTCCGCCGCCTACGCCGACCGAAACCACCGCAGCGCATCGTCGTAGTTCGCGACGTACTTCAGCAGGCCCCTCCCCCGGTTCAGTTCGACGGTGTGGAGAAACTCCGCTTGCCGGCGTGCGCTGGGGGAGATCGGCAGGATGATCGCCGTCTTGACCGAGACCGGGAAATCGATCTTGCGGAAGTCCTTGCCCAGCTCGTACGCGGCGAAGGTCTTCTGGCCGGCGATGGAGGCCACCGCCGACATGTCGACGACGAAGTCGCGAGGGCCGACTTCGGCGAGAAGGTCGATCGTCCGCGCCCGCATTTCGACAACCTCGGTTTCGGAGATGTCACCGGCCAATTCGATGACAACGACCCGATCCACATCGTTGACGTGGAACTCGAACCCCATCGCGACCTCCTTCCCGGGCGCCGGCTGTCCGTCGACCGCGAGGCAGCCCGCCACGATCTGCCCTGACCCGCCCGGAAACCTGTCAATCGATCCGCATTGGAAATTGGTTATCCGGCGCTGTGGTTCAGAGCATTCTACCAAGAATTCGTCACGGCGGCGGGTCGGTAGGGGCCGGGAGGTCGTAGGGATCAATGGGGGGATCACCGGCCCGTCACGTGCCGGTGACGACCTGCCGGCGAACCGGCTCCCGGCGAGATTCAATGCGTCATTGGAGCCGGCGCTTCGACGTCAGTCGATCGAGCCGGCCTGCCGAGCGGCCCCGGACCAATCCCGGAGCGTCGCCTTGTCGGCCTCGTCGGGGCGGGCGTCCGCGTGGGCGAGAAGGTAGGCGGGCAGAGGCATCTCGCCTTTCTCGACCTCCTCCCAGATCTCCTCGGCCAAACGTTCCTGACGTTTGCGGTCATAGCTGCCCCAGAGCGAGAAGTTGAGCCGGCCGCGAGCCTCCTCGACGTCGTGGGCGACCAGCCAGGAGACCGGCGCAACCCGGCTGTACCAGGGCCAGCCGGTCTCGTGCGAGTGGCAGTCGTAGCACGAGGTTCGGAGCACGGTCGCAACCTCGGCCGGGCCGTCGAAATCGGCGACCACGGGCGGGTTCGACCGGTCGACCGGCACCAACTGGATCGCGATCAGGACGACGACGAGTGCACCCGCGGCGAGCAAGACTTTTCGTTTCATTCGGTACCCCTCATGGTTCAGCTCATTGGTCAGCGCAACGAGGCAACCGCACTCTCGGTGGAAGGCCTTCATTCTATGGTGACTGGGAGACGCCGCGCAACCCTCACCGTCTCGACGGCTGGTCGGTCCGGCGTTCGGGCGGCGAAGTCCGTCCCGACGAGCTCGAGCAGCTGCGGGCGCTGGGGTATGCAAACCGAGGCCCGGCTGGACTCCCGCGGAGGCCGGCCAGGGTTCTTCCAGAGACCGGTGCCGCTCATGATCGACCCTTTGGTCGAAAAATCCGTCTCTTGCCCGAGAATGGTGCAATAATACCGGGCACTGATCGAGCTTGAGAAATCGGAGGATGAAAAGATGAAACGAAATCTGCTGTTGTCGACCGTCGGAATGTTGCTACTCGTCGCGCCCGCCGCCGTCGCCCAGGACGAGATCATCGACAAAGTGGTCACCGCCTGCGAGGTGGAGATCAGCACCTACTGCAGTCAGGTAACCCCGGGTGAGGGCCGCCTTCTCGCATGCTTCTACGCGCACGGCGACAAGCTGTCAGGACGCTGCGAGTACGCCCTCTACCAAGGAGTTGTCGAACTCGATCAGTTCGTCGGCGCGCTCACCCACGTCGCCACCGAGTGCCACGAGGATCTCATCGAATTCTGCGGCGACGTCGAAATCGGCGAGGGGCGTGTCGGAACCTGCCTGCTCGAGCACAAGGCAGAGGTCACGGACGTCTGCGCCCAGGCCATGGACGACGTCGGTCTCGAGGTCGCCGAGTAGACAAAGCCCGCACTCTCCGGAGGTCGGTCCGGGGCGGGTTTTCGGATCGCCACAGGCGCAGGCTGTCTCAGCCTGCGCTTGTCTTTGGGACGGACCGAACGCGGCATTCCACCCGACCCAACGGGGTCAGTCCTCGGTCGCCTGATCGCGCGGGATCACGTACGTCCCATCGAGCCGGGCCACCATTTCGTCATACCGACGGTCGAGGTCGGCCATCCCGGTCGCCAACGCGGCGTCGTCGATCTCGCCTCGGGCGTGGCGCGCTTCGAGTACGGTCTGGTGGGTCTCGAGCCAGCGGTCGGGATCGAAGTTGTAGGTCATCGTCGTCGCCACTCACCATACAGGAGCGGCCCGGTCGACGGCGACCGCGGTTCTGCCAAAGCCGCAGCCCGGGTGAATCCTCGCCACCCCGCACTCAGTGCGCCGTCTGAACAACTCCGATACCCGAAGCATTCAGATCGAACGCGGCCTCGTAGGCGCGGAGCGCTTCGGCGAGGTCGAGGGGCGGCGGCGCCGACGCCGACGCCGACATTTCGTTCCCGGCGTGACGGCTGAACGCGTCGGCGCAGCGGGCCACTCCTTCGGGAGTTCCGACATCATTCCAGCCGCAGGGCGGGACAGCGACCACACGCATGTCCGCCCCTGCCTCCTGGAGGATGGCGCGTGAGAAATCGACGACCGGCAGACGTTCGTAAAGCCGTGACAGCCGCGCCGCGGCCGGACCTCCAGCCGGATCGGCCAGGTGCTCGTCGAACATCTTCGTCAGCCACGGCAGGGCCCAGTCAAAGAGCGCAAAGAGCTCCGATGCCCGCATCGCGAAGATGAAGCTGTTCCAAAGCGCGCCCTCGCGCACAAGTTCCTTGGCCCGCTCCCGGGTGGGCTTCTCCACGAACTGGGAGACCGCCGAAACCGGAAGGCGTTCGGCTGATCGCGGCGCGATCCACCCGAGGCCGGTATCCGGTCCTTCCGGCTCGATGCCGAGGAGCACCAACCGGTCCGGCTCACGGTGGATGTTTTCGGCGGCGGCGGTGATCGCCGCGAGCAGGACCGGTTCGTCGGCGACGACGTGATCCGACGGCAGCACCACAACGGTGGCGTCCGGATCGCGCGCCAGCACCTGGCGCAACGGGAGGAGGATTCCGCAGGCCGTGCCGCGGTTGCACGGTTGGACGATGACGTTGACGGATGGGAGATCGGCGAGCTCGACCGACCACCAGCGATGATGCTCGGCGGCGACGACCAGGGTCGTGCGGTCGGGCCCGGCCACCGATCGCGCACGCCGCAGCGCCTGCCGCATCAGCGAGGCCCCACCCATGAGGCTACAGTACTGTTTTGGCACGGCACGCCCTTTGACGCCACCGGTAATCTGGCTGAGACGCGATCCATCTCCACCTGCGAGCACGATCGACCAGAGATTTCCATGCCTCTTCATGAGGACCTCCTGAGGCTCCGAACGGAAGTCGGCGACCAAAGCCGAGCGCTGGGTCGTGCCTTTTCGGGGAGCCTCTACCCCCAATGTAATGCGACGAAGTCTCTCCCGCCAGGGGTGGTTCGGGCGCAGCGTGACCACGGTCACGACGGCCGGTTGAAGGACTCTCCGGTCCGGTCGATCGGTGTCGTCACCCGCCGTCGACGCCCCTCGATCAGCCGCGCGCCGCAGTCTCCGCCAGGAGTTCGCGGAAGAACCGGTACATCGGAAAGGGCGTGGTGTCCCTCGGCCGATCATCGAGGCACGGGAGGTACCGCCCGTCGGCGAGAAGCGGCGGAACCGTGGTCTCCACCGCCCGCCGAACGGCCTCCTCGCCCCGGGTCAGCGCGGTGGCGTCGATGCCGCCGATCAGCGCCAGATCGCGCCCGTACTCCCGCCGCAAGGCCGGGTACCGCATTCGCGTGCTCACGATGTTGCTGATCCACAGGCCGCTGACACCTGCGTCGAGAAGCGGAGGCAGGAGCGGACTCAGATCGCCGCCCGTGGTGCAGAAGATGCGAAACGGTACGCCGTGCCGCTCGAGCAGATCGAGCACCCTGCGATAGCCCGGCATGGCGTAGCGCTCGAACATCTCCGGCGAGATCAGCGGGCCGGCGTTCGAGGCGATGGGCTCGTACAGCGAGGCGTAGTCGACCTCGACCCTGGCGAGCACCCGATCGAGGCAGAGACAGTGGAACTCGGTGGTGCGCTCGATCAGGGCCTCGACGAAGACCGGCCGGTTCACCAGCGCGTCGCACGCCGCCACCAGCGAGTCCCAGTCGCTGACCCCGAGCATCTGCAGCAGCCCGCCGCCCGACGCGCTGATGTGAAGGACGCGACCCTCCCGACGAACCCGCGCGCAGCGGTCCTCGAAATCTTCCGCGACGCGGTCGGGGTCGTCGGGATCGTAGTGGCGCGAAAACGCCTCCTCAGACTCGAGGAGATCTGCGGCCCCGCGGTAGAAAGGAGCGCTGCGGATCTCGAGACCGACCGACTCGTGGGTCTCGAGCCGGAAGTACTCGGCCACCGAGGTCGGCCGCGGAAGACCCTGGCCCCACCAGAGCTCGACCGTGGAGTCGGCAGGCTCGAGATCGA
>JAHECW010000120.1:14124-15861 GCA_024641545.1 Acidobacteriota bacterium
GAGATCGAAGACCGGGATCCGATCCGCCTCACCTCCCCCGAGCAGGGCGAGGAATCGTTCCCTTTCATTCATCGGCTCGCCTCCCGTCGCGTGCGGCGATGATCCAGGACCGTGAAGGACACGGCCCAACTCTACGACGGCACCCGCACCCGGTGGTAGCCGCAGCCAAACCCCGCCCGCATCCGGAAACCGGCTCGCCCAGGGCTGCACCACCGGCTGCAGCAGTGAGGCGCGGTGGAATCCGAGCCCTGCGCACCGCCTCCGTCCGTCGAGAATTCGTGGTTTGCGTAGCTGACGCCGGCGAGGCCGCCGGCGCTTCAACGACCCGTGCTTCAGCGCGGGGCCGGCGCCCTCGCCTGCCCCAAGCCGCGGAAGGTCGGCAGATCTCGAGCGCCCGTTCGTGGAGACTTCGAAGTAGTACCATCGTGTCGTGGGTCTCAGACTGGTTTCCCTGGCCGGCATTTTTGTCTTTGTCGCTCTCGCGTGGCTGCTTTCGGTCAACCGCAAGGGGGTGAGCTGGCGGCCGGTCGTGTGGGGGCTCGGCCTCCAGCTCGTCCTCGGCGCCATCGTCCTGACCCCGGCGCTGCAGGACTTCTTCTTCACGGTGGTCGACGGCGGGGTCCGTCGGCTGTTGTCCTTTGCCGAAGCGGGCTCCGACTTCGTCTTTCAGAGCGTCGAGGCCCACCGGATCGATGTCATCACCGATGACGGCATCTCCAGCCTGACGGTCATGGGCCACATCAGCCCGCCGCTGCGCACCGTCGCCTTCTGGATTCTGCCCTCGATCATCTTCTTCTCGAGCCTGATGGCGATCCTCTACCACCTGCGGCTGATGCAGCCGGTCATCGAAGGCATCGGCAAGCTCATGCAGCGCACCATGGGCACCTCGGCGGCTGAAAGCCTGAGCACCGCGGCCAACATCTTCATCGGCCAGACCGAAGCCCCGCTGGTGATCCGCCCCTACATCGCGGGGATGACGCGGTCGGAACTCCACGCCGTCATGTGCGGCGGGTTCGCCACCGTCGCGGGCGGGGTGATGGCGGCGTACGTCGGGTTCCTGCGGAACATCCCGGGGATCGCCGGCCACCTGGTGACGGCAAGCATCCTGTCGGCGCCGGCGGCGTTGGCGATCTCCAAGATTCTCCATCCCGAAGACGGCCGGCCCGAAACCACCGGCGACGCCAAGCTCGGACGCGACTCCCCCTACGGCAACGTCATCGAGGCTGCGGCGCACGGCGCCACCGACGGGATGAAGCTCGCCATCAACGTCGCGGCGATGCTCATCGCGTTTGTCGGGCTCGTCGCGGCTCTCGATTGGCTGCTGACCCTGGTCCCGATCGTTTTCTCGGCCGAAGGAGTCGGCTTCGGATGGAACCAAGCCGGGGTGAGCGAACCGTTGTCGCTGGCCCGGATTCTCGGCTGGCTCTTCTTCCCGGTGGCGCTGGTCATGGGCATCGCCCCGGCCGACGCCGCGGTGGTCGGCGGCCTGCTGGGAGAAAAGCTCGTGCTCACCGAGTTCATCGCCTATGTCGATCTCGGGGCGATCGTCAACGCCGCCGATCCGGTGATCAGCCGACGCTCGGCCATCATCGCGAGCTACGCCCTCTGCGGCTTCGCCAACTTCGCCTCCATCGGCATCCAGCTCGGCGGCATCGGCGGCATCGCCCCCGAACGACTCCCCGATCTCAGCCGGCTCGCCCTGCGCGCCATGACCGGAGGTTTCATCGCGGCGTGCAT
>JAHECW010000121.1 GCA_024641545.1 Acidobacteriota bacterium
CGAAGAGGCCATGGCCCGCGGGAAGGCAATGGCCATCGGCACCCTCCCCATCGAGGGTCTGCTCGGTCGTTCCGTCCGACTCGTCTTCGCCGACTGACCGGGCGGGATCTTGACTGCACGTGCTAGGATCCCGTCCCGTGAACAAGACCAGGTCTGATCAATCGGCCGGGGTCCCGTCTTTCTTCGGGCCGGCGAAGTGGCGGCGCCTGCTTTCCAACCGTTTCGGCGGAGTGGCGATCTTCGTCGTCGTCTTTCTCTCGTTCTCCCTGGCGGCGAGGATTGCCCTGACCTCAAAGGCCGCGGATTTCGTCGGCTGGGATCTCAGCCTCGGCCTCGCGTTCGTGCTCGGGTTCGCCTTCGACCTGCTGACGGCGTTGCTCGCATCGATTCCGCTCACCCTCTGGTTGGCCATCGTCCCGCAACGGTTTTTCGCGTCGCGGACGCACCGGGTGATGGTGATCGTCGCGATCTGGGCCGGGATCTTCGTCGCCGCGTTCATTACGGCTGCCGAGTGGGTGTTCTGGCACGATCTCAGCGTCCGCTTCAACTTCGTCGCGGTGGACTATCTGGTCTACACCAACGAGGTGGTGGGGAACATCTGGCAGTCCTACCCCATGCCGGCGATTCTCTCCGGCTTGGCCCTGACCGCGACCGGGGTCTGGTGGGTGTTGCGGCGCACGGGTTGGATCGAGGCATGGTTGACATCGACGACCTCGATCGCCCGTAGGCTGGCCGTCGCCTCGGTGCTCGTCATCGTGCCTCTCGCGGCGGTGTCCGTGATCAGACAGGCCGATATCCCGGAGTTCGACAACAACAACAACCGCGAGATCGCCAAGAACGGAGTCTTCTCTTTCTTCGCCGCCTTCCGCTCAATGGAACTCGACTATGGCGAGTTCTACCGGACCATGGAGAACCCTCAGGCGTTGCTCCGCGCCCGCCGGATGACCGGAAGTCGGGCCGAGGATTTTCGATCGGCGGACCCGTGGGACTTCGTTCACCGGATCGAGAACCCGGGCCCGGAGCGGCCGTTCAACGTCGTCCAGATCACCGTCGAGAGCCTGAGCATCCACTTCCTCGGCGCCTTCACCGATCCTCGTGGGTTGACCCCGAACATCGACGCTGTCGCCAAGGACGGATTGCTCTTCGCCCGCTGTTTTGCCACCGGCACCCGGACGACTCGAGGAATGGAGGCGCTGACCCTGTCGATCCCGCCCACTCCCGGTCGGTCGATCATCCACCGCGCCGGCAACTCGGGGATGTCGACGCTCGGGTCGGTGCTCCGCCGTCACGGTTACGAAACCGCTTTCCTCTACGGCGGTTACAGCTACTTCGACAACATGCAGGGGTTTTTCGGGTCCAACGGGTATCGGGTGGTGGATCGGAACTCGGTGTCAGCAAATGACATCACCCACGCCACCGCGTGGGGAGCCTGCGACGAGGACCTTTACCGCTGGACGATCCGGGAGGCCGATGCGATCCACGCCACCGGGTCACCGTTCCACTTCTTCGTCATGACGACCTCCAACCACCGGCCGTACACCTATCCTGAGGGCCGGATCGACATCCCTTCGGGCAGCGGTCGGGAGGGCGCCGTCAAGTACAGCGATTACGCCATCGGCGAGTTCTTCCGGGAGGCGCGAACCAAACCGTGGTTCGACAACACGCTCTTTGTCATCGTCGCCGACCACAGCGCATCGTCGGCCGGCAAGGACGAGCTCGAGGTGAAACGTTACCGGGTCCCGCTGATCCTCTACGCCCCCGCGATCATCGAGCCGGGTTCGATCGTGACCCAGTGCAGCCAGATCGACGTGCCGCCCACCGTCCTGGCGCTGCTCGGGATGTCGTACGACAGCCTGTTCTTCGGCCGCGACATCCTCGCCATGAAGGCCGAGGAGGGCCGGGCGTTCATCGGCAACTACCAGAAGCTCGGCATGCTCGAGCAGGAACGGGTCGCCGTGCTTCGTCCGGACGGGAGCACCTCGACCTACGGTTGCGATCTCTGGGCTGAGAACCTCCATCGGATCGACGAAGATCTGCCGGATCTGCTCGACGACACCGCCGCCGCGTATCAGGCGGCGTATCTCCTCTATTCCAGGGGGCTGTTGAAGGAGTCGGTCATCGAGCAGGGAGTTCCTTCAGGAGTCGATTGACCGTGTGCGGCGGCGCGTGGCATCGAGCCCACGCGCCCGGTTGCGTTCCTCGCCGGGGCGGTGTCGGTCTGCGAGTTCGAACCGGCGCGAGTCCGACGAGCGCCGCTGCAATTCGACCGACGAATTGCTAGTCTTCCCCGAGCTCGATCTTCATCTTTGCGATATAGGCCGCCGCCAATTGCTCGGGTTCGTCCATGCGGAGGAGCCGCGCGACCTGGAGGACGAAACCGCGGACGAAGACCGGCGCCGGGAGCTTGCTCCACTCCTCCTTCTCGATCGAGTCCAGGACGTTCGGACGGACCTTGGTCTCCACCGAGACCTGTTCGAGGGTGAGCCCCGAAACCAGCCGGTGGTGTCGGAGAAAGGCGCCGGGGTCGCCGACCAGGTCGGTGGGCGTTCGCAGGCCGGCGAGGGTGGTGTCGACATCGAAGTCGTCGGCGCCTTGGAGGGCGGCCGTCGTGAGATCCGCCGCGGCGTTCGAAATCCTCATGAAGGCCTCGTCGATGCGCCCGAGAAACTCGTCGCGTTCGCGCTCGCCGAGGAGAGAGTAGGTCGCCAGCGAGCTCTGGGAGAAAAGGCTGCGGCGGGTATGGTAGGCGCGGTGGACCTTTTCGAGATCGGCCCCGGGCTCGACCCCTAGGACCTCCCAGTCCTCCCGGCGGATTCCCTCCGTCAACGTCACTCTCCCTTCAAACCCGATACGAGACGCCGCACGGCCTTTGCGAACGGACAGTCGGGATGGCCGGCCGCGACGGGTTCGCGATCGAGCACGGAGCGGGCGACCATTGGATCCGTGGGCAGGGTTCCCATTGCGTCCACGCCGATCCCGTAGTACTCGCGGCAGGCCATGCTCATCTCGGCGGCGAGCCGTTCGTGGTTTGCGCTCGAAGCCCGGTTGACGACGATGGATGCGGCGAAGGTGGCGGCAGCTGCGAGAACCGCCGCGCCGGCCTCGGGATCGATCGCCATGACACCGGCAACGAGATCCCGTGCCGATTTCGATCCGGCGGATTTTTGTTCGGCGGTCATCTTCTCGAGAGCCGCCGCGATCTTCTTTCGCGGCTCGGTCTGTTTGAGCTTGCGGGCGAAGGCGGCTTTGATGAAGTGGTAGGCGTTCTCCACGGAGGTGGGCTCCGGAACGACCACCAGGATGCCGCGGTGCGAGACGAGGAAGAAGTCGAGCACGTTGATGCCGGTGCCGGCCCCGAGATCGAGAATGACGTGATCCGCGTCGAGCTGCTGAATGTGACGGAGGATCCTGCTCTTCTGGCCGTGTTTCGGGTTGGCCATCTCGAGCAGCGCATGGGCGCCGCTGACCAGGTGAAGACCCGGAGTCGAGGTGCTCAACACGATGTCGTCGAGGCTGTGGACTCTCCGGTCGATATAGTCGGAGAGGGTGAGCTCCGGATCGGGCAGGCCGAAGAGGGTGTGGAGATTGGCGCCGCCGAGATCGGCATCGACCACGACGACGCGCTGCCGACGCTTGGCGAGGACCACACCGAGGTTGGCGGCGAGGACCGATTTGCCGACACCGCCCTTGCCTCCGCCGATCGCCCAGATCCGCGGACCCTCGTTGTCCGAATCTTCGTGAAAAATGTCGATCATTGTTCGCAGCGAGACGGCCGCAGCCGAAAACGAGCCGGCTCCGAGCGCGCCCTCCAAGGGATGTTACCACCTCGGGCGTGACGTCGCCGCATTCTCCTCCGTATATCAACTGGTGAACGAACTGCGGGGGACAGATCTGGAGCAGGTATGAGCCGCAGGAGTGGTCACCGAGGATCGAGTAGCGCTGGAAGCAACACCGCGGGCGCCCGGCCGGACACGCCGGGCGAGATCCAGGCCGCGAGCCTGTCGAGCCCGTTCTTCCGAGAGGTCTGGAACGCCTCGTCGAAGATGACCTGGCGGCAGTTCGTCGCGCGCTGGGAAACCAGGCGCACCACGCCGAAGAGCTCCGGAAGCCGAGGGCGGCGCCCCCTGTGAAATGCAGCACTCGGATACGGGGAGTCGCCGTTCCGCCCCGACCTCAGGCCGGCGAGGCGCCGGCCCCACAATGGAACTCTGCGTTTTGGTGCGGCGGCGCCCCCGCCGGCGTAAAGACCACAGACAACGCCCGTCTGTGAACCGGGGCCTTTGAACGAAGCTTCGCGGCAGGCCACGGTGGTGCGGAAGGGGAGCAGACGCGACCATGTTGTCGCGGCCGTCGGCTCATTGACACGGTGCGATGAATGCTCCCATTTTGACAAATTCCGGGCGGCCACCCGGCCAAAGCCGGACGGCCGCCCAAAATCTTTTTTGGCACGCGACTTGCTACCGTTGAGGGCGGACGGAGGTCGCATGCGGATCCAGACACGGCTCTTTCTCGGCACGGCGTTGCTGGTCCTGACCCTGATGGCCACCCAGTGGTGGCTCCATCTGCGTCAGCTTCGGGCCATGGAGGCCGAACTGGGGGCGGTCGCCGCCTCGGTCGGCAAGGATATCCTCCAGTTCGGGCCCGCGACCCTGCTTCCGGTTGGGAAGAACGAGGCCCGCGGAATGGTCTGGATCGACGGCAAGGGGGCCGAGGGTGCGGAGGTCGACGGTCAGCTTCGTCGTGACGTCCATGTTGTCGTGATTCCGGAGAACAGCGACGCCACGATCACCCGGCACATCACCGAGCGCCTGGTCCGGACCCCGGACGGCGCCGAGACGCCCGTGAAGGCTTCCGATATCCAGGTGGAAGTGGCGGCCGAGATGGTCGCTGAACGGATCGACGTCAAAGTGGATGGCGACGAGGTCGCCACCGACTGCGAAACCGGTCAGGGTGGAGAGCGACGGTTTGTCCTCCAGGTGGTGGCCGACGATGAACAACCCGGTCGTTCTCTGGTGATCAGTAGCGACGGCGGCCAGCTCCAGCGCATCCCGATCCCGGTCGAGCCGGCCGTTCGGACCTTCCGTTCGACCATGCAGCGCGGCGCCGCGTTGGGCGGGGCGTTGCTGATCATCGGTCTCGTGGGCGCAGGGGTTCTCGCCAACCGGGTCACCCGGCCGCTGAGGGGTCTGGCCGACGGCGCCGAGGCGGTGGGAAGGGGCGAGTTCGGCTTCCAGGTGCCGATTACCGCCGCCGGAGAGGTCGGCGAACTCCAGCGCTCGTTCAACACGATGTCGGCGCGGCTCGCCGAGCTCGAGACCGAGCGTGACCGATGGCGCGAGCGTGAGCACCTCGCGCAGCTCGGCGATCTCTCGAGAGGGCTCGCGCACACCGTCCGCAATCCGCTGAATACCCTCGGCCTGGCTGTCGAGGAGCTGGCGACGGGATCGGAGAATCGGGCCGACCTCGTGGTCACGGCGCGATCGCAGATCCGTCGCATCGATCAGTGGCTGCGGTCGTTCCTGGCCCTCGGCGCCGAAGACGCCGCCGAGCCGAGCGCGGAAGACCTCGGCGATCTCACCCGGGCCGTCGTCTTCGAGGCGGTCCAACAGGGACGGCCGGTGGAGATCCGCCATGCCGACGACGCGCCGGTGACCGTCGTCGCCACCGCAGTGCGCGCGGCGCTGGCGAATCTGCTCGAGAATGCGTCGGACGTCACACCCGAGGGCGAGCCGGTGGAGGTCGAGGTCCGGCGGGAAAACGACCGCGGCGTGGTGAGCATTCGCGATCGGGGGCCGGGACTGCCCGAAGACGTTCGGCGGCGCCTTTTCGACCCCCACGTGACGACCAAGGTCGGTGGGTCGGGGATGGGGCTCTTCCTCGCACGCCAGCTCGTCGTCGGGATGCATGGGGGAACCCTCGAAGTCGAAGATCACCCGGATGGCGGTACTATCGCGGTGGTGAAGCTCCCTATTTCAGTTCTTGAAGAGACCCATGGGGTCTGATCCCCGGATCTCGATCCTGGTCGTCGAGGACGAGCAGGCCCAGCGCCGGCTCATCGTCGAGATCCTCGAGCGCGCGGGCAACGAACTTCGTTCGGCGGCCGATGTCGACGAGGCGCTCGCCGCCATCGCAGACGAGGTGCCCGATCTCATACTCTGCGACTGGCGCATGCCCGGCCGCGACGGAGGAGAGCTCCTGGCCGAGGTTCGCCGCCGTGGGTTGGGTTGCGGCTTCATCGTGATGACGGCGTACGGATCCATCGCCCACGCTGTGGAGGCCGTCCGGTTGGGCGCCGACGACTACCTCGGCAAGCCGTTCGAACGCGAGGCACTCCTGCTCGCGGTCCACCGCGTTCTCAAGACGCGCCGCCTCGAAAACGAGAACCGACGGCTCCGTGAGGCGGTGGGCGATGAGGATCGTTTCGGCCGGCTGGTCGGTGGCACGGAGGTGATGAAGCGGCTCTACCGGACCATCGAGAAGGTGGCGGCCACCGACGCCACGGTGCTCATTACCGGCGAGTCCGGGACCGGGAAAGAGATCGTCGCGCGGACGCTGCACCGGACCAGCCGCCGGGGCGATGCGGCCTTCGTCGCGGTCAACTGCGCGGCCATCCCCGAGGGCCTCATCGAGTCCGAGCTCTTCGGCCACGAGAAAGGGACCTTCACGGGCGCCGACCGCCGGCGCGAAGGCAAGTTCGAGGAGGCCGACGGGGGTACCCTCTTTCTCGACGAGATCGCCTCCATGCCGATGTCCCTGCAGGGGATCCTCCTGCGTGTCCTGCAGGAACGGCGGATCACGCGGTTGGGCGGATCGGGCGAGATCGAGCTCGATGTGCGCGTTGTCGCGGCTTCCAACCGCGATCTTCCGCAGTTGGTGAAAGACGGACAGTTTCGCGAGGATCTCTACTACCGCCTCAATGTCGTCGCGGTCGAACTGCCCCCGCTCCGCGACCGGCGCGATGACGTGCCCCTCCTGGCCCGGGTTTTTCTCGATCAGGCGTCGGCGCGGCACGGCCGAGAGGTCGGGTCGATCCCGCCCGAGGTGGTGCGTCTGCTCATGGATTACGGCTGGCCCGGCAACGTCCGCGAGCTCGCCAACGCGGTGGAGCGGCTGGTTCTGCTGGCGGAGGACGGGTGCGTGAGCGTCGACGACCTCCCTGCGCCGATCCGTGAAGTCGGGGGCGAGGCCGGGGCGATGGTCCGGTTGCCGGTCGAGGGACTGTCGTGGGATGCCATGGAGGAGAGTCTCCTCGGGCAGGCGCTCGAGCGGGCCGCAGGCAACCGTGCGGCGGCGGCGCGACTGCTCGGCTTGAGCTACAAAGCCTTCCTCTACCGGCTCGAGAAGTTCGGCCTGGCCGACGATGCGACCGGATGACGTTCAACTCCTCAAATACGGAACCGGTATCCCCAAATGGGGAGAGCGAGGCATCCAATCGTCGCTTCAAGGCTGGCACAGGGGTTGCTGAGTAGAGAGCGAGGCGCGACCCGGATGCCAAACCGGCCGGCGCGCACGAACACATATGACGGAGGTCAAGAGCATGAGCAAGCAGACTTGGGTGCATTGGGTGGCTGCGGCAATCCTGGTGGTGGTGGCGGGCGTGTTGATCGCCTCGGCCGAGGAGCGGATCGAAGTCAAGGTCCTCAAGGAGAGCGCCGACGCGATCAGCGTCGATGTCAACGGAGTGACCGAGGTTGTCCGCCTCGAAGACCTCGCCGACGGCGAGTCGCGGATCTTTGACGTGGGCGACCACGAGTTGGTCGTCAAGCGGGTCGGCGGCGACCTGACGATCGTCAGCGATGGACACGGCCTCGGCTCGTTCGACGGCCACGGCAAGAGCCTCGATACCATGGTGTGGGTGGGGGAAGACGGCGAAGACATCGAAATCGACTGTGACGGCGGGAAGCACCAGGCGAAGAAGATCGTCGTCATGACCACCGGCGATCAGGAGGCGGGCGAAGCCAAGACCTACACCATCCACGTCGACGGCGACGAGGTCCTGCTCGACGGCGAGGTCGATCACCCGATGATCGTCAAGACCCACGAGATGTTCGGCAACGTGGTCAAGTACCGCTGCGAAGAGACCGGCTCCGTTCTTCTGGTCAAGAAGGAAGACGCGCTGCAGGACACCTACATCTGTCCGGCGACCGGCTGCGTGATGACCAAGGTGGAGGAGCCGGAGGTGCGGGTGATCAAGATCGAGAAGAGGGTCGAGAGCGACGAGTAACAACTCGCTCTGCGAATCGTGGCGAAACGCCCGGGCCCGGCTCTCGCCGGGCCCTTTGTTTCGAACGCCTTGGCGCCGCCGAACCCCCGGGAAGCCGAAGACAACCCCCCACCGGGGCGTGCCGGGCGCGGCATTGTGGAGGAACAAGCCTCCGGCAGCTCGACAAGCTCCGCACAATGCCGACGCCGGGCAACCCTCGCGGTATGACGACCCGGTGCATCTCCTCCGGTCGACATGAGGCCGCCGGCGCGCCATCGGCGTGGCCGCCGTCCTTCAATCATCCCTCTTGCGACCACGCCGATGGCGCGACGCTGGGCCGCCGGAGGCGGACCAGAAGGCCGGAGCCGAGGGAAGCGCCTTCCGGGACAGCGACAGCGGCCGGGACAGCGGCAGGGGCAGCGGCCGGGACAGCGGCACGGGCAGCGGCCGGGACAGCGACCGTCGGACGCGGACGCGGACACGGTGACGGACACGGCTGCGAGATCGCCGGTACAATGC
Organism: Acidobacteriota bacterium; assembly: GCA_024641545.1. GTDB lineage: Bacteria > Acidobacteriota > Thermoanaerobaculia > Thermoanaerobaculales > Sulfomarinibacteraceae > JAHECW01. The sequence goes on from JAHECW010000121.1 coordinate 8,723, forward strand.
CCCGGACCGCTTGGAGGATGAAATGTCGATTGATCTGAAGGGGAAGACGGTGTTGATCACGGGTGCGTCGAGCGGGATCGGGGCGGCCTGCGCCGAGGTCTTTGCCGGCGCCGGGTGCCGGCTGATTCTTGCGGCGAGGCGGCTCGACCGGCTCGACGATTCGGCGGCTCGACTTCGCGAGGAACACGCCTGCGAAGTGCTGACCACCGCGCTCGACGTTCGGGACCGCCCGGCCGTCGACGCCTGGGTCGAAGGATTCGATCCGGCGTGGACCGGCATCGACATTCTGGTCAACAGCGCGGGTCTCGCCCGCGGACTGTCGACGCTCTGGGAGGGCGACATCAACGACTGGGAAGAGATGATCGACACCAACGTCAAGGGTCTGCTCTGGGTGACCCGGGCGGTGCTCCGCGGGATGGTGGCCCGGGGCAGCGGCCACGTCATCAACATCGGTTCGATCGCGGGTCACGAGACCTATCCCGGCGGCAACGTCTACTGCGCCTCCAAGCACGCGGTGACCGCCATCGGCCGGGCGCTCAATATCGATGTCCTGGGCACCGGGGTCCGGGTGAGCTCGGTGGACCCCGGTCTCGTCGACACCGAGTTCTCGGTGGTTCGGTTCCACGGCGATCGGAAGCGCGCCGATTCGGTCTACACCGGCCTCGAACCGCTCCACGGCCGCGATGTGGCCGACGCGGTGCTGTTCTGCGCCACCCGTCCCCCCCATGCCAACGTCCGCGAGATGGTCCTCATGCCGTCGGCCCAGGCGGCGGCGGTTCACGTTCACCGAAAGAGCTGACGCCGGTGCGGCGCGCGCTCTTCATGGCTACCGGCGCCAATCGTGGGGCGTGGTACGCGGGGTTGATGGAGCCGCTCAAGAACGCCGGAATCGACTTCGGCCTCATCGCGGGCGTTTCCGCGGGCGGTATCGCCGCGGCGTGGTTCGCGGCGGGAGATCCGGAGGCGTATGTCGACTCGTGGCGCCGCGCCGATCCTTATCGGATCGCCCTGCATCCGGCCCTGAGCTTCGGCCGCCGGCGGACGGTGGATCACCTCATCGGAACGATCACCCTGAAGACCATGGATCTCGAGGCGGCGCGAACCTCGCCCGTCGAGGTCAGGATGGCGGCGGCGCGGATCGTGGCCCCGGGGTTGCCGCTGCCGAAGTTTGAAATGGCGGTCTTCGGCAACCGTGAGGCGCGCGACAACGCGCACCTCGGGCTCATGCTGCGCGCCACCGCGTTCGTGCCCTGGATCAACGGTCTGCGCACCGCCGTCGAGATCGACGGTGAGCGCTACATGGACGGCGGTCTGGTCAACCGGACACCGCTCGAAATCGTCCCCCGGGGGCAGTTCGACGAGGTCTGGATCGCCGCCTGCTCGCCGAGTGGGATCGAAGAGCTGACAAAGGCGCTGGCCGAAAACCGGAGGGAGGAGCGGCTCGTGGTCATCACCCCCGGACGCGACCTCCCCGCCGGGCGATGGAGCATGGATTGGCCCACCCTCGGTCGAACCATCGAAATCGGTCGGCGGGACATGAGCGAGGCGATCGATCGTGCGATGTCGGGCCGGGGCCCGGTGGTGCACGGCGCGCGGGCCGGTGAACTCCGACAAACCCTCGGCTGAAACCCGCCGTTCGATCGAACCCCCGATCAGTTCAGATCGACGCAGTACTCCTGGTCGATGGGGCCGTTCGGTTCGGTGGAGTAATAGTGTCTTCCGTGAAACCACGTGTCCCCGATCGGGCGCCGGTCGATGGTGATCTCCATCCAACCCCACTCGGGTCCGGTTCCGACCTCGCCGGTTGCACGGGTGCAGACGGTGGCCGGCGGAGTGAAATAGAGGGTTCCTGTCGTGAAGCCGGATTCGGGGTTGGAAACCGAGACCTGGCCGTTCGGCGTGTCGTAGTAGAACCAATCGATGGTCGTGCCTTCGGAATAGGTCAGGGTCGCAACCAGCTCCCAGCCTGCGGGATCGATCCGAATGTAGTTGCCCAGAGACGCGGCGATGAACGTTCCGTCACCGGAGCGGTTGTCGACCTGTGAGAGATAGCCCAGCAGATCGCTGCGGCCAAAGACGCCGACATCGGCGAGTTCCACGTCCTGATCGGAGAGACCCAGGAGATCGAAAACATCGGCCTGAAACCAGCCGTGCGGACCGATATCGAAACGGTAGACGCCGAGATCGGCGAGGGTGCTGGCATCACGGGCGGCGATCGTGACCTGCATTTCGTAGGTGCCGGTGTTGACGATTCCGATGTTGGTGCGGATGCCGTCGTCGCCCGGCCGGTTGGCGGCGCCCAGGAAGGTAAAAGCCTGCGTGGCGAGATCGGTGGAGAACGCCGGAATGCCCTGGCCGAAGGATCCCTCCACGCCGCCGTCGTTCGCGGTCCTCGTCTGGGCGAAAAAAGGCTGAGTCGAGCGCAGTCGAATGGCTCCCGGCCGTTGCTCGCCGAAGAGCGTCGCCACAGCGTCCGAGATCTTCAGGTGTTCGTCTGCGGCGAGCTCGATCACGACTTCCTCGGGGTCGGCGGTGCCGGTCTGATCGGGGAAGAACGCGGCGGTAACCTCGATTGGTGCGTCCAGGACGCGGCTGTGGATCCAAAGGTCCGTGGTCCACATGGTTCCGTGGAGACCCGGGTTCGAGGCGGCGGCTGGAATCCACAGCTCCTCGTCAGCGGCGGCGGGGACAACGATCGCGAGAGCGACGACGATGTAGAGGGTGGTTACACTGCGCATGGAGACCTCTCTTTCCTCTGTCTGTCGGGTGCTGCTCTTTGGTGTCAATCTAAGTCTAGATGCTGAGATACGCAATGAGCGCCCTGGATTCTCGGCGCGTGTGACCATGGTCACGCCATCCGGGTGGTCGTGAAAGAGCGGTGGTTCCGGACCACATCGAACCGACAGGTGCTGGCAGAGTCCACCCGAACCGCGCAGCTCCGATACAATCTCTCCATGAAACTCCAAGAACACTCGATCATCGGTCATCGTGAGGTCGAGGGCCCGCGCTCGATCACCTCCATCAATCCCGCCACCGAGGAAAAGATCGGCACCGTCTCGGCAATCGAGGCGGACGGCGTCGCGCTCGCGGTGCAGACGGCCAAGGATGCCTTCCCCGCGTGGGCCGCCACCCCGGTGGAGCAACGGCAGAAGATCCTTCGGCGGTGGTTGGAGATCTTCATCGACGAGGGCGAGGAGCTCGCGGCGCTGATGTCGGCCGAGAACGGCAAGCCGATCTCCGAGGCGCTTCTGGTCGATGTGGTTCCGGCGTGCGCGACCCTCGACTACTGGGCAGCCAATGCGCACAAACACCTGGCCTTTCAGCCGGTGGCGCCCGAACTGCTGCTCTTCGCGCATTGGAAGACAGCCGGTTACCGATTCGACCCCCTCGGTGTGATTGCCGCCATCACGCCGTGGAACTACCCGGTGGCGATCCCGATGTGGGAGATCGTCCCGGGACTCGTCGCCGGCAACACGATGGTCTTCAAACCGGCGTCGGCGACGGTGCTCACCGGTCTCGCTCTGGTGGACCAGGCGCGGCGCGCGGGAATGCCGGACGGGGTGCTCAACGGGGTCGCGCTGCCGGGTTCGGCCACCGATGCCCTCGTCGACCACCCCGACATCGCCAAGGTGCTCTTTACCGGATCGGTCGATGTCGGCCGCCACGTCGCGCGGCGCTGCGCCGAGCGGATTGTCCCGTCGCAGCTCGAGCTCGGCGGCAACGACGCCGCGGTGGTGGCTGCGGACGCTCCGCTCGAGCGCACCGCGAGATCGCTGGTCTGGGCGGCGTTCATGAACACCGGCCAGTCGTGCGCCTCGGTGGAACGGGTCTATGTGGTGGATGAGATCCACGATCGGCTTGTGAAACGGATCGTCCAACTCACCAAGGAACTCAAGGTCGGCGACCCGAGCCGCCGGGATGTCGATCTCGGGCCGCTGACCACTCGCGACCAGCGGGACGTCGTCATCGCGCACGTCGCGGATGCTCTGGCCAAGGGCGCCAGGGTGCTCACCGGCGGCACGACCCCGGATGGTCCCGGTTTCTTCTATCCACCGACCGTGCTGGTCGATGTCACGGACGACATGGTGATGATGCACGAGGAGACCTTCGGGCCGACCATGCCGATCTGCCGGGTCCGCGACCTCGACGAAGCCGTCGCGAAGGCCAACGACTCGCGGTTCGGTTTGACGGCCTCGGGCTTCACCACCTCACCCGAAACCGCCTCTCGGCTGCAACGCGACCTGCGGGCGGGCGCGGTCGGGATCAACGAGCACGGCATCGTTGCCGCCGGCGAGGTCACGGGAAGCTGGGGCGGTCTCGGTGAGAGCGGGATCGGGCGGGCGCACGGCCCCTTCGGGCTGCACGAGCTGGTCAACATCAAGTACGTTTTCACCGACCCGGGGGACGACGACGCCGCCCCGTGGCACTACCCCTACGACGAGGACTTCGGCCAGTTCATCGGCGCCGCCATGCCGTACCTCTACAAGCGGGGGATGGGCAAGTACGGCCACGTCGCGGCTCTGATGTCGAGCAAACGGTTCATCCAGCGGGTCAGGAAGACGACGCTGCTGCGCAACATCGACAAGCTGCTGTAGGACGCGAGATGGTGAGACGGAAGAAGTCAGACGTGAGACGTGAGCCTCATGGAAAACTCGGGTTCCGGGTCATGGGATCTGATGGCCTGAATCGGCACCATGCGGGCGGGACGCCCGCGAAAAGTCCACCAACCACGAACTCTTCCCGACCGGAGACTTTTCAACAGGCTCGTGCGAGACGTTTTGGATGAGTCACCCTCTCAACGTCTAACGTCTAACGTCTAACGTCTGACGTCTAACTACTCAGGTCTTACCTTCTCAAGATTTACTCAACCGGCACGCCCTCGGCCAGCATCACCCCATAGAGCTCGTGCGGATAGGCGTGGATCTCGGGCATGGCGCCGAATAGCCAACCTTCATAGTCGTCCTTACCCTCTTCGAGGATGACGACGCGGGCCGCCGGGTTCTGCGGAGCGGCGGAACGCGAGGTGATCCCGTTCTCGCCCATGACGAAGTCCGGGATGAACACCACCGTTCGAAGGCTGAGACCGGTGTCGCCGAGGGGGGCTTCTTCGCCGATGGGGACCTCGAAGAAGCTCTCTTTCATGGTCTCCAGTTCGACCACGCGTACCCGGATCGCCCGCCAGTCGTCGGCGATCTCCGGATCGAGGGTGATCTCGGCATTGATCCCGGCGCCCTGATGCATCCCGCCACCCATGGCGTTGGCGCCGACGTCGTCTGCCGGCATGGAGTCGTGAGCGGCCCCGGTGTCGACGTCCTCTGCCGGGGGAGTTGTGGAGCCGCCGCAGCCGAGGGCGGCGAGCAGAGTAATGAGAATGAGGGTTTTCGAGTTGCGCATGATCGTCCTCCGGCGGCGGATTATACACACCGAACCCGGATCTCGTTCGTTCTCGCGCTCACCAACCGCAACCGTTGCCCGGTTCGACCGCACCTCGGGTTCCCTCACTCCCAATCTGGGGTGACTTTCAACGCAGGATCACGAATCGGAGATCCCGGCCGTCAGCGGTCCGAGCCGCGCAATCCGGATTTCGCTGATCGAGTCTCTTCCTTGGATCTCTTGTGGACCTCGCGGTTCTCGATCCACGGTTTGCGGCGGAAGTAGCTCTTTGTCAGCTCGGCGACCTTCGGCGAGAGGAGCAACAGCGCGAGCAGGTTCGGCAGGATGACGATACCGAGAAAAACGTCTCCGAGCGTCCAGGCCACCGACAAAGACAGCACTGCCCCCACGAAGTGCATGGTCACGAAGGCGGCCTTGTAGGGAAGAACCATCTTGCGGCCGAAGAGATAGTTGGCGCAGCGGTCGCCGTAGTAGCTCCAGGCGATCGCGGTCGAGATGGCGAAGAGAAAGACACTGATCACCACGATGAATCGTCCGGCCTTCCCGGGGAGACCGCGTTCAAACGCCACCATGGTCAACGGCGCGCCGCTCTCGGCGGCCATCCCATGCAGTGAGGAGAACTCCGAGCCGTCATCGGCCACCGCGACGCCGCGCCCTGTGTCGACATGACCAGTGAAGGCGCGCTGCATCTCGGGATCGAGAAAGAGCTGCTCGACCACCACCTCGTGCCAGGCCACCATTGGGGCCGCGATGGAGTCGTCCGCATGCCGGCCGCCTTCGATCCGGATCCCGGCGGGCTCGTCAATTTCGCTGAAGCGCCCCTCCTCGTACTGCTGGACATAGGAGATGTCGCCGGAGGCGAGGGTGATCTCGGTTGGAACCGTGGAACTCCAGACTCCGGTGAGGATGATCACCAGCCCGGTGAGGGTGCAGATGATGATGGTGTCGATAAATGGTTCGACGAGGGCGACGACGCCCTCTGACACCGGCTCGTCTGTCTTCGCTGCAGCGTGAGCGATAGGCGCCGAACCCTGGCCGGCCTCGTTTGAGAAAAGGCCGCGTTTGACGCCCCAGATCAAGGTCAGCAGAAAGACTCCGGTTCCGGTGCCGGCGATCGATGCGGTCGGGTTGAATGCCTCGCGGAAAATGAGCGCGAAGGCCGGGAAGACGCCCTTGAAGTTGAGTCCGACGATGACGAGCGCTCCGCAAACGTAGATGGCGGCCATCGCGGGCGCCAGGAACCCGGTGACCTTGCCGATCCGACTGATGCCGCCGATCACCACCATTCCGACGATGGAGGTGGTGACCAGGCCCGTGATCCAAGGTTCGACGCCGAAGACGGTGGCGAAGGTGTCGGCCACGGTGTTGGCCTGAATTGCGTTTCCGGTCAGAAACGCCGTCAGGCCGAGCATCAGTGCGAAAAAGGCCGCGAGCGGTTTCCACTTCGGCCCGAGACCCTTCTCGATGTAGTACATGGGGCCGCCCGATACCGTCCCCTCCCATTTTTTGGCGTCACGATCGATGCCCTCTAACTGCCTGTAGTGCTGCGCCAGCGTGACCTCGGAGTACTTGGTGGCCATCCCGAAAAACGCGGTGGCCCACATCCAGAAGAGCGCACCGGGGCCGCCCCAGTGGATGGCGAGGGCGACGCCGGCGATGTTCCCGATGCCGACCGTTGCCGAGAGCGCCGTCGTGAGCGCCTGGAAGTGAGACACGTCGCCGGGTTCGT
>JAHECW010000122.1:0-7235 GCA_024641545.1 Acidobacteriota bacterium
TCCGGTCGACGACCTTCCTGGCAACCAACCACAGCAACAGAACCGTGGCCAGGCTCGAGAGGATCGATGCCGCTGCGACGGCGATGATCGTTGAGGTCACGGCGCACCTCCCGGGCACGATCGGAACCACTCCCGCAACCGCGCCATTCCCTCGTCGACCCCCACAACCGCCTGATATCCGAGGTCCTTCTTCGCCGCCGAGATGTCGTACCAGTGGGCGGTCGAGAGGTGACGCGCGAGAAACGGCGTCATCCGCGGTCCGCCGGGCGACGGCACGATCCGGTGGAGCGCTTCGAAAAACCTCCCGGCGGCCACGGCCATCCCGACCGGGATGGTCTTCTCGACCGGGGCGAGTCCGGCGGCGGTGACGAAACCGTTGATGATCTCGCGAATCGGCCTCGGGTCGTCGTTGGTGATGAAGTAGGCCCGACCCGCACACGCGGATCCGGGACCCAGCCTTTCGGCGGCGAGAAGATGGGCGTCCACCGCGTTGTCGATGTAGACGGTGTCGATGAGGTTCGACCCGTCGCCGACGAGACGAAGCTGGCCGGACCGGGCGCGGTCGACGATGGTCGGAATCAGATTGGTGTCACCCGGCCCCCAGATCAGGTGCGGCCGCAGGGCTACGGTCAAGAGCTCGGGCGAATTCGCGGCGAGGACGAGGCGCTCGGCCGCGGCCTTGGTCTCGGGGTAGGCCGCCTCGAAGTGATCCGGGTAGGGCAGAGATTCGGTGGCGCCTTCGATGTTGCCGCCGCCGTGGACCACGCTCGGCGAGCTCGTGAAGACGAGCCGGTCGACGCCGTGGCGGCGCATCGCCCGCAGGATGTTCTCGGTTCCGACGACGTTGGCGAGCCGGAACGGTTCCCGCGGCCCCCACATCTCGACCTTGGCGGCGACGTGAAAGACCCGATCGCAACCGGCGACCGCGCGATCGACGGTCTCCGGGTCGGCGATGTCACCGCGGACGCACTCGACCCCCAGAGCGTCGAGCTCGGGGTAGCGGCCGCGCTGGAGGGTCCGCACGCTGTCCCCCGCCGCGATCAATCGCCGAACCACGGCGCGGCCGAGAAAACCGCCGCCGCCGGTCACCAGGGAACGCATCAGGGCCTCCCAATCTGCGCGGTCGCCCACCGCCCGAGCTCGCCGCGACCGATCTTGACGTTGTGGCGGATATCCACCGGGAACGACCGGTGGAAGAGAACCGACCGGATGCTCCGCGTGTGGTCGAACCGTGCTCCGAGCTCGAGGAGCTCGCCTCGAATCCGGGCGTGGTCGGCGGAGCCGATCCCGGGCTCGGCCTCGATGCAGATCACCGGGATGGTCACGCCATCGACCTCGGCCGCGACCAGCGCGCTTCGATAGACATCCGGGTGGGTGTTGAAGATTCCCTCGCAGGGGACGGTATGAAAGGTCTCATCTCTGGTGATGACGCGCTGCGACTTGCGGCCGCAGAACCACAGACGCCCGCGCTCGTCGAAGTAACCGAGATCCCCCATCCGGTGACGGATGGTGTCGCCGTCGCGGATCTTGCCCAACCGGTTGTGCTCATCGGCATCGAAATACTCGTGCGTCACCTGCGGCCCTTTGACGACGATTTCTCCGATCTCGCCATCGACCACGGTGAGATCGTCGCTCCAGAACTCGACCGGACCGTCGTCGATGCGGATGACCGCGGCCTCGATGGACGGCACCGGGAAACCGACGCAGGTCCCCGCTCCCCGATCGGTCGCGGCGCGGGTTTCGCCGAGGATCACATCGCTCGAGTTCACGGCGACGGGGAGCGACTCGGTGGCGCCGTAGGGGGTCAGTACCCGGCCGCCCGGGGCCATGAGCGAGACGAACCGTTCGATGATCGTCGGCGCCACCGGTGCGCCGGCCGACACGACCCGGCGGAGCGTCGGCAGCCGGACGCCGTGCTCGACGCCGTACCGTCCGACGGTGTCCAACAGTGCCGGCGAGCCGAACATGGTGGTCACGCCGAACTCCCGGATCGGGCCGATGATCTTCTTCGGATCGACCTTCGCCGGCCGGGTCGGATCCATGTCGGGGATGATCGTCGTCATCCCGAGCGCGGGGTCGAAGAGCGAGAACAGCGGGAAGGTCGGCAGATCGACATCGCCGGGACCACAGTCGAGGACGCCGCGGACCGCCTCGATCTGGGCCGCGAAGTTGCCGTGCCGGTAGACCACGCCCTTCGGCGGACCGGTGCTGCCCGAGGTGAAGACGATGGCCGCCACCTCGTCGGCGGTGGTCTCGGCGACTCCCCTGCCGCCGCCGGCGCGGCCGAGCCTTTCGAGCCGGCGAAGGCTGTGGCCGCCCCAAAAGATCCGCGGACCGGCGGTCACCGTGGTGCGCACGCTGGCGCGGGCCCAACCCAGGATGACGCGCGCGGCCTGCGCCTTGGGAACCCCGACAAAGGCCTCCGGCCGGGCATTGCCGAGACATGCCTTGAGGTGGTGCAGCCCGATCCCGGGATCGACCAACACCGGCACCGCGCCGGCTCTGAACAGACCGAATGCGAGGACAAACAGATCCAGCCCCGGCGGCACCATGAGAACCGTGCGGACGCCGCGCCCGATCCCGGCGGCTTCGAGACCGGCCGCCACCGAGGACGTCCGTTCCTCGAGCTCGCCGTAGGTCAGCGATCCGCCGCGGCGGCCCCACGGACAGACCACCGCGGTCGCTTCCGGCTGGCGTTGGGCCATGTCGCTGACCCAGGTTGCGATGTTGACTCGTCGATCCATAGGCGAGCTATTGAATCATGACTGCGTGAGTTCCGCGACCCGAAGTGATTTCTTTTCCTTTTTCTGTCGGTTTTCTGCTCCCTCTCTTTTCCTACGGCGTGCCGGCGAGGAGGACCGAGAGAGGGAGCAGAAAACCGACAGAAAAAGGAAGCTAGGTTGTGTTGTTTCGGGTCACGAACTCCCTGATAATCGGCACGATCTCGTCGCCGTAGTCCTCGAGGATGTAGTGACCGCCGTCGGCGAAGCGATGAAGCTCGGCATCGGGGAAGATCCTCACCCACTCGGAGAGGAAGTGCTCGTCGAAGACAAAATCCCGGTCGCCCCAGCAGATCAGAATCGGCTTGCCGGCGAGCTTCGGGAGGTTCTCGGCGATCTCGGTGACGAGGCCGTAGCCGGGATCATCGGGGTTGAGCGGAATGTCCTCGACAAAACGAAGCACGGCGCGCCGGTTGTCCCAGGTGTCATAAGGAGCGCAGTAGGCATCGCGGACCTCCTTCGAGATCGGCCGCCGGGTGCAGGCGAGACGGGTCGCGCCCCGCGCGAAACCATTGAGACCGCGGACCAGCCCGCTGCCGAGAGGCGTGTTGCGGATCAGCCAGAGCTGCCAGGGCAACGCCTTGCTCGCGGGCAGGTGAAATGCGCCCGTGTTGAGCACCACCAACCGCTTGACGCGGTCCGGATTCCGCCCGGCCCAGGCGCAGCCGATGGCGCCGCCCCAGTCGTGCACGACCAGGTTCACCGCGTCGAGCTCGAGGCGGTCCATGAAGGTCTCGAAGTCGGCGACCCGGCGTTCGAGGGTGTACCGGTAGGCGTCGTCGTCGGGGCGATCCGAGAGACCGCATCCCATGTGGTCCGGCGCCAGAACCCGGTGGTCGTCGCGCAGCCCCTTGATCAGCTCGCGGTAGTAGAACGACCACGTCGGGTTGCCGTGCACCGCAACCACGACCTCGCCGGAGCCCTCATCGACGTAGTGGAGACGCAGGCGCCCCAGCTCGATGAAATGGGATTCGAACGGATAGAGGTTCTTCGAAATGCTCTGCATGTTCCACCTCGGCAATTCGGCAGCAGGGCGCCGGCGCCGTGCCGCCGAATGGACTACCAGCGCAGCTCCGCCATGGTGCAGTTGAGTCCGCTGCCGATGCCCATGATCGCGACCCGGTCACCGCTTTTCAGCCGCCCCTCGTCGTTGAGCTTGGAAAGGACGATCGGCACCCCTGCCGGGCCGATATTCGCGAAGTACGGATAGAGGCGAAAGACCGACTCGATGTCGAGCCCGACGATGTCGCAGAACTGCTCGGTGTGGATCTTGCTCACCTGGTGGAGGACGCAGTGGTCGAAGTCCTCGATTTTCCAGCCCAGCTCGTCGACCGCCTTCTTCCAGGTCCGCGCCGCCAAACCGAGCCCGGCGATGAGGAGCTCGTGGCCCTTGGTCACCATCCCCTCCACCTGGCCGTAGCACAGGCGGTTGTGCTCGGTTGCCGCGAGGTTCACGCCGCCGAGATACGGGTGTCCGCCATCGCCGAGATCCGATCTTCCGAGCACCATGGCCGCCGAGCCGGAGCCCAGCGTCAAGGTGGCGAAATTGGACCTGAAGGTCTCTTCATCGACGTCGGGATCGAGGAGCTTCTCGATGGTCTTCTCGGTGGAGAACTGACTCGATTCACCGTTGACCACGATGCCGTAGTCGATCTGCCCCTGCTCGATCATGTTGCCGACCATGTCCATCCCGTTGATGAAGGCCAGGCAGGCATTGCCGAGGTCGAAGTTCATACAGGTCTCGGGGAGACCGATCTTGGAGTGAACGATGCATGCGGTGGAAGGCTCGATATAGTCGCGGCAGACCGAGGTGTTGACGAGGATTCCAAGTTGCCCACGGGCGATCCCCGCCTGTTCGATGGCCTTCTCGGCGGCCTCGGCGGCGGCGTCGCTCGGCTGGACGTCTTGGTCCCAGATCCGTCGTTCGATGATGCCGGAGAGATCGCGAATCAAGTCCTCCCGCATCCCAAGACGCTCGAGGGTCGGGGCGAGTCGTTTCTCGATCTCTTCGGACGGCACCCGGTTGGGCGCGTCGACATGAGCGACACCGAAAATCGATACATTTTGAAATCTCATGATGCTCTCCCGGGGAGCTCCGCCGTCACGATTCCGGACCTTCGGGATCTGTCTCTCGGGGAGTCCCCTGGCGCTACCTCGGTAACACCGGGGTGAGAGGTTACCACCGATTGTTTCTGCCACCACGCCGCTCTGCGGCACGCGGCAGGATCTCAGACCTCGATTCCGGCCCAGGATTCCGAGCGCCAGATCGCCAGAAAGACCACCGCCTGGATCGAACGGTAGCCGATGTGCGCCAGCCAGACTCCGGTCATGCCGAGTCCCAGAATCGGTCCGATCAGGTAGGCCACCGGCAGGAAAACCAGCCACTGCAGAACCAGGGTGACGGTCATCACCCTGAGGTTGTCCCCGGCGCCGAGGAGGGCATTCATCAACACCATCCCGAGGGTGTCGAGGCTCATGGTTGCCGCCAGGAACCGCAACGGCAATCGAGCCAGGGCGAGGGTCTCCCCGTCGTGCAGAAACGGCCGAAGCAGGAGATCCGGAAAAAAGAGACCGACCAGAGCCATGAGACCGACCCCGAGGGTGGCGAGCTTGGCGACGTCCCATCCCCACGCCATGGCGTCGGCCGGTTGTTTTCTCCCCAACGCCTGACTCACCAGAGATGCCGCCGCCATCCCCGACCCGAGACCCGGGAGGATCGCCACCAGAAGGAGCTGGACCAGGACGTTCGAGGCGGCCAGCTCCGCGGTCCCGACCCGCCCGAGAATCCAGAAGAAACCGGTCAACCCCGCTGCAAAAAAGAACTGCTGAAGTCCGGTGGGGATCGACAGTCGCAGCATGGTCAGCATGGTCGCGCGGTCGGGCAGGCCCCGGAGAAAGCCGTTGCCCCGGGCGAGCCGCCAGCCCTGCGCGAGATAGAGCCCGGAGCCGATGAACGTCGCGATCGCCGACCCAATCCCGGCGCCCGTCACGCCCAGGGCGGGGAGTCCGAAATGGCCGAAGATCAGGACCCAGTTGAGAACGATGTTCGACGCATGCATGACCAGCAGCGTGCGCATGTAGACCTTGGACAGGTTGACGCCGTTCCAATAGCCCCGGAAGGCGAAGTTCACACCGAGGGCGACCATGGCGAAAAGCCTCGCCTTGAAATAGGGCACCCCGAGAACCACCACCGCGGGATCGTCGACAAGGAGACCGAAGATCTTGTCGGCAAAGAGAATCGGGACACCCGCCAACGGCAGCGAAAGCCCGATCGCGAGGAGCAGTCCACCGTTGAGGGGTTCCGCAGAGACCTCGGTTCGGCCTTCGCCCAGGCGCCGGGCGGCCATGGCCTGAACCCCTGCCGACAGACCGGTAATGAATGCGGATGCCATGAAATTGGCGAAGCTCGCCATCCCCACCGCCGCGAGTGCGGCGGCCCCGAGCATCCCGACCATCGCGGTGTCCACCAGGTTGAGCACGTTCTGGGAAACCATGCCGCCGATGATCGGCAGGGCGAGAGTGAGAATCTGTTGTCTTCGTTTGGGGTCGATCATCGATCTCCAACCCGAAATGTACAAGGGTGTAAAAAAAAGCGCTACTCCCGCTTGTCTCGACCGCCGAGTGTGGCATTATTTTTCATCAGGACCCGGGAGGAACGCCGACATGACCACCAACACCACTCGAATCTTCCTCACTCTCGTTGTCGCGGTACTGCTGGCGCCGATGACGCGCGCGGGTGATCCCCCCAGCTCCGCCGCCGAATCGGTGCGGGACGACGCGATCTCAAAGATCGTCGCCTGGCGGACCCAGTCCGGCGAGAGCGCGCTCACCAAGAAGTCGAAGCTCGGCGACAGCCAGCCCTGGCTCACCGCCCAGGGGCTGCTCATGGCGACCTACGGCATCGGCCATGACGACGACCTCGTGAAGCAGGGCCTCGACATCCTCACGGCCCAGGCCAAGAAGTCGCCCGAGGATCCAATTGCCGAGTACTACCGCGGCGTGGTTCTGGGATGGACCGACCAGCGCGAGAAGGCGACGGCTGCCTGGCAGAGCTCCAAGCAGCGGGCAGAGGCGTTGGTGGACAAGGACCCGAAGGACGCCCGGGCCCAGTATTATCTCGGCGCGTCGCTGGTCCAGCTTCGCAAGCCGGTCGATGCCCAGAAGGCGCTGAAAAAGGCGGAGCGGGCCGACTGGGACAAACCGATGGTCGACTTCCAGACCGGGCTGAGCTACATGCTGCAGGAGAACTGGAAGGCCGCCAAGGACAGCTTCGACGCCGTCCACGAGCTCGACCCGCGGTACGCCCACCTCTACTTCTACCGGGCGCTGGCGTGGGACAAGCTCGGGCGCAAGGACCAGATGATCAACGACCTGGACCAGTTCGTCCGGCTCGCACCGAACTCGAACGAGGCCAAGACCGCGAGGGCGATCCTTCAGCGCTGACCGCTGCGGCCG
>JAHECW010000122.1:7335-15755 GCA_024641545.1 Acidobacteriota bacterium
TTAGAACGGCCGCCCGATCCCGATGTAGAACTTCGGTTTGGACGAACTCATGGGGCGCGAGTCGGTCGCCGGATTCGCCCAGTCGGGCAGGTCGATGTTCGGATTGACCAACGGCCAAGCGACATCCGCCCATACCGGACCGATCGGCGTCGCCCAGCGGATCCCGACCCCGGCGCCGACCGCGAAGCCCCAGTGAGCCTCGCCCCAGCTTGGCCAGACCTGACCGATGTCGGCGAAGAGCGCCGCTCGCAACCCGCCCCAGACCGGGATCCGCAGCTCCTCGTTCAAGATGAGCAGCGCCCCGCCACCGGACGGGTCCCACATGTTCTGGCCGGAATAGATCACCGGACCGACCGAGTCGCGGTCGAAGCCGCGGATCGAACCCTGGCCGCCGGCGAAGAACCTCGCGTCGGGGATCAGGTCCTGGCCCTGCAGCGGCTCGGCAACACCGAGCCGCAGGCTCTGGATCCAGGTCGACGACAGCGGAGCGCCCATCGCCATTGAGCCGTTGCCGAGCGCCGTCCAGTAGTCGACGTCCGACCCGAGAATATCGCGGCTGGTCGCGGCGTCGAGGACGACGCCGTAACCCTTGGTCGGGTCGAACGGCGAGTCGAAGCGGTCGTGGACGTAGCGCACGCCGAGGAGACCGGTGTCCCTGTAGCTGTCGATCTCGATCGGGATGAACCCGTCATCCAGGATCCCGAACGTGTGCGTCCTCGAGAACCGGTAGTAGCCGGTGATCTGCTCGCCGGCGGTGCCGACGGCGATGTCACCCCGACCCATCCACCGGGTCACCTCGAAGCTCCAGAAAACCTCGTCCTGATCCAGATCGCGGTTTTCGGGCGCCTCTCCGCTCGAGTACCCAGCCGTGGTCGTGAACGAGAACCGACGACCCGGCGGCGGCGGCAACGAGGCCACGATGAACCCGAGCCACTCGGTCTGGTCCCAACGCCCGCGGAGGTTGAGGTTGAGGCCCCGGCCGATGAGGTTGTCGTCGCGGATCCCGAACCGGGCCTGGGCGCCGCGCTCGGTGCTCCAGCCGGCGCCGACCTCGGTGGTCCAGCGCGGTTTCTCGACCACCTCGAGCACGATCTTGGCGCCGTCGGCGCCCTGGGGCACGGCGCTGACGTCGACGCGCTCGACCGGCGCGAAGTTGGCGATCCGGACCGCGGTGGTGTCGAGATCGGGGTTGCGCAGAATCTCGCCCTCCTCGGCGGTGATCCCTGAACGCAGCACTTTCGGATTGATGTATTTCATCCCGACGATCTCCACCTCGCGCAACGTTCGCCGACCTCCCGGTTCGAGGTGGATCGTCACCTTCCAATCGCCCTTGGCGAGTTCCTCCATGGACCCGGTGACCCGGGCATCGGAGTAGCCGGCCGAGTCGTAGCCGGCGCGGAGCTGGCTTCCCGCGAGATCCACCTTGCCGCGGCTGAGCGGGGTGCCCACCTGCAGGCTGAAGTCGTCGGCGCGGGTCAGACCGAGCGGGTCGTCGCCGGTCACCACCAGCTCGGCGACAACGGCGCGCGCCCCGAGATCGGCCTCGATCCGGACCTCCGACCGCTTCGGGTCGAGCGCGACTCTGGTCGCCGATTCGAAGACCGCGTCCGGATAGCCGAGATCGACGAGGACACGCTCGACCACGCGTTTCGCCCGGGCATCGTTCGCCGGAAGCATGGCGAGCTCGGTCGGCGACCCGAGCCGCTGCTGCACCGCCCGGTTGAGCTCCGGAGACGCCCCGACAACCACCGGACCGCTGAGCTCGATCCCGTCGCCGCGGTGGATCTCCGCCACCACCTCCCCGCCCTGACGATCGACCACGATCGCAGACTCCGGATACCCGTCGGCGTCGAAGTGACGATCCAGCGCGCTCTCCATGTTTTTGAACCCGACCCGCTCGAGGGGCGGCGGC
Source organism: Acidobacteriota bacterium (assembly GCA_024641545.1). GTDB lineage: Bacteria > Acidobacteriota > Thermoanaerobaculia > Thermoanaerobaculales > Sulfomarinibacteraceae > JAHECW01. The sequence continues at coordinate 9,248 of JAHECW010000122.1, forward strand.
TGGTACATGGCGGTGACCTCCTCACGGACCCGCCGCGGCGGAACATCGCCCTTGAAGACCACCTCCTGCCTCGTCCCGGCATCGCACTCGAAGACCATCGTCCAGGCGTCGTTCGACTCCATCGCGCGCGCGGTGACGGCCGCCTCCTGGTAGCCTGCAGCCGCCAGCTCGCGCTCCATCCGGACCTTGGCGACGAAGGGCAGGAACGGGTCGTACGGTTGACCGCGGCGGAACCCCGTCGCCTTTTTCAGCCGCCGCCTGCCGATCGGCCAATCGCCCTCAAGCTTGACTTTGCGGATAGTGGCCCGGTCCTCATACAAGGACGAACCGCCCCACTGGAAGCGCTGGACGAGGTTGCCGCCGGACTCGTCGGTGAGCGTCTTCTGGTAGCCCTGGAGCGCCAGCCCCTTGAGACCGGGGAGGTTCCACAGCTGGAACATCGAGGTCCGGTCCTGGACATCGGTGGTGTTGCTGGCGAAGAACAGGGCGATGTTGTGGCTCAGCCGCTGGCCGAACATGAGCTGCTGCGACGAGTCCTTCTCGACCTCGACCGAGATCTCGGCCGGCTGCAGGGTCTCGTTCTCGAACCCGAGCGCGCCCGCCAGCCCGCTCATGAGCCCCTGGGCTGCGATGCTCTTGGTGTCGATCTTGTCGCCGCCGCCGAAGGCCGCGATGTCCGAGTCCGGAACGATCTCCATGACCGGGTCGACGGCGGGATCGCCGGTGAAGACCAGGCTCCCCCGCCGCACGGTGACGCGTTGCCCGGCGAGCGACAGCCGGCCCCCCGGCGCGATGCTGATCTTGCCCCGGATCTCGGGCTCCGCGGCGTTGCCGGTGACCCTGAGAACATCCCAACGGGCGTCGAAGCGACCGAGGTTGTTCTCGACGCGGACGATGCCCCGGCCGCGCACGTCGAGGTCGAGCACGATCTCGTACAGGGGATCGTCACCGGCCGGGTCGAGCGACGACGGACCGAAGATCGCGCCGCCGAGACTCACGTCCTGGTCCCAGAGCCCGGCGACCAAATTGAGCTCGCCGGTGATCTTGGCGATCCGACCGGGCTCGGGCTCGATCGCGACCGTCCCCGACCACTGGCTGAGGATCCCTTCGACGAAGACGACCACGTTGTCGATCTCGGCGACGATCCCCTGACCGGACCCGGCGTCCCATCCGCCGCCGAGCTCGATCCTCCCCTGATTGACCTCCGCCCGGCCGTCCTTGATCCACAGCCGCCCGTCGACGATCTCGGCCGACAGCTTGAGGTCTTGGATCTGCAGCGGCGGGTCGCGCATCACCAGCGCGCCTCCCGGGTGATCGATGGTGATCGTCGCACGCGGCGCGTCGAGCGTTCCCGCCGCTGCCACCGTCACCCGGATCGGCTGGTAGATCTGGACCGGGTACGGGATGAGCCGCGCGACGGTCGGCGCGACCACCGCGTCGAGGTTGCCGTCGATCCTCCGCGAAGCGAGATCGGCTTCGCCGCTGACTTCGATCCGGGTCTGCGGCCCGGTCAGCACCACCGGTTCGAGCCGCACGCGACCGTTGTCGATCCGGAACTCGAGCGGCCCCTGGGCCACGACGACCCCTGCCGGGTGTTGCATCCGGAAACCGCTGAGCTCGGCGAAGACCCGGGTCTCATCCGGACGCCCCGGACGCCACTCTGCGTCGAGAGTGAGCTCGGCGGAGGCCGACACCGGGAGCGGTTCGACTCCGAGCAGCGCGAGCAACGGCTCCGACCGCAGATTGTGGCCGTCGGCGACGACCCGGATCGCGTCGTCCGGCGCCTCCGGCCACAACCACTCGGGCAGCGGCAGCCCGCCGAGCGGCACCGTTGCCTTGGCGATCGCGGTCCCGAGCTCGGTCGCCACCTCACGGGTCACCAACCGCAGCACGCCCGCCTCCAGCGACCCCGCCGCCGCGAGCGGCGGCACCGGTGACGCCGGGTCGGAGGGCGTCCAGTCGAGCTCGACCTCGGCGGTCGGACGGGACAGTGTGCCGGCCGCGGCCAGCCGGCCGTTCACCGCGCCGAAAGCGCCCTCCGGCAGCTCGAGCGGGAGCCTCTCGAGCTGGAGACCCTGCCACTCGAGAGCGAGCGCCATCGGCGCATCGAATCCCTCGAGCCCGAGATCGCCGCGACCGCTCAGCCTGCCGCCGAGCAGCTCCGCCGAGAGTGTGTCGATGACGACCCCATCCGGCCCAGCGTCGAAGCGCAACTCGAGCCGATCGAGGCTCCAGTCCGCAACCGCGAGATCCTGTCCTTCGACCGCTCCCTCGACGCCCCAGCCTCCCGGCGACCAGGCGAAACCGCCGTTGCCGCGCAGGCTTCCGGAGACCTCGAGGGGCGAGTCCGCCAAGAGCAGATCGACCACCCGGTCCAGACCCTCCAGATCGACGCTCCACGACCCGTCGACCAGCGCCTCGTCCTGAACAAAACGACCTTCGGCCGCCGCCGCGGCGGCTCCCTTCAGGGTCGCCTCGACGGCCCAATCCACGAGCTCGAGGTCGCCCTGGGCGCGGGCAGCGATCCGATCGAGAGCGCGTCCCGCAAGCACCGGTTCGGTCCACTCGAGCTCAGCTGTGAACCGCGGCTCGCCGAGGGTCCCCGACAGCACGGCGGTACCGGTGATCGGCCCCCCAGCGAGCACGAGACCGGCCGGCGGCTCGAACCACGGTTCAGCCAGCGCGAGCGCGCGGACGATGTCGTCGATCTCGAACTCCAGTTCCGCCGCCGCACGGCCGCCGGCCGCGAGCTCCCCGGCGCCGCTGAGCCGCACCGACCCCGCATCCGCCTCGAACCGGCGCACGGTCCAGGTTTCCGCCCGGCCCTCCGCCGCCACCACCACCCGGCCGCGCCGGCTGACCACCTCGAGATCGACCGAGCCTGCCACGGTGTCGAGGGAAAAAGGAAACGACACCGTCCCGTCGACCGTGCCCGAAAGGCTGACCGGTCCGGGCACCGCCGCCGCGACCTGCGGTGCGGCAAAGGCGAGGATTCTCTCCACCCGGGCGTCGCGCAGCCGCGCCGACACCGAGGCGACACCGTCACCGACGACGCTGATGCTCGCCCGGCCCCACGACGACCCCGCGACGCCGATGACCGGGACGCCCTTCTCGAACCCGAGCTCGAGCTCGTTGATGTCGGTTCCCGCCAGCCGGATCGGGTCGCCTCGGTGGACGAGGTTCGCGGTGAGATTGCCGTCCGCATCCAACGCCGCACCGCCGTCGAAATCGAGAACCCCCTCCGGCGACAGCCCGCTCGCGATGTTGGGGTCCCACCACTCGAGCACGGCGGCAAGCTCCGCGCGGCCCGTGAAATTGACGTGTCCGTTGGGCGCCGGGTCGAACTCGATCTCGCCGGTGGCCTCGATACCGACCTCGGGGCCCTCGATTTTGACGCGCTCGACGACCACCCCGTCGGCCGACGCCGAAGCCTCGATGTCGATCGGACCCAGCGAAAGCCGACGATCCTGGCGCTCGAGGTCGAGCCGCTGCGCCTCGAGCTCGGCGCTCGCCCGGCCGCCGACCAGCGAGGCCGCGACGCGGACGCCCGCGAGGGTCCCCGCCATATCCATTGCACGCCCCTCGACCAACCCGCCGGCGAGCCGCAGCCGTCGCACCTCGACCACCCGCCACGGGTCCACCGGCTCGCTGTCCGGCGGCGCTTCTGCGGTCGGCGGCAGCTCGAAGTCGCGGAGGTCGAGCGCCACCCCCGTCAGCTCGACCGAGCTCAGCCGGTGCGGCGCGTCGGCGACGGCGGCCCAGCTCCAGCTCGCCTCGATCCGGTCGACCGAGACGACCCGGCGGTCGCCCGCGAAGACCCGCACCCCCGTCGCCACCAATCCCGCCGGCCACAACCGCAGGTGCGGCTCGTCGATCTCGATCCGCCAGCCGGTCTGTTCTTCGACAGCCGCAGTGACCCGGTCGGCCGCCATCCGCTGGAGCCCGCGGCTGTGCAGCCCGATCCAGGCCGCACCCAGAAGGAGCACGGCCGAGAGCGCGACAAGCAACACGATGCGCAGGCGACGGGACATGGTGAGAGTCTAGCGTCGTTTTCGCGAACCGAACATGGGCCTGCTTCCGATCTTGCCCAAGCTCGAGTCGGACGGTGTGCCCCTGCTCACCCTTTCCCGTGCCCTTCTCGTGCCCGTGCCCGATGGCAGCGGCATCGGCAGCGGCAGCGACCGTTTCCGCGCCCCAGCCGGGATCGAGGTCGGGATCGATTGTGGGGCAGTCTTCCAGCCCGCCGGTGGCAGTTGCAGGTTCGGAGGAAATCCCGCCGGCCCGGATCGCGGTCGTTGAAACCACTCGCCCTCGACGCCTCTGAGGCGGGCCCTGAAGTGACCCGCCTACGATCCATTCTGCCGTTGCTTCTGACGCTGCCGAACTCCCGGGATCGACTATCCTCTCCCCACGGAGGCCCGACATGACGATCCCCTTTCTCTGCATCTTCCTCGCCTTCCTGCTGAACATGATCAGCAAAGGGCCGGTCGCGGTCGCCATGGCCCGGCAGGACGGCGGCTACGACAACAAGAATCCGAGAGTCCAGCAGGCCGAGCTGGTTGGTTGGGGACGCCGCGCCGTGGCCGCCCACCTCAACGGTTTCGAGGCGTTTCCGGCATTTGCAGCCGGCGTGCTCGTCGCGGCGCTGACCGGCGCTGATCCGGTCTGGACCGCCCGATTGGCGGTGGCGTTCGTCGTCGCCCGGGTGCTCTACGTGCCGCTCTACATCGGCGACTTCGATCGTCTTCGGTCGGCGGTCTGGAGCGTCGGTTTCGTCGCCACCGCGGGTCTGTTTCTGTTGCCTCTGCTCGGCTGAATTTGCCGCAGCCCGGCAATGGCTGCCGCGGCTCCCCTCGATCAACGACCCCGGCGCTGGTAGCATCACCGCACGACGTGAAACAGAGATCGAGATTCGTTTGTTAACGAAAAGGGGGCGGTCGACACCGCGCCCGCTCGATTTGAAGATCCCAACCGAGGTGACCATGTCCGACGACGACCGCGGCACGACCCCACGCACGAGTTACGAAGCCATTGAAACCCGCGAGTGGCTCGAGTCCATGGACTGGGTCCTCCAGCACGGCGGTCCCGAACGCGCCCGCCGCCTGCTCGAGGAGCTCCAGATCCACGCCCGAAAAGCCGGGGTCGATCTCCCCTACTCGGCGGACACGCCGCACATCAACACGATCCCACCCGCCGCCGAGGTCCCCTACCCCGGGAGCCGCGAGGTCGAGCGCCGGATCAAGAGCCTCGTCCGCTGGAACGCCATGACCATGGTCGTCCGCGCCAACCTCGAAGAGGAAGGGATCGGCGGCCACATCTCGACCTACGCCTCCGCCGCGACCCTCTACGAGGTCGCCTTCAACCACTTCCTGCACGGCAAGAGCGAGCACTTCGACGGCGACCAGGTCTACTTCCAGGGCCACGCCTCGCCGGGCATCTACGCCCGCGCCTTTCTCGAGGGTCGGCTGTCCGATGAGCAGCTCTTCAACTTCCGCCGCGAGCTGCGCGGCGGCATCGGCGGCGGCCTGTCGTCCTACCCCCACCCCTGGTTGATGCCGAACTTCTGGGAGTTCCCGACCGTGTCGATGGGGCTCGCCTCGATCCAGGCGATCTATCAGGCGCGGTTCAACAGCTATCTCGAGGACCGCGGTCTCCACCCGACCTCGGACCACCGCGTCTGGGCCTTCCTCGGCGACGGCGAGATGGACGAGCCCGAGTCGCTCGGCGCCATCACGCTCGCGGCGCGCGAGCGGCTCGACAACCTCATCTTCGTCGTCAACTGCAATCTGCAGCGCCTCGACGGCCCGGTCCGCGGCAACGGCAAGATCATCCAGGAGCTCGAGGCCGCGTTCCGGGGCGCGGGCTGGAACGTCATCAAGGTGATCTGGGGCTCGGACTGGGACCCCCTTCTCGCCAAGGACGAAACCGGCCTCCTGGTGCGCCGGATGAACGAGGTCGTCGACGGCGAAAGCCAGCTTTTCTCGATCTCATCCGGCGACTACATCCGCAGGCACTTTTTCGGCAAATACCCCGAGCTGCTCAAGCTCGTCGAGGGCTACTCCGACGAACAGCTCCGCCGACTCCGCCTCGGCGGTCACGATCCGGTCAAGGTCTACAACGCCTACAAGGCCGCGGTCGAGCACCGCGACGGTCCGACGGTGATCCTCGCCCGGACCATCAAGGGCTACGGCCTCGGCGAGGGCGGCGAGGGGCGCAACATCACCCACCAGCAGAAGAAGCTCAACCAGGAAGAGCTCATCGAATTCAGGACCAGGTTCGGCATTCCCCTCTCGGACGACGATGCCCGGGCGGCGAAGTTCTATCGTCCGCCCCAGGACAGCCCGGAGCTCGTCTATCTCCACCAGCGACGGCACGAGCTCGGCGGACCGGTGCCGACCCGCGGGGTTCGTTGCGAGCCGCTGCGTCCGCCGTCCGACTCCATATTCGACGAATTCAGCACCGGCTCCGGCGACCGGCCGATCTCCACCACCATGGCCTTTGTCCGGCT
>JAHECW010000123.1 GCA_024641545.1 Acidobacteriota bacterium
ACCTGCATGCTCTTCGGGTCGATCTCGGGCTCGGCCACCGCCGCCGTGTCCTCGGTGGGCGGGTTCATGATCCCGGAGATGAACCGCAAGGGCTACAACCGCGAGTTCAACGTCGCGGTGACCACCACGGCGGCCACCACCGGACTGATGATTCCTCCCAGCAACATCATGATCGTCTATTCGGTGGCCGCAGGCAGCGTGTCCATCGCGGCCATGTTCATGGCGGGGGTGATCCCGGGGATCCTGACCGGTCTGTTCATCATGGTGGTCTGCGGCTTTTTCGCCTTCCGCAACGACTATCCGACCGAACCCCGTTCCAACCTGGGCCAGATCCTGCGGGCGTTCAGAAGCTCGTTTCTGAGCCTCTTCATGGTGGTGATCGTCATCGGCGGCATCCTCAAGGGGGTGTTCACCGCCACCGAGGCGGCGGCGATAGCAGTGGTGTACTCCCTGTTGCTCACGGTGTTGCTTTACCGTGAGATCCGGCTGCGGGAGCTGCCCGGGATCCTGCTCGAAACCGGGATCACCACCGCGGTGGTGATGCTGCTCATCGGCGCCAGCTCGGGGATGAGCTGGATCATGACCATGGCCAACATTCCGCAAACGGTGAGCTCCGCCCTGCTCGGGCTGTCGGAAAACCCGGTGCTGATCCTGCTCTCCATCAACTTCCTGCTGCTGGCGGTGGGCACCTTCATGGACATGACACCGGCGGTGCTGATCTTCACTCCCATTTTCCTGCCGGTGGCGTTGTCGCTGGGGATGCACGAGGTGCATTTCGGGATCATGATGATCGCCAACCTCTGTATCGGTCTGTGCACCCCGCCCGTGGGAACCTGTCTGTTCATCGGCTGCGGCGTGGGCAAGACCACGATCGCCAAGGTGACGCGCACCATGCTGCCGTTCTTCGCGGCGATGATCGCCGCGCTGCTGTTCATCACCTACATGCCGTCCCTGTCACTTTGGTTGCCGGTCAAGACCCACCAGCTCAAGAAGATCGAGGTGGAACAGTCGCGCTTCATGAAAACAGAACCGGACAGCCCGCCGGGAGACGACCATGTCCAGCCTTGAACTGAAGCCGAGGGAGTCCTGCAGGTACGACATCCTGTCGCTGGGAGAGATCATGCTCCGACTCGATCCCGGCGAGGGCAGGATTCGCACGACCCGACAATTCCGGGTCTGGGAGGGCGGGGGAGAGTACAACGTGGCCCGCGGTTTGCGGCGCTGCTTCGGTCAGCGCGCTGCGGTGGTCACCGCCTTCGCTCGCAACGAGGTGGGCCTGCTGCTCGAGGATCTGGTGCTGCAGGGCGGCGTGGACACCTCGCTCATTCGCTGGGTTCCGTCCGACGGCATCGGCCGATCCGTGCGCAACGGACTGAATTTCACCGAGCGGGGATTCGGCATTCGCGGCGCGGTCGGCTGCTCGGACCGTGGTCACAGCGCCGCCTCCCAGTTGCGCGTCGGCGACATTGACTGGGAGCACATCTTCGGTGCCCTCGGTGTCCGCTGGTTTCACACCGGCGGTATTTTCGCCGCGCTTTCGGCGACCACCGGCGACGTGGTGATCGAGGCGGCGCGAATCGCCAAGAAGCACGGGACCGTGGTCTCCTACGACCTCAACTACCGACCCTCTCTCTGGGGGGCCTACGGCGGTCTCGATCGCTGCCGCGAGGTGAACCGGACCATCGCCCCCTCGGTCGATGTGATTCTCGGCAACGAGGAGGACTTCACGGCATGTCTGGGGCTCGAGGTCGAGGGCGTGGACGAGGACCTCAAGGACCTCGAGGTCAGCAGCTTCCAACGCATGATCGGCACCGCGGTGGCGACCTATCCGAACTTCAAGGCCGTGGCCGCCACCCTGCGCGGCGTCAAGACCGCCTCGGTCAACGACTGGGGCGCGATCTGCTGGTGTGAAGGGAAGTTCCACACCGCCAACCATCGGCCCGATCTCGAGATCCTCGACCGGGTGGGTGGTGGCGACAGCTTTGCGTCCGGGTTCATCTACGGGCTGATGGAGTTGGACGATCCGGCGTTGGCGGTGGAGTACGGCGCGGCCCACGGCGCCCTGGCGATGACCACCCCGGGAGACACCACCATGGCGTCCCTGGCCGAGGTGGAGAAGGTGGTCCGGGGTGGTGGCGCCCGGGTCGACCGGTAGGGAGGGACGACATGATCGAGCGACTCGCGGGACGACCGGTGATACCGGTGATCGTGATCGAAGACGCGAACGATGCCGAGCCTCTGGCGGAAGCGCTGCTCGCGGGCGGGCTGGATGTGATCGAGGTGACGTTTCGGACCGCCGCGGCTCCGGCGGCGCTGGCCCGGATCATCCGCACGTTCCCCGAGATGCTGGCGGGCGCGGGCACCGTGGTCACCCGGGAACAGGCACAGCGGTGCGTGGACCTGGGCGTCTCCTTCGGTGTTGCACCGGGGTTCAACCCGGAGACCGTGCGCCTGTTTCAGGGCAACGGTATTCCGTTCATCCCCGGGGTGCTCTCGCCTTCGGAGATCGAATCGGCCTTCGGCGTCGGTTGCACCCTGCTCAAGTTCTTTCCGGCCGGTGCGGCCGGCGGCCCCAAGATGCTCAAAGCCCTGGCGGGGCCCTACTCGTCCCTCGGTGTGCGCTTCTGCCCCACGGGCGGCGTGAGCGTGGACAACATGAACGAGTATCTGTCCCTGCCCGAGGTCTTCGCCGTCGGCGGTTCGTGGATCGCGAGCAAGCGCCAGATCGCCGAGAAGCAGTGGTCGGCGATCACCCGACAGACCCGGGAAGCGGTGGCGCGCGCGAAGGAGGTCGCGCGGTGAGCGGTCTGATTCACGAACGGTTTCTGCTCCACAACGACGAGGCGGTCCGCCTCTACTTCGACTACGCGGCCGAACTGCCGATCATCGACTTCCACACCCACCTGCCGGCGGCCGAGATCGCCGCCGACGCCGGCTGGGGGAACATCACCCAGGTCTGGCTCTACGGCGACCACTACAAGTGGCGCCAGATGCGCACCAACGGCATTGCCGAGCGATTCTGTACCGGAAGCGCGACCGATCGGGAGAAGTTCGACGCTTTCGCCGGCATCGTTCCCTACCTCCTGCGCAACCCCCTCTACCACTGGTGCCATTTGGAGCTCGCCCGGTACTTCCGGATCGATGATCTTCTGCTCAGCGCAGCAACCGCGGACGAGGTCTGGGAGCGGACCGCGACGGTGCTCCAAGGCGGCCTCTCCGTTCGATCGCTGATCGAAGCCAGCAACGTGCTCGCTCTCTGCACCACCGACGATCCGATCGATTCGCTGGAGCATCATGCGGCGGTTGCTGCCGACGAAACGATCCGTGCCCGGGTCTTTCCCACGTGGCGTCCGGACCGGGTGCTGGGCTTCGCCGATCCCGGTGCGTGGAACGGCTATGTCGACCGGCTCGCCGCAGCCGCTGATGTCGAGGTCGTGCGCTACGACGATCTGATCGCGGCGCTCGCCGTGCGCCACGAGGTCTTTCACCGGGCGGGTTGTCGGCTCTCCGATCACGGGCTCGCTACCTGTTTCTTTGCGCCGGCGGGAGCGGCTGAAATCAGAGCCATCTTCGACCGCGTTCGTTCCGGGGCGGCGATCTCGGTCGCCGAATGCGACCAGCTGGCCACCGCGCTCCTCCTCGAGCTGGGTCGGATGAACAGCGAAAAAGGCTGGACCATGCAGCTCCACATCGGTGCGCTGCGCAACAACAACAGCGTGATGTCGGCCGAGCTGGGGCCCGACACCGGGTTCGACTCGATGGGGGACCGGCGGTACGCCGAGCCCCTGGCGCGGTTCCTGGACACGCTCAACTCTGCCGGCGCCCTGCCCAGGACCATCCTCTACAACATCAATCCGCGGGACACCGAGATGCTGGCCACCATGATCGGCAACTTCCAGGACGGCTCCGTGCCCGGAAAGATGCAGCTCGGCTCCGGATGGTGGTTCCTCGATCAGAAGGACGGGATCGAGCGCCAGCTGGAAGCCCTTTCCCAACTCGGATCGCTGCGCCGGTTCGTGGGCATGGTGGCCGACAGCCGTTCGTTCCTGTCGTTCTCCAGACACGAATACTTCCGCCGTGTCCTCTGCAACGTGCTCGGAGGGGATATGGCCGCGGGGCTGCTACCCCGGGACTTCGATCTGGTGGGGGCCCTGGTGGCGGACGTTTGTTACCGGAACGCGGCGAGCTTCTTCGGTTTCGAGCTGCCTAGCGGGGCTTGAGCTGGTCGACCGGAGGATATGACGTCGGGGGTAGCGTCGCCTTGAGCGTGCGGACGCCCTGCTGCCAGTAATTGCTGAGAATCTCGAGAGCCTGCGGGCTCGACGGAGGCATGACGACGGTGGCGTCGATCTTGCCGGCCCTGACCATTGTCTGGCCTTCGTCGGGCAAGCCGTCGCAGCCGATGATCGGGATCTTCGCGATCTCAGGGAAGCCGAGCCGCTTGGCCTGGTTGTCCAGCGCCGCGCGCACGCCGGCAGCCATCGGGTCACTCTGGCAGACAAAGAGGTCGACGGTGACTTTTCTTGCGCCGCCGATTCCGAAATAATGATTGACGGCAGCCTCCGCTCGATCCATCAGCCAGCGGCCGTGCAGCTCCTGGACGGTGACGTGGCCTCCGGCGACCTCGAGAAACCCCTCTCGCCGCTTGAGGGCCGAGGGGGCGCCGTCGACGCCGAGGACCAGGATGACATTGCCTCCGTTGGGCAGGATCTTGCGGCACTGGCGACCCTGGAAGCGGCCGATCTCCACCTGGTCCGGGGCGACCGAGGCGAGGAGGATCTCGGTGTATTCCTCGCTCATCTGATCCAGGAACGCCGGGATGCGATTGACCAGAACACAGTCGATGCCAGCCTTCGCAATCGCTCTGACCGAACCCTTCATGCTCTCGGCAGAGACCAGCATCGACACGATGCCGTCCGGGGGTGTGGCGCCGGCGATGCAGTCGTAAAACTGACTGATCTGTTTCACCTCTCGGTTGCCCGCAAAGAGCGGCGGGAGTACCTCGACGCCGAACCTGCCCGAGAGTTCTTTCGCCGCTTTTACCAGCAGCTGCTGGTATGCGTTTTCCTCGTCCGCAAGGAGGAGCGCGACTCTTTTCATCACCGGACACGATAACAGATCTTCGGTTTCGTGGTGCGGCCGATCGATTATTTTCCCGGACCGGCGCTCGTTCCTACAACAGCTCCGAGATCTCCACCATCCGCCGCTCGTCGATCGATCGCACCGCAGCGAAGCCCGGCAGCACGGCGTAGGCGCCCGCCATGTGGTCCGCCGTCTGCTTGTAGGGGTCCGGCATTCCCGGGGTGAAGACCATGTCGAGCAGCCGCTTGTCCCCTCCACCGTGCCCCCCGGAGCCCCAGGGAACGGTGATCACCTCGCGGTGGCCGAAGTTCCTGATCATCACGATCTCGTCCTGGGGATCGGAGACCCACGGCTGGCGTTCGAAGTTCCGGTGTTCCAGACGCCCCTTGGTGCAATTGAATCCGATGCGGTAGCCCTCGTAGGGCATGAATGCGTTGAGCGAGTAGCTCAAGCTGACGTCGTTGTCGTACTTGATCGTCGCCGTCATGGTGTCCCAGATGTTGACGTCTTCGCGGAAAACGCAGCCGTCGCGGGTGTAGCCGTCCTCGCCCTCGCACCCGACGTAGAGGTCGGTCAGGAACTCGTCGGCGGTGATGTCCCAGAAAAACGGGCAGGCATCGCGGTGGGTGCATCCGCGGCAGGTACCGGTCTCGCTGCGGTACGGTCCCGCCGAACCGTAGGTGCGCAACTCGCCGTACGCCGCCACCGAAACCGGCCTCGCCTCGAGCCACCAGTTCACCAGGTCGAAGTGGTGGGAGGCCTTGTGAACCCACAGCGAGCCGCTCTTCTCCCGAAGCCGGTGCCACCGGCGGAAGTAGTCCGCCCCGTGGCTGGTGTCCAGGTACCAGTGGAAATCAAGCGACGTGATCTCGCCGAGCTCGCCGGACTCGAGGATCTCCTTCATCAACCGGCGATGGGGCGAAAATCGATAGTTGAAGGTCACGGTGATCTTCCGCCCGGTCCGCTCCTGCGCCTGGAGGATCGCCTTCATCTTGTCCGCGTCGGTGGTCATGGGTTTCTCGGTGATGACGTCGCATCCCAGCTCCATTGCGCGGACGATGATGGTGTGGTGGGTCGCGTCCACGGTGGTGACGATGACCTGATCCGGTCGGGTCTCGCGGACCATCAGGTCGAAGTCCGTGTACGTGGGCACCTCGACCCCCGCAGCAGACCTCATCACCTCCCGCGCCACCTTCAGCCGCAGCGAGTTGATGTCGCACATCCCGACCATTTCCACCCGGTGGCCCTCCTCGGCGAGCAGCTGGCGCCCCCACATGCCCAAGCCGCGGACGCCGGTGCCGACGAGCGCGACCCGGCGCCGGTTCGCCGTTGTCGCGTGCGATGGCAGGGCGGCCGCTCCGGCCACCACCGCACTCGAGGTCTTGATGAAATCACGACGTGTTGACTCGCTCACAGCTCGCCTCCGATCATTGAAATCTCAGCAATCATGCGACAAGAGAATAGGAAGTTCCCAGCTCGTATCTCGAGCGTAGCACGGGGGTATACACTCGACACTCGTGGGAGACTCGACATGATCACGCGATTACCTCCACTCCTCGCCACCGCCCTGTTGCTCGCCGTCGGATCGGTGACCGCCGACGCCGAGACGCAGATCATTCCGCTCTGGCCGGAGGGAGTCCCCGGCCGCCCCTCAGACGGAGGCGAGGAACGCTTCGAGGACGGACGGGTATTCAACGTCCAGGAACCTACGTTGACGTATTTCGCTCCCGAGTCGCGCACCGGCGCCGCGGTGATCGTCTGCCCGGGCGGCGGCTACGATCATCTGTCGATCCTCCGTGAAGGTGAGGAGGTCGCCGTCCGCCTGAATGAGCTCGGGGTATCGGCTTTCGTCCTCAGGTATCGGCTGAAGGAGGTCGGTCACCCGGCGCCGCTCCGGGACGTCCTCCGGGCGGTGCGGCTGGTTCGTTCGCGGGCCGCGGAGCTCGGAGTCCGCTCCGACCGCATCGGCGTCCTCGGCTTCTCGGCCGGCGGCCACCTCGCCGCGACCGCCGCGACCCTCTTCGACGATCCCGAGGGGCGGACGGGCGCTCCACTCGATGCGACCAGCGCCCGGCCCGACTTCGCCGTGCTCGTCTACCCGGTCATCACCATGGAGGACCCGCCGGGCCATGCCGGCTCGCGGCAAAACCTGCTCGGCGACAACCGCGACCCCGCGCTTCTGCAACGCCTGTCGCCCGACCTTCAAGTGACGGCCCGGACCCCCCCCGCCTTCCTCGTCCACGCGGCCGGGGACACCGCCGTGCCCCTCGAGAACTCCCTCGCGTTCTACACGGCTCTGCGCCGGGTCGGTGTGCCGGCCGAGATGCACCTCTACCCGCGCGGCGGCCACGGCTTCGGTCTCGACAGCGGCCTGGGAACGACCTCGTTCTGGTTCGACCGGCTCCGGGACTGGATGGGGATGAACGGCTGGATCGAGAAGCCGGAGTGACGTCACGGGCCATGCGGCGGGAAGGCGCGGTTGGTCGGCGATGGCTGACCTCTCACGTTCTGCTGCCGGATCACGGCGAGGCAGTCGACCGGGTTCCGGATGCGACGTGGAACCTGAGCCCTGCCGGCTCTCGATCACGTCTTGAGGGTCAGCCGACTCGGTTGTACGATGGCGACCAGCCAACAAAGGATGTGAGGATGAGAACCACCTGTCTTCTCGTTGCCACCCTGTTTCTGTCCGGGACGGCCCCGGCCGAGGATCCACGGACCTGGGGCCAGCGCCTGGCCGACAGCACCATCGCCGAGTACCCGAGCGCCTGGAGCATGCGCAAGTCGGACGGCGAGTACGCCTGGGCCTACCTCCAGGGCCTCGTCACGTTCGGCATGTACAAGATCCACAAGAAACATGACGAGCCCGGCTACTACGAGTACATGAAGGGGTACGTCGATCACTATGTCGAGACCGACGGCACCATCCGCACCCTGGCGCTGGACCAATTCAACATCGACTCGATCAACTCCGGCAAGCTGCTGTTTCCTCTCTACGCTGAGACCGGCGACCCGCGCTACCGGGCGGCGATCGAGGTGCTGCGCCGACAGCTCGAATGGCAGCCGCGCACCCGCAACGGCGTGTTCTGGCACAAGCGCAAGTACCCCTGGCAGGTCTGGCTCGACGGTCTCTACATGAATGCGCCCTTCTATGCCGAGTACGCTTCGCGATTCGGCAAGGCCGAGGACTTCGACGACATCGCCAGGCAGTTCAGCGAGAGCTACGCGAAGCTGCGCGACACCCGAACCGGTCTGCTCTTTCACGGCTGGGACGAGAGCCGCATCCAGCGCTGGGCGGATCCCGACACCGGTCGCTCACCCGGGTTCTGGACCCGCTCGCTCGGCTGGTACGCGATGGCTCTGGTCGACACCTACGAGCACTTCCCGGCCGACCACCCGGGGCGGCGCGAGCTCGCGCGCATGCTCGCAGAGCTCAGCGAGGCCGTGCTCGCGGTGCGGGACGAGCCCAGCAAGCTGTGGTGGCAGGTGCCCGACCAGGGCGGCCGCGAAGGCAACTACCTCGAGGCCTCCGGCTCGGCGATGATCGCCTACGCCTGGGCCAAGGGCGCGCGTCTGGGCATGCTCGAGCCGCGCTACCGCGAACTCGCGGAAGAGAGCTTCGCCGGTCTGGTCGAAAAACTGGTGGACTGGGATGCGGAGACCGGACGCATGGCGCTGCGCAACGTCTGCCGCAGCGCCGGTCTCGGCGGCACGCCGTACCGCGACGGCAGCTACGCGTACTACATCTCGACCGACGTGGTGGTCAACGACGCGCACGGGATCGGGGCCTTCCTCCTCGCGAGCTCGGAGATCGAGTAGGAAGCACCGATCTGTCACCCTGAGCGGAGCAGCCTCCGAGGCTGCGGAGTCGAAGGGTCTCCCGAGGGTTGGTGTTGCCTCGAATTCTCGTCGGCGCTCTGAGCTTCGCGGGATTCTTCGACTAACTACGCTCGCTTCCAATGACATACCCACCCAGAACGAGAGAATGGCAAGCTGGAAGCTTGCCGCTACAAAGGCGGTCTGCCCGTTGTAGGGGCGAGCTTCCAGCTTGCCCTTCAGAGCCGTCGACAATGGGAATGTCATCCCTCGTTCTGTCGGCCTATCGGGCGCTCGGGTGCTCGGAATGACAGGCTTGCTCCGGGCTACTCAAAAAGAGGGGCGACGCGGAACCAGGCGAAGTCCGCCGGCGTTTGGGTGGGTTCTCCCGCGCCTGCGGCGGCGAAGACGCCGATCCTGGCGCCGACCCAGCGCCCGGGGCGGGCGGCAAAAACCGGCTCGAAGGTGGTGAAGGCGCGCCCGTCGAACGACACGCCGAACCGGCAGAGGCCGCCCGGGCGCCATTCAACGCGGAGCTGCACCGGGCCTCCGGGGGCGGGAATGGAGGCGGCCACCCGTTCCTCGCCGCCGTCACGAGCGCCGAGACAGGTCTTGACGACGACCGCGCGCCCCGTGGGTGTGCGCTCGACCCCGATCCAGGCGTAGTCGGTGCCGAAGACCACGAGGCCGGCGAGCTCACCGAGTCGCTCCGGATCAAAGGTCATCTCGGTCGTGACCCGGAAGGCCTCCGCGGGAGGTTTCTGGAGCAGCAGCGAGGCGACGGGCCACAGGTTCACGGCGCCTTCGGGCAGGGGCTGGACGAACATGCGCAGGGCGCCCGGGACCTCGGTCAACGACCACCACGTCCCGTCGGGATTCGCCTGCCACTGCCACTGGAGTCCGAGCCGTCCACCGTCGAACTCGTCCGAACCCGGCGGGACCGCCGTCGGCTGCGGGGGCAGTGCCGGTTTGCGCCAACGGGACACGGGCTCGCCGCGCCCGTTGCCGTCCGGATCCCAGCCGATGACCGGCCAGCCGTCCTCGCCCCAGACCATCGGCTCGAGGTGGACGATCCGGCCGGATGCGCCCTTGTCCTGAAAATGCAGGAACCAATCTTCGCCCGTCGGTGTGTCGACCCAGGCCCCCTGGTGGGGACCGTTGACCGCCGACCGGCCCTGGTCGAGGACGATGCGCGCCTGATACGGGCCGCGGATGTCGGTTGCGCGAAAGACCGACTGCCAGCCCGGCGTCACCCCGCCCGCCGGGGCGAAGATGACGTACTCGCCGCGGTGTTTGAAGATCTTCGGACCCTCGAGCGTGCTGTACCCCTGGAAATCGTCGCCGTCGATGATGACAACGCCACCGTCGTCGGCGGCCGAGAGCCCGTCCGGAGTCAGCCGACGCAGGGTGATGACGTTGTTGATCCCGGCGCGGCTCCGCGCCCAGGCGTGGACGAGCCAGACGCTGCCGTCGTCATCCCAGAGCGGGCAGGGATCGATGAGTCCCTTCCCGGGCAGCACCAGCGCCGGCGGGCTCCACTCGCCGGCCGGATCGGCGGCCGTCGTGACATAGATGCCGTAGTCGGGGTCGGGGTAGTAGATCCAGAAACGGCCGTCGTGGTGGCGGATGGCCGGCGCCCAGACGCCGTTCCCGTGTTGGGGCACGCTGAACACACCGTCGGGCACGAGCCGCGGCAGCGCGTGATTGACGAGAGTCCAGTTGACGAGGTCGCGCGAGTGCAGAACCGGGAGACCCGGGACGTGGCTGAAGCTGGACGTCGTCATCCAGTAGTCGTCGCCGACTCTGACGACGTCGGGGTCGGAGTAGTCCGCGTGCAGGACCGGGTTCGAGAACGTCCCGTCTCCGAGGTCGGGGGACCAGGCGGCGGGAGGCGGCACGAGACCGTCGAGATTCAGGTACCGGACGATGGGGAGGTGGAGCCGCGCCATCTCTCGGGCGGCCTGCCCGGCGACGAGCCGGGCCCCGAGCTCGGAGAAGTGGGTGTCGTCGCTCAGGCCGTCGGGCAGCTGCGGGTGCTCGCCGGGTTCGAAGTGCAGGTAGAGCGATCGCGACCCTCCAGCGCCGAACCGTTGCACCAGGTCGCGGGTCGCGTCCTCCATTTCGAGCAGCGGCACGCCCTCCTCGGCCGCCACCTCGCGAACGACGCGGGGGTACTCGCCGTGGCTGTCGTAGAACGTTCCGGGCTCATCGAAGCGGCGCCGCACGACCGAGGTCGCCAGGACGGGGTGAGCGCCGCGGGCGCGGGTCTCCCGCACGAAGCGCTGGAGGTTGGCCCGGTACTCGCCGTCGGGGTCGGTGAAGCGCGCGGGGTCCTCGGACTTCTCGTCATTGTGGCCGAACTGGATCACGACCCAGTCCCCCGGCGAGAGCGATTCGAGCACGGCGTCCCAGTGCCCCAGGTCGCGAAACGACTTCGTACTCCGGCCGTTGACGGCTCGGTTGTCGAGCCTGAGAGGCGGACGGACCAGCTCGCGGAACAGCTGACCCCAGCCGCGTTCAGGCAGCGCGAGGTTAGGCTTGTCCGCCATGGTCGAGTCGCCGGCGAGAACGAGCGCCGGGCCGGATGCCGACGCGTCGGCGACGGCGGCCGGCGCCGCGGACTCCGCCCCGACCAGGGTTACGGCCGGATCCCAGCCGCCGAGGGCGGTGGCCGGAGTGATCACGTCGGCCTCGGCGGGGGTCAGCTCCCGAGACCACGAGACGCGACCGGAGCGCTCCGCTCCGGGGCCGGTGTTGCGGTACTCGAGATAGCGGCTGGTGGATTCCCGCCAGGGCTTGTCCCAGTTGTGCCAGCCCTCGGGACGGATCCCCGCGTCGAGCTCGCAACCCATGAAGAGCGTCGCGGCGTGATCGCGCCACGGCCGGCCGAGGTAGGTCCGCTCGCCCTCGGCCACGCTGACCCGGCAGCGGTTGAAGACGAACCCGTAGGCGGCCTCGGGCGGAGTGGCGGTAGCCGAAATGTAACTGCTGTCGAGTGCGTGGATGTCGCAGTCCTCGAACCAGACGGTCGCCCCGCCGAACAGGAAGTCGGTTGTGCCCTCGATATAGCAGCCTTCGAAGTACTGCCGCCCGCGGTTGAGGAAGACCGTGTCCTGGTGACCGAGAAAACGACAGTTGCGGAAGACGACGCGATCGCCGTTGACGGCGACCGCCAGCGCCTGGCCGACCGGGCCCGCGTCGTTTTGGATCGTCATGTTCTCGACCGTGAAGTCGTCGGCGTCGACGTAGAGGGTTGGAGTGCGGAAGGTCCCGATCTTCTCGCCGTCGAGCCCCGTCATGTTCGCGTGCAGCCCGTAGACGAGGATGGTGTTGTCGGGGTCTTCACCGATGAGGCGGACGTAGCGCTTCTCGCGCTGGGCGAAGACGAGCTCGCGGTAGACGCCATTGTGTACAAAGATCGTCGCGGGTTTCTCGGGAGAGCCCATCCCGATCCTCGCCATCGCCGCCTGGATCGTCGTGAAATCCCCGCTGCCGTCCTTGGCGACCACCGCGGCGAGGAACCTGGCATCGGTCTGGGCCCCGGCCGCGGACACCGCAAGAACCAGGATCGAGAACGAGAGAATGGTCCGCACCGGGCTCTTCGGCACGCCGGCCTCCTTTCAACTGGGGCGCCTCGTTTTCCATTGTGACACTGTCGGCCCGCACGTGAGGTCGCCGCGTCCGAAGGGTGCGGCACTCCGAAGGCCGCACCTTGAGACGTTTCCCTCAGCTGCAGGATGGGAGAAAATGCGATGGGCCCGGGAACACGCAGAGGAGAAGGGTTGATGAAAAACGACGTCTCGGTTCAGACTCCGCCCAAGGGTTGGGCCATTCTCGCGGTCCTGGGTCCGGGTATCGTCTGGACATCCGAGCTGGTCGGGTCGGGCGAGGTCATCCTGACCACGAGAAACGGCGCGATCCTGGGTACGGCCATCCTCTGGGCGGTCCTCATCGGGATCTTCCTCAAGTGCTGGATCGGAATCAGCGGCGCCCACTACACCGTCTGTACCGGCGAAGGCATGATCGACATGTTCGCGCGCATTCCCGGGCCGAAGAACTGGGTGGTCTGGACGGTGATGGTCATTCAATTCATCAGCGCCCTGATTTCCATCGGATCTCTCGCGCTGGCTTCGGGCATCTTTCTCCACAGCCTGATTCACGTGCCGCCCCACGTTGCCGGGTGGCTCATCAGCATCGTTGCGCTCATTGCGGTCTGGTCGGGAGAATTCAAGATTCTGAAGACCATCATGACCTCCCTCATTCTGCTGATGTGCATGGGCGTGATCTACGTCGCGGCCGTGGTTTTCCCACCGATCTCGGATCTGCTGAAGGGTCTTCTGCTGGTCGTCCCCGAGGTGCCCGCCTGGGCCATCGAGAACGCCGGTGTCAGCGCCAATCCGTGGAATGAGATCCTGCCCCTCATCGGTTGGGCGGCCGGTGGGTTTGCCAGTCAGGTCTGGTACACCTACTGGGTCCTGGGCGAAGGGTATGGGATGGCCAGGGGCAGAGGGTACGGCGTGCCCGCGGATGTCGCCAGGCTCAAGCGCTTGAACCGAGAGGACGCCGTCAGGATCAAGGGCTGGACGCACGTGGTTTATGCCGATGCCTCGGTGGCGGTTTTCCTGACGACCCTGCTGACGGTCTGTTTTCTCATCGCCGGCGCCGGGGTGCTGCGTCCACAGGAACTCGCCCCCAGCGGCCCCGATGTAGCCGTGACGCTGTCCAGCATCTTCTCCTCCCAGTGGGGGCGGTTCGGCGGGCTTCTGTTCATGATTTCGGGCACGGCTGCGCTGGCCGGAACCCTCATGGTGCAGCTCGCCGGCTGGCCGCGGCTGCTGGCCGATGCCACCCGAATCTGCATTCCCCGCTTCAGCGAACTCTTTCCCTGGAAGACGCAGTTTCGGCTCTTTCTCGTCTTTTTCTTTTTCACAAATATGATCATCGTCTTTGTCTTCGGATTCAAACCTGTCGTTCTGGTCAAGACCAGCGCCGTGCTGGACGGGCTGCTTCTGACGCCCCTGCAGGCTCTCTGGATGACCGTGGGCCTGTACTGGGTGATGCCGAAGATGTTCACCGCGCAGGTGTATCGGATCATCAGACCGCACTGGGTTTTCGCGCTCCTTCTGGGAATCGCGGTCCTCGTGTTCGGTTACTTCTTCCTTTTCCAGATCCCCGCTATCTTGTAGATCAAGGGAACGGAGTGTTCGTCGATGAAAGCAGCCATCCTCAAAGGCGATCGAGATATCAACTGCGCCGACGCGGCCGAACCCCGGATCTCGCCCGAACAGGTGCTCGTGAGGTCGGTGGCGGCCGGAATCTGCGGTACGGATCTCCACATCTTCCGCGGCGAGTTTCATGACCGCGTGGCGTTCCCGGCGGTGCTCGGCCACGAGTTCGGCGGCGAGATCGTCGAAGTGGGGACGTCGGTGGAATCCTGGCGGGTTGGAGATCGGGTCGCCGTCGATCCCAACATCTCGTGCCATGGATGTCCGCCCTGCGTCGAAGGACACATCAATGCGTGCCGCACGCTGCGACTGCTCGGTGTCGATATGGACGGCGGCTACGGGCAGTACGTCGCCGTCCCCAAGGAGAACCTCTATCGAATGCCGGACAGTGTTCCCCTCAAACACGCACCCATGGTCGAGATGTACGGGCTCGGGCACCATATTCTGCGCCGGGGCAGGGTCGATTTGGGAGAGTCGGTCGTCATTCTGGGAGCGGGGCGTCTGGGCCTCTCGGTGCTCGATGTTCTCTGCCACGGTTCGGGGGCCGCCCAGACCATGGTCGTCGATCTCTCGCCTTTCCGTCTCGCAACCGCCGGCAAGCTCGGCGCCGAACATTGTTGTGACGCGACGACGGTGGATCCGGTCGAGTTCGTCCTCGAAACGACACAGGGTGTCGGGGCCGATTGCGTGATCGAGTGTGTCGGGCACTTTCATGAACTGCCCGGGCGGGAGGCGCCCCTCGCCCAAGCGGTGAAGATGATCCGCAACGGCGGGAGAATCGTCACGGCCGGTCTCGGCGAGCAGCTCTCGAAGATCCACTTCAAGACCCTGGTGCTCAAGGAAGCCGAGATCATCGCCTCCCGCGTCGTGGCCGGAGAGTTCTCCCGAGCGCTGCGCCTGATGGGCAAGGGCTTGCTTCACCCCGAGCTCTTGATCACGCACGAACGTCCGCTCGAGCATGTCGCCGACGCGTTCGCCATGGTCGACACCGAGGCGCCCGAAGTCATCAAGATCGTGCTCGATGTCGGCGCGTGAAATCGTGGCCGGTGCACCGGGACGACCGGCATGGGACTGGAAAACGGAGGGGTGACAATGTTTGACCAGGCGCCGATCCGGAGTGGAGCCGATTATATCGAGAGCCTGCGCAATCGTGAGATGCGCGTCTACCTGCTCGGCGCTCGCGTCTCGGACCCCGTGGAGCACCCGATCATCCGACCGTCCGTCAACGCCATGGCCGCGACCTACGATCTTGCCGTTGACGAACCGGAGCTTGCCACCGCCTGGTCGCCCTTGATCGATGCCAGGGTGAATCGCTTTTCTCACGTCACCCGGAGCGTCGACGACGTGGTCATGCAGAATCGCATGCAACGGCGGCTCGGCCGACTCACCGGCACCTGTTTCCAGCGCTGCGTCGGGATGGATGCGTTCAACTCGCTGTACTCGGTGACCCACGACATCGATGCGTCGCACGATACCGGGTACCACCAGCGGTTGATCGAATTCATCAAACAGATCCAGCGCGCCAACCAGGTCGTCGGCGGCGCCATGACCGACCCCAAGGGGGACCGAAGCACCGGTCCGTCGGGCCAATCGGATCCCGATCTCTACCTGCGCGTCGT
>JAHECW010000124.1 GCA_024641545.1 Acidobacteriota bacterium
GCCTGCGAACAGGAAAAGATGACGGCTGCCCGGCTCGAAGCGGAGTAACCCGGTCAGCGATTCGGCCGGCCCGTCCCATCATTGGCTTCGACGATCTCTGCGACCGCTCGGCGCAGATCCTCGACATCGATGAGTTCGAGGAGAGCCGGATTGGTGCGGCAGACCCGGGCAAGGTGGACGACGGCTTCGCCGCGCCGGTTGTTCGAGTCCAGCGGACGACGTTGTTCCTTGTTGCGGCGATCCTCGGCGGCGAGGGCGAGACCGAGACCGAACTCCGCCTCTTCATGCGGCCAGAGTGCCATTGCGTTTCTGAAGGCGATCTCGGCCCCGGCGGCGTCGCCGCGTGCGAGCCGAGCCTGTCCCACCATCCGCCAGAGCCAGGGACGGGCCTCGTTCATCCCCGGCAGCCGCGGTAGAATTTGCGACTCGACGGCGGCAGCCTGTTGCGATCGCACCGGCTCATCGAGGGTCTGCACGACATCCAGCGCGTGGTTGAGACCTCCCCGCCAGAGGTTGAGCATCAATCGGTGGAGCTGCCAGTAGGTTCCGGCAAGGACGGCGGCGACAAGCAGCGCCGCCGCCAGCCGCCTCGACCACGGTGGGGGCTCGATGACAACCTCGCGACCCGACGCGAGGACGTGGCCCAGAGTGAGGATCAAGGGGACGAGACTCACCGCCAGGTGGGTCGGGAAGTGGAGCAACGCGAACGGGACGAATGCCGCGAGGGCGAGTGGGGGAAGCGGGTCGCCGCGCGGTCGGGTACGTCCGATCACGACCACGAGGGCGATCATCCAGATCAGGCCCGGGAACCCCAACTCGGCGATCATCTGGAGTGGATCGCAGTGGCTGTAGCGGAAATGGGTCGCCAGCTCGGCGCGCCGCCCGATGGACCCGGTCCGCTCCAGCCAGGCGATCCTGGCCGGGTAGTAGGCGAGGCTGAAGTTGGAGGCGCCGACCCCAACCACGGGGTTCGCTCTCGCCATTTCACCGGCGGCGGTCCAGCCGTCGCTTCTCGCCGAGAGGAGAAAATACCAGTCGCCGTCCTCGAGACGTTGAATCTGGCGGTGGATCCGCGCGTCCAGACCGGTGAATAAACCCACGGCGACGAGGATCATCGCGGTTGCCGCTGCGGTGATCCAAAGCTGTCGCGATCGTTGTTGGATGAGCCATGTCGTCCAGACGAGTCCGAGAGCGACAACCGCGGTCAGGGTCTGCGAGACGACCGCCGCCAAGGTGAGGAGGATTGCCAGGGACCAACGGAACCGCGATCTTTTCTTGCCATCGCACGCGGTCAGAACCAGGGGCAGGATCAACACCGCCGCCATGGAGAGATCCGCGGGGTTGCCGGTGAGCCCGGTGAGGGCCAATCGTCCACTCGGCCCGGCGGAGCCGATGGAGAAGATCCCCAGGCCGGCCGCCTGCACCATCAGCACGATTCCCGAGATCGCGACGCCGACGGCCGAGGCATCGACAAGCCGGAGCCGTTCCTTCTGCGCGGCGGTGGCGATCCAAAGGGCGCCGGCAATCCAGATCACGGTCTGGAGGGCGGCGGTCAGGGCGAGTTGCGGACTCGAACTCCAGAATCCCGAGACCGCCTGAATCAGAGGAAGCACCAGCAGCACCATCGCCAGCGCGGACCAACGAAAGCCGACGCGTCCTGTGAGAAGCCTTCCGGCTGCGCTGAGGCCGACGACGAGGAGAATCAGGATGAGCGCGAGAACATCCTTGGGAGTGCGGAAGGGACTTGCGGCGCCGGGCAGCACCACGACCTGCACCAGCAGGAATCCGATGGCGAGGAACCACACCCTGCGCCGCACCTCCGGCGTCGCCGGCGCCCGCTCGGCTTTCGCTTTTCTTACCACGGGGGAATCCTACCCCAACTCTGAAGCGGCGTCGCCGGGGAGCCCGATCGGTTTGAGATCTCGTCCCGATTTCGTATCTTCGATCGGCTGAGGTAGGATGCATCGGTCCTGCTGCACCGTGCTGATCGACACCAACCCGAAGGAGACACTATGGCGTTTGGACATCCCAAGGGGCTCTTCCCATTGTTCTTTACCGAAATGTGGGAGCGTCTCGCTTTCTACACGATGGTCGGCATTCTGTTGCTCTATACCATCGACGCCGAACGCGGCGGTCTCGGACTGCCGCGCGCACAGGGCAACGAGATCTACGGTCTCTACCTCGCATTTGTCTACTTCACGCCGTTCCTCGGCGGGATGATCGCCGACCGGTACTTCGGCTACCGCAGATCGGTGGCCATCGGTGGACTTCTCATGGCGAGCGGTCTCTTCCTGATGGGGATGCCCGGGTTCAACTTCTTTGTGTTCGGACTCATCGGTCTGATCATCGGCAACGGTTTCTTCAAACCGAATATCTCGGTCATGGTCGGCAACCTCTATGAGAAGGGCGATCCCAAACGCGACTCGGGGTTCAACATCTTCTACATGGGAATCAATATCGGCGCCCTCGCCGCGACCCTCATCGTCGCCCCCATCGTCCGCAACTACTGGGGTTGGTTGTGGACCTTCCGCGCCGCCGGTCTCGGAGTGTTGTTCGCCGTTGTGCTCCTGGCCGTCTTCTGGAAGTCACTGGCAAAGGCCGACCGCAAGCCCGAACGCGTCGAGGGCGACACCAGCATGGGTGAAATTTTCGGCAAGATCCTGGCGCCGGCATTCGTCGTCGGCATCATCGGCTACTTCATAGCGAAGCAGTTCGAAATGCAGATCGTACGTCCGTCGGACTTCGGGTTCCTGGTTGGAATGGTCCCCGTGATCGTCTTTTTCGTCCGCCTCGGGCTCAACGCCAACGAAGAAGAGAAACCCGGGTTGCTGGCGCTGCTGCCGATTTTCGTGGCCGGGGGAGCGTTCTTCATGATCCTCCACCTCAACGGCAGCGCCATGACCCAGTGGGCGCGAGACTTCACCGATCGCCGGCCCGGGGCGGCGGCGAGCGTGCCGTTCTTCGACCAGATTCAACAGGACGCGTTGCCGAGCTACTACACCAACGCCGGAGAAGACGTCGCCCGGCCGCACCCGGACAGCCTGCTCGTGGTCTCCTCGGCCGAAATTGCAAACCAGTTCGGCCAGAGCCGGATGCGTGCAAGCGCGGTTGCGACCCTGGACGGCTTCGATGGAATCGACGTCCAACGCATCAATGTCGACGGCAAGAACAAGGGCATCGACCCGACGTGGATCGCGCGCGCCGTCAAGGTCTATGCCGACGACCAGATCGATGTCAGAACCGAAAAGGGCGCACACGGTGAGGATGTCGTCACCGTCGGTCTGGCCGACAGCGCGGTGCCCGAAGACCGGGTGGTCTTCCTGCGTGAGGATCAGGGCGGAGGCAAAATCCCCGTCTTCGTCGTCGACAAGGCGATCTTCGATGTGATGTACGACGGCTATCGCGAACGCTTCGGCCACGATCCGGAGCTCCTGGCCCCCGGCGAGTTCCTCCAGGTTGTCAACGCCGAGGTCTACCAGAGCTGGAACCCGTTCTGGGTCATCGCCCTGACCCCGATCGTCGTCTGGTTCTTCGGCTGGCGTTTGAAGATCGGCAAACAGGTTCCGACCGCGCACAAGCTGCTCTACGGCATGCTGTTGACCACCGCGGCCCTGCTCATCATGGCGGTCGCGGGGTCCATGACCGACGGCGGGTCGGTCAAGGTCGCCGGTCTCTGGATGGCGCTGTTCTACCTGGTGATCACCTTCGGTGAGCTGTGTCTTTCACCAATCGGGTTGTCGTTGGTGACCAAGCTCGCGCCGGCGCGGCTCGCCGGTCTCGCCATGGGCGGGTGGTTCCTGGCGACCTCCATCGGCAACAAGTTCTCGGGTTTCCTCGGGAGTGTGCAGAACCACATGGAACCGATGTGGTTCTTTGTCTTCCTCGCCGGACTCGCGGCGGCGGTTGCGACCTTCATCTTCCTGGTGCTGCCGAAGCTGGACGGAGCGATCAAGAAATATGGCGCATAGCGAATAATGAATATTGAATTATGAATTTTGAATTGGCATCGCAGGGTGTTCAAGAGCATCTGCGATGTCATTCAATATTCATAATTTTTTACTCATGATTGGAAACTAGGAGCTTCTGCCGCGGATGCGCTCGATGCGTCGATGCCAGCGCCATGCGCTGGTGTGCTCCATGGCTTCGACGAGTTCGCCGAGCCGCTCGATCTCGGCGTAGAGCCGACCCAGATGCTCCTCTTGCGCGGCTACGTGCGAGCGGAGTTCGGACTCCCCGCCATGGAGCCGGTTGATTTCTTTCCGGAGCTTGGCGCCGGCCTCACGATGTTCATGCAGCTCGCCTTCGAGCTGGCGGATCTCATCGAGGTACCGCGTTCGCTCGCCGCGGAGGGCCACACACTCGCCGTTCATCCTGTGGTAGGCCTCGTCCTGTTCCCGGTGCGCGATCCTGAGCTCTGCAAGCTCTCTCCGGGCTGCGGATCCGGCCTCCAGCGAGGCGACCGTTTCAGCGCGGAGGCGGTCGACGACGCGGGCGATGACGCCGGGTCCGAGTCGATCCTGGTGGCGCTGGATGACCGCCGCCTTCACCCGCAGGAAATCCTCCCTCTGGCGCGGCTGGGATCCGAGAATATGGTGACCCGACCCGCGGAAGTGACGGTACTCGGCGGTCACCCGCGGCAAGTGGTGGAAGGGTGCGGCGGCCGCGAGGCGAATCAGGAACTCCCAGTCCTCGAAGAACTCGAAACCGGGGTCGAACCTCCCGGCCTCGCCGAAGAGGGCCCTTTCGATCATCAGGGTGTTGAATGGAATGTAATTGTCGACGAGCAGGACATCCGGGTCGAAGTCACGGCTGTAGGGGAGGCGGCGCTCGACCTCGCGCCAACCGCCTTCCGGCTCGAGTTCGTAGACCCCGACCGCGGCGTCGGTGTAGGCGACCCGGACCCCGGCGCCGGTGACCAGACCGACCAAGGTCTCGAGGTGTTCGGGCTCCATGAGGTCGTCGTCGTCGAGGAAGCTCAGAAACTCGCCGGCGGCGGCGTCGACGCCGGCGTTCGCCGCGGCGGCGCGGCCCTGATTGGTCCCCATCTCGACCGGGACGACGGGAAACGGGAAAGTGAGAGGGACCTCCGGGGGTCGGCCTCCGTCGTTGACGAGGACGACCTCGACCCGTCGATAGGTGCTGCCGGCGATGCTCGCCATGGCTTCGGCGAGCAGCTCGGGACGATCCTTGGTGCGGACGATGACGCTGACCAGGGGGCCGTCCTGGCGGTGGGCGTGGCCGGGGATTCCGCCGAGCCGGCCGACCAGACCGCTCAAGCCGTGGGTGACGAGGTCCGCGGGGCGGATTTCCCGGTAGCTCTCGGCCGCATCGACCGTGGCCGGGAGGGACAGGGCGCGGTAGTGTCGCATGCCGAGCGCCGCTTCGCGGTAGTTGTGGAGTTCGAGTTGACTCTTATGGGCGTTGATCGCCGAGGTCAGAACTTCGATCTGGCCGCTGACGTCGACGAGCACATCCGGGTACAGGGGATGATTGACCTCGTAGAGCAGAATGCGGCAGCCGGCCATGATCTCATCAAGGTCGGTGCCGCCCCTCAGGCCGGATAATGCGCGATGAAGCGAAGCAAACGCCGCCTGGTGATCGGCGGTGATTTCACAGGGAGAGACCGACAGGAGGAGATCCGGTCGGTGATCGGCGATTGCGCGTCTGATCTCGTCGGCGGCCGCATCGATGGATGCGGCGAGAGCGCCATCAGGGATCGTCAGGACTTCGAGCTCCCCGATGCCGAGAATGTCGAGGCCTCGTTGCGCCTCCGCCCGGCGCTGTGCGCCGTATTCCTCACGGTTCTCGGTGACCTCTGAACCGCCCGACGAGTCGGTGAGGTAGAGGACCTTGATCACGGCACCGCCGGCGGCTGATTGCGCCAGCAGACCGCCGCAGCCGAAGACCTCGTCGTCGAAGTGCGGTGCGAGGACCAGTATCCGACGCGCGGAGATCACCGTCGTATTGGTTGGAGGTGTGAGATTGAATTGCATCGTCTCGTTGATATTACACCGAGCGGTCAATTTTGAATTATGAATTACGAGTTATGAATTATGAATTGCATCGCAACAGCCCGTGGAAGCGCTGCGATGGAAATTCATCATTCACAATTCATAATTCATAACTAATCGCACTGCCTTCCTCTGCTAACATCCGGCCGTGGCCACGACCTTCGGAATCAGGCGCCCGTGAGCCGGGTCTTCATGATCTGTCCGGAGCCCGTTCGCCGGCTCACCGCCGGTGTCGGGACCCGGTTCGTTGCCCTTGCCGAGGTCCTGAGCAGGGCCGGCCACGACGTCACCCTGGCGATCCCGAACGACCCCGGCGAGGCCGAAGCGGTGCAACCGCCGGTCGAGCTGGTCCGGGCCGACCCGGACACTCTCGGAGCCCAGGCCGACGGTCACGATTGGGTGTTGATTCACGGCCATCTGGGGAATCACTATCTGTCGCAGCGTGATGATCTTCCCGTGGTGGTCGACCTCTACGATCCCTTCCTCGTCGAAAACCTCCACTACCACCGCGAACTCGGGTTCGAACCGTACCGCACCGATCACGCCACCTGGAAGCTCCAGCTCGCGCGGGGTGATTTCTTCCTCTGTTCCTCGGCCCAGCAGCGTTTCTTCTATCTCGGGTGGCTCGGTGCCCTGGGTCGGATCAACCCTCTGGTCCTCGAAGACGACCCGATGCTGACGCACCTGATCGCCGAACTGCCCTTTGGAACTCCCCGGGGAGGACCTCCCCCGCGCAGCCGTCGACCTGGTGTTCTCGACGGGGTGAGCGCGGAGGCGCCGGTTCTCTACTTCGGCGGAATCTACGACTGGTATGACCCCGAGGTCGTGCTCCGGGCGCTCCCATCGATCATCGAGCGCGAACCGGACGCGGTGGTTGTTTTTGTCGATCATCCTCATCCGGAAGACACCCCTCGTTCCGCCGCCGTCGTGACCCGAAGGGTGGCCGAGGAGCAGGGATGGCTCGGAACTTCGGTCCGTTTCGAAAGCTGGCGGCCCTATGACCGGCGCTTCGAGCTGGCTTTGGCGGCCGATCTCGCGGTGGTGACCCACCGACCCGGTCTCGAAACGGATCTCAGCCTGAGAACCCGGATGGTGGATCTTCTCTGGCTCGGCCTGCCCGTCGTGGCGACCCGGGGCGGTGCGATGTCCGAGATCGTCGAGACCGTCGGGGCCGGACGGACGGTGGCGCCGGGAGACAGCGGCGCCCTCGCCGCCGCCGTCTGTGCGATGCTCGCAGATCCCGAGGCTTGCGAGCGGGCCGGTGAGGCCGGACGCGGCTGGGCGCAAGGGCGGAGCTGGGAGAAGGTCGCCGGGCCGCTGTTGGCGTTTGCTGCAGCGCCCCGGAGAGAGGCCCACCGAAACCGGTTCGCCGATCTCGCCCCGGCGGCGAGTTCCGCAGAGGAGCCGTTGATCCGACGAGCCAGGAGAGCACTGAAACGGTGGACCGGGCAGTGACGCGGGCAAGCATCATCGTCGTCGGTCACGTCGGCATGGATCACCTCGAGGACAGCATCGGCTCGCTCGAAGCCGAGGCGGAAGTCGGCCGCAGTGAGATCATCCTGGTTGACAACGCCTCGCCCGATCGCTGCGGCCAGGCCGCCTCCGAGCGCTGGCCGTGGCTGCGGGTCGTCAGGTCGGAGACCAACCTGGGTTTCGCGGGCGGCGTCAACCTCGGTGCCGAGGCCGCGACCGGTGAGGTCGTGATTCTGCTCAACGACGACGCCGCGGCCGAACCGGGCTTTGTCGAGGCCCACCTCGAGACCCTGGCGGCCCATCCCGATGCCGCGGCGACGGCGGGGCGGCTGATCAGTTGGGACGGCGCACGCCACGATTTCGTCCGCGGCGGCGTGACCTTCGACATCCACGCATTCCAGATCTCGCAAGGATGGCCGGTCGCCGAGGTGGCTCCGCCGCGGGGCGGCGAGCCGCTGCCCTTCGCCTGTGGCGGGAACATGGCCGTCCGGCTCGCCGACTGGCGGCAGCTCGGCGGCTTCGACCCAAATCTCTTCGCCTATTTTGAGGATGTCGAGCTGGGTTGGCGGCTGTGGGCCTTCGGGCGCACGGTTGTCGCCGCTCCCGATGCGGTTGCGCGACACCGTGGAGGGGCGACGTCTTCCGGGCTCGGAAATTACCGCCGCGGTGTGCTCTTCGAACGCAACGCCCTGCGGACCTTTTTCTCGTGTGCCGACGACGAGTACCGGTCCGCCTTCGGGCCATCGGTCTACGCGACCTTTCTCCACCGCCTCGCCGCCTTTGTCGATGTCGATACCGGTCTCCGTTCGCTGGCGGCGGATCCGTTCGGCGAGTCGCCCCCGGCCCCGAACCGCGCTCAGAGGTGGCGCAAACGGATCAGGAACCGCGGCGTGCTCGGCGCCGCACGACACCTGCTCGCACGCGTCCTTCTGGGTCCGGATGCGGGCTCGCCGACGGTCTCCGACGGCCATCTGCTGATGCAGTTGAGGGCCGCGGACGGGTTCTTCGCCAATCTCGACGCCACCGAGGCGAGGCGGATGGAAATCAACCGCCGACGACGGGTGCCGGATCGTGAAATCGTCGCCCGCTTTCCCCGTCTGGTGGTGCCGACCTACCCCGGCGACGACAAGTGGTTCGCGTCGGATGCATTCGCCGGTCTCCTGCCGGACGGCTGGCCGGTAGATCATCGGCGTCTTGATGAGGTTCTTCATCCCAGCCTGGTGCGAGCCTGAATCATGGCGCGAACCGCGGGCGGATGCTCGTGAAGCTCGAAGCCTTCAGGTCCCAGGGGCCGCCGAGCCACGATCTCGCCTTCGAGACGGAGATGCTGGTTCGCGCCGCCGCCGGCCGGTGCAGCGCGTTGGTGACCTCCTGGCCCGGGCCGGTGGTGGTGCTCGGCTATGCTCAACCGCCCGATGATGTCGATCTCGAATGGTGCCGCGACCAGGGGATCCCGGTGCTGCGCCGGCTCACCGGTGGTACCGGGGTGATCCATCAGGGCGACCTCGGCGTCGCCCTGGCCGTACCCTCGGATCACCCCTGGGCGGCGGGTATCGTCGGTCTCTACGACCGTTTTCTCGACGTGGTCGAACCGGCGTTGGAGGAGCTCGGAAGCGGCGTTGAACGGGTCGCAGATCCTCGCCGCGGAAGCCACGTCCGATCGCCCATCTGCTTCGAGGATCACCTCGCCGACACCCTGGTCGTTGACGGCCGGAAGGCGGTCGGCTGCTCGCAGACGAGAAAGAAGGGCGGCGTGCTGATCCATGCGGCCATTCTTCTCGGGCTCGACGCCGATCTCTATGCCCGGGTCTTCCGGGTCGACGGCGATCGCGTGCGAGCGGGATTGACGCCGGCCGTGACCGGGGTTGAATGGATGGCGGTCGGTGATGCCATCCTCCATCGCCTCGCCTGTGAACTGGAGGTCGAGGTCACCGTGGAGGCACGTCCGGATCTCCCGGACACGGACCTGGCGGTGTACCTGGATGATCGGTGGGCGCCGGTCCGGGATGGCGGAATTCGGTAGATACCGGCGGAGTTGATATAATCGCCCGGCTGATTTCGTGCGAGCCAGCGTATTCCACCAATTGCCGATTGCGGGCCGGACTTCTATCGGGCGGGCCAGCGGCGCCGAAATACCCTGACCGGCGAGCATGTTTTCGTGAAAGACCACAGCGGACGAAAGGCGGGCGCATGCCGCGAACCCAGATCTACAACGCCGTCACCGAACGCCTCGAGATTCTCGATCCCGCCGGGATCGTCGACGAGGAGTTGATGCCCGATCTCGACGGGGATCGGATCCGCGGCATTTACAGCGACATGGTGCGGATGCGCGCCATGGATGAAAAGGCACTCAAACTCCAGCGTCAGGGACGAATGGGAACCTGGCCGCCGATCAAGGGGCAGGAAGCGATCCAGGCGGGCGTGGCTCACGCGATGGAAGACGGCGACTGGTTGCTCCCCGCGTTTCGTGAGCATGGGATCATGCTTCTGAGAGGGGTGCCGGGGCACCTGATCTACGCCTATTGGGCCGGTGATGAGCGGGGTTCGTCCTTTCCCGAAGGTGTGCGAGTCTTTCCGGTCGCGGTTCCCGTCGGCAGTCAATGGCAACACGGCACGGGTGTCGGGCTGTCGCTCAAATTGCGTGGTGAGAAGGCGGTCGCGGTCACCCTCGGCGGCGATGGTTCGACCTCGGAGGGCGATTTCCACGAGGCCATGAACTGCGCCGGCGTGTTCCAGTCGAACAGCGTTTTCGTGATCCAAAACAACCAGTGGGCGATCTCCATCCCGTTGCACCAGCAGACGGCGGCGAAAACCCTCGCCCAGAAGGCGCATGCCTATGGGATCCCTGGGATTCAGGTTGACGGGAACGATATTTTCGCCGTCTACTCGGTAACCAGGGAGGCTCTGGACCGAGCGCGCAACGGTGGTGGCCCGACCTTGATCGAGGCCGTCACCTATCGGCTCGGCGATCACACGACCGCGGATGATGCGAGCCGGTATCGCGAGGACAAGGAAGTGACCGAGTGGGAGGGACGCGATCCCATCCTGAGGTTACGGCGCTTTCTCGAAGCCCGCGGCCTCTGGGACGAGGAACAGGAGCAGGAGCAACAAGCTGCGGCGCAGGCGTGGGTCGATGAACAGGTCGCCGCCCTTGAAGCCATGCCGCCGCAGGATCCATCGGATATCTTCAGCCACATGTATGCGGATCTGCCGCCTCACCTGGCCGAGCAAATGGCCGAGGTCATCGAGGAGGTGGGTTCGTGAGCACCGCGAGGAACAGGGTGGCGGACGCCGACGATCCTCAACCGACCGAAAAGCTGACCATCGCCCAGGCGGTCCGCGATGCCATGGCCGATGAAATGGACCGCGACCCATCGGTGGTCGTTCTCGGTGAAGACGTCGGGGTCGATGGCGGCGTCTTCCGCGCGACCGACGGTCTCATCGAACGTTTCGGTTCCGAACGGGTCATCGACACGCCGCTCGCCGAGAGCGCGATCATCGGCATGTCGGTGGGGATGGCTGCGACGGGGATGCGGCCGGTGGCCGAGATCCAGTTCATGGGGTTCGTCTATCCGGCCGTCAACCAGTTGCTCGGACACGCCTCGCGGATGCGGAACCGCACCCGGGGCCGGATGACGCTGCCCATGGTGATTCGGATGCCTTTCGGCGGTGGGATCCACCCCCCGGAGCACCACTCCGAGAGTTACGAGAGCATGTTCCTCAACTCGCCGGGCATCAAGGTCGTCGTGCCGTCGAATCCGTACGATGCCAAGGGTCTGTTGACCGCCGCCATCCGCGATGAAGACCCGGTGCTGTTCATGGAGCCCAAGCGGATCTACCGCGCATTCCGCGCCGAGGTGCCGACGGGTCCCTACACGGTCCCCATCGGCAAGGCCTCGGTGGACCACGAGGGCGACGACGTGACCCTGATCTCATGGGGCGCCATGGTTCGGGTGTGTCACGATGCCGCCGAGTTGATGGCGCGCGAGGATGTCAGCGTCGAGGTCCTGGATCTTCGAACTCTCAATCCCCTCGACCGCGAGACCATGCTGGCGAGCGTCGAGAAGACCGGCCGCGCGGTGGTCGTGCACGAGGCCCCCCGCAGCAACGGTTTCGGGGGCGAGATCGCCGCGCTCATCGGCGAGCATCTCCTGCTCCAGCTCGAAGCGCCGGTGCTGCGGGTCGCGGGCTTCGATGTGATCTTCCCGGCTGCCAAGAACGAACATCTGTATCTTCCGAACAGAGATCGGATCGCCGCGGCGATCAGAAAGACCCTGAATTTCTGAGCACTCCCACTCTGAGTTCAGCGGAGCGAATTCGAAATGACTCGTGAGGCAATGGATGGCAATTGAATTCAACTTTCCGGATGTGGGCGAGGGTATTCACGAAGGGCGGGTGGTCGAATGGCTCGTCGCCGAGGGTGAGACCGTAGCCGAGGATCAACCCCTGCTCAAGGTCGAGACCGACAAGGCGGTCGTCGAGCTGCCGTCGCCCGGTGCGGGCACGGTGCTCAGGCTCCATGTTCCCGCCGACACCGCCATCGAGGTGGGAGACGTCCTGGTCACCATCGGCGAGGCGGGGGAGTCCGTTTCGCGGGGTGGGACCGCGGGGCAGCCGTCGACCCTCGTTGAAGTCCCGCGTCCGAAACCGGTCGAGGTTCCCCCGGCGGCCGCATCCACCGGTAGGCGTCGTCCGCTGGCCACTCCGAGCACCCGCGCTTTGGCGCGCCAGCTCGGCGTCGATCTCGCATCGATTCAGGGCTCGGGAAACGGTGGCAGGATCACCGATGAGGACGTCAAGCGCGCGGCCGCGACCCCTCCGGGAACGGCCGCGCAAATCGGGATGGCCGCGCCGGTGGGGATTGCCGAGACGTCCACCTACGGCGAGGTGGATCGAATTCCCATATCCCACCTGCGCAAGCTCATCGCCGGCTCCATGCGGGCGTCAAAACAGATCTCGGCGCACGTGACCCACGTGGAAGAGGCCGATGTCACCGATCTCTTCGAGCACTACCGCGCCATCAAGGCATCGGTGGAGGCCGATGGCGGGCGGTTCACCCTGCTGCCGTTCTTCATCAAGGCCCTGGTGACGGCGCTCAAGAAGTACCCGATCTTCAACGCGAGCGTCGATGAGGAGCGGGGTGAGATCCTGCTCAAGAAGTTCTACAACATCGGCATCGCCGTCGACACCCCGCAGGGGCTCATCGTTCCGGTCATCAAACACGCCGATCGGAAGGACATGATCGAGCTCGCCGCCGAGATCGTCGATCTCGCCGCCCGCGCTCGAGAGCGGACCCTCGGGCTCGAAGAGCTCAAGGGCGGATCATGCACCATCACGAATATCGGTCCGCTCGGAGGGGTTTTTGCCACCCCCATCATCAACCAACCCGAGCTGGCCATCGTCGGGCTGCACAAGATCCAGGACCGGCCGGTGGTGGTCGACGGCGAGATCGTGATCCGCAAGATGATGTACATGAGCATCTCATTCGATCACCGTTGGATCGACGGCGCCGAAGGCGCCCGATTCATGACTGATCTGGTCAACCTGGTGTCAAAACCGGGACTTCTGATGGCGAGGTTGTAATGGTTGTCGGTTCCGTTTCTCGTGGGTGTCAGGTTGTGGTTGTGGGCGCCGGCCCCGGTGGCTATGTCGCGGCCCTACGGTTGGCTCAGCTCGGCAAGGATGTGATCCTGGTCGACAAGGGCCCCCGTCTCGGCGGCGTGTGCCTCAACGTCGGCTGCATCCCTTCGAAGGCTCTGATCCACGTTGCCGATCTCGCCTACGAAGTGCAGCACGGCGAGGGTATGGGGATCAGCGTGGACGGGCTGAGAATCGACCTGCCCAAGATGGTCGAGTGGAAGGACGGAATTGTCGAGCGCCTCACCGGCGGCGTCGAGTTTCTGTGCTCGAAAAACGGCGTCGAGGTGGTCTACGGCTCGGCCCGTTTCACCTCCGACCGCAGCCTCGAGGTGGCGGGAGACGACGGGGTGGTCGAGATCCAGTTCGAAACCGCCGTCATCGCCACCGGGTCCAAGGCCATGGAGCTGCCCAATCTCCCCTTTGACGGCGTGCGAGTCATCGGTTCCACCGAGGCCCTTTCGCTGCACGAGGTGCCGTCCCGGTTGGTCGTCGTCGGGGCCGGATATATCGGGCTCGAGCTGGGAACGGTCTACGCCAAGCTCGGTTCGGATGTGACCGTCGTCGAGTTTCTACCGGAGATCATGCCGGGCCTCGACCGCGACGCCGCCAAGGCCCTCCAGAGACGACTGAAAAAGCTCAAGGTCAAGCTGCTGTTGAATCACCGCGCCGAGTCCTACGACGCCGGAGACGAGCCGGCGCTGGTTGCCGTCGGCCCGGACGGTCGGGAAGTCCGAATTCCGGCGGATCTCGTGATGATGAGCGTCGGCCGGGTTCCGCGGTCGGCCGATCTCGGTCTCGAGAAGATCGGCGTCGCGACCGACGCCAAGGGCTTCATCACCGTCAACGACCGACAGCAGACCAATGTGCCCGGGATCTACGCCGTCGGCGATGTCGCCGGCGGCATGCTGCTGGCGCACAAGGCATACCAGGAGGCGAAGGTGGCGGCGGAGGTCATCGCCGGCGAACCCGCCGCGTTTGACAACGTCGCCATCCCGGCCGTCGTCTACACCGATCCCGAGATCGCATGGGCCGGACTCACCGAAACCGAAGCCGTCGATCAGGGCTACGAGGTCGTGAGCGGCACCTTCAATTTCAAGGCATCAGGCCGGGCCATGACCCTCGATGCCACCGACGGATTCATCAAAGCGATCGCCGATGCCAAGACCAAACAGCTCCTCGGGGTGGTGGCGGTGGGTCGGGGGGTCTCCGAACTCATCGGCGAGGCGACCTTGGCGCTCGAAATGGGCGCCTTCCTCGAGGACGTGGGTTTGACGATCCACGCTCATCCGACCATGTCGGAGGCTTTCCAGGAGGCCGTCGAAGCGGCGCTCGGCAAGGCCGTGCATCAGGTCAACAAGTGAGAGGTGAGACGTAAGACGTGAGAAGTGAGACGTAAGGCGTAAGAAGTGAGACGTAACGCCTAACTCCTGACGTCTCACTCTTAACGTCTAACCCTTTCCCTGCAGCTCCTCCCACGCCCTGACTGCGCGCCTGAGATGTGGGATGACGATCGACCCACCGACCACGAGCGCGACGGCCATGGCGTCCTGGAGCTCTTCGCTGCTCACGCCCTCCTCATGGCAGCGATCGAGGTGGTAGAAGATGCAGTCGTCGCACCTCAATACCATGGAAGCCACCAGGCCGAGCATCTCCTTGGTTCGTACGGGCAGCGCGCCGTCACGATAGGTCTGGCTGTCGAGGCTGAAAAACCGTTTGATCTCGAGGTTGGCCCTCTCCAGCGTCAGCTCGTTGAGCGTCTCTCGCTCGGCCTTGAAGTCGTCCACGGTGCGGTGGGGCATGGGAATCTCCAGTTAAGTCGGTTGCGCTGCCGGCTCGAGGCCGGGCACATCATGCTACCCCATGCGCGCGTCTCCGGCCCACGTCCGGCGTTTTCGTGCCCATGTCCGTACCCGTACCCGTGCCCGATGTTAGTGACAACAACCTGCAATCAGCGATCAGCGACGGCGGCAGCAGCAGCGACCGGCGGCAGCGACCGGCTCCGACTCCGGGCCCGGTTCCTGGTGCGCAACGCGCACTCGCACTTTCCTCTCCGGCCCACCGGAAAGGTCGTGAAGGCGTGAAATGTGTTACCCGGGCCTCCGATCCCCTTGGCAGCGGCCTCCACCGAACCCGAGGTCGGGTTCCGGGTCCGGGTCGACCCCCGTTCCGACAGGAGGACGCATGCTCGGGTCGGGGCAGGCCGGCTCGACGCGAGCTCGGCGTCAGAAGCACCCGGAGTAGTCGAAGCCGGTGCAGTCGGGGTTGCAGGCGAGGTCACCGCCGTCATAGCCCAGGCTCTGGCAGGTCTGGCCGCCCAGGTCGTTGCCGTCGCACACCTCCGGCCACTCGATGATGCCGTTGCCGCAGAACGTGCACCCGGAGTAGTCGTAGCCGGCGCAGTCGGGGTTGCAGGCGAGGTCGCCGCCGCTATAGCCCAGGCTCTGGCAGGTCTGGCCGCC
Source organism: Acidobacteriota bacterium (assembly GCA_024641545.1). Lineage (GTDB taxonomy): Bacteria > Acidobacteriota > Thermoanaerobaculia > Thermoanaerobaculales > Sulfomarinibacteraceae > JAHECW01. The sequence continues at coordinate 15,584 of JAHECW010000124.1, forward strand.
CAGGTCGTCGCCGTCGCACACCTCCGGCCACTCGAGGATGCCGTTGCCGCAGATCGGAGGCTCCGGGAACGTATCCGACCAGATCGAGGTGTCGCCGGA
>JAHECW010000011.1 GCA_024641545.1 Acidobacteriota bacterium
CCAGCCGCTGCCCCTGCCGCTGTCCCAGCCGCCGTCCCAGCCGCCGCCCCTGCCGCCGCCCCTGCCGCCGCCCCTGCCGCCGCCCCTGCCGCCGCCCCTGCCGCCGCCCCTGCCGCTGTGTCCCGGAGCCCCGGCCTTCCGGGCCGCCTCCGGCGACCCAGCGTCGCGTGATCAGCGTGGTCGGAGACAGGACGGGAAGGACTGCGCCCACGCTGATCGCGCGCCGGCGGCCTGTTTCGCGGCCGGAAGAGATGCACCGGATCGATTTCGCCGTGGGTTGCCCGGCATCGGCATGATGCGCAGCGGTCCGGGTCGCCGGATGGGTGGTGGCTCTGCACAATGCCGTGCCCGGCACGCCCCGAGGGAGGCTTGTTCCCGCGTGCTTGCGGCGTTGCCGCTCGCGCTCGCGACCCTACCAATCAATTGAACCGTCGTCTCAGCTTTATTCGACGAAACGATCTAAGATCGCTCTCGATCGGAGGGCTCGCGATGAAACACGTCTGCTCGGTCTGCGCCTATGTCTATGACGACGACATCGAGGGCGTTCGCTTCGACGAGCTTCCGGATGACTGGGTGTGCCCCATCTGTACCGCCGACACCAGCTTCTTCGAGGCCCAGGATCGGCCATCGCATTCTGACGCGGTCTCGAATACGGGCGCGGGCGCGGAAGCAGGCGATCTCGGGGACTATCTCTCTCAGTGGCGGCGGGACACCCATCCCCTCGAGGGCGATCTCGCGATGATCCAGGAGATGGCGATCACGGGAATCTCGGTTCTCGAGCCGATGCGGACCAGCAAGAAAGTGATTTCCTGGGACGAGATCCTGATCTGCGGCGCCCAGCTCGCCACCCTGCCGCTCAACGACACCGAGGCGGTGAGCACCCGAACCGTCATCGGACCCAACGCCGCCCATCCGCTGGTCATCGACACTCCGGTCTATGTCAGCCACATGTCCTACGGCGCCCTGTCCCGTGAGGTCAAGATCGCCCTCGCCCGCGGCAGCGCCGCCGCCGGCACCGCGATGTGCTCCGGCGAGGGCGGCATCCTGCCCGAGAGCCTCGAAGCAGCCCACCGCTATATCTTCGAGTATGTCCCCAACCGCTACTCGGTCACCGCCGAAAACCTCCGTGCGGTGGACGCGGTCGAGATCAAGATCGGTCAATCGGCCAAACCGGGGCTCGGCGGGCACCTCCCCGGTTCGAAGGTCACCGAGGAGATCGCCGCGGTTCGGGGCTTTCCCGCCGGCAGCGACATCATCAGTCCGGCGCATTTCCCCGACATCACCGACGCCGACGAGCTCAGGGCCAAGGTCGACGAGTTGCGCGAGGCCACCGGCGGCAAACCCATCGGGATCAAGCTCGCGGCCGGTCAGATCGAGGCCGATCTCGAGATCGCGCTGGCGGCGCGACCCGATTTCGTCACCATCGACGGCCGGGCCGGCGCGACCGGGGCCGCACCCAAGGTGGTCAAGGACGCCACCGCGATCCCGACCATCTTCGCGCTCGCGAGGGCGCGTGCCTTTCTCGACGGCGCCGGCGCCGACGGCGTCTCGCTGGTGATCACCGGCGGGCTGCGGACCTCGGCTGACGCCGCCAAGGCAATCGCCATGGGCGCCGATGCGGTGGCTTTCGCCTCCGCCGCCCTCATGGCCGCCGGCTGCCAGCAGTACCGCATCTGCCACACCGGCAAGTGCCCGGTGGGGATCACCACCCAGGACCCGGAGCTCCGCGCCCGTCTCAAGATCGATCTCTCGGCGAAGCGGGTGGAGAATTTCTTCCGCGCCACAACCCACGAGCTTGCCGATTTCGCCCGGCTGACCGGCCACAACGACATCCACAAACTGAGCACTCACGACCTCCGAACCACGAGCTCGGAGATTTCCAACCACTCATCCATCGCCCACGTGGGCGACTGAGAAAATGGAGGCAACAGTGTCAAAAACGCAAGAGAATCTGATGGCCGCATTCGCCGGTGAAAGCCAGGCGCGCAACATGTACACCTTCTTCGCCAACGTGGCGCGCAAGGAGGGCTATCACTACATCGCCAGGATCTTCGAGGAAACCGCCATCAACGAGATGCGGCACGCCAAGGACGAGTTCGTCCTCGCCGGCAAGCTCGGCGACACCGCGGCCAACCTCCAAGAGGCCATCGACGGTGAACACTACGAGACCACCACCATGTACCCCGAGTTTGCGGCGCAGGCCGACGCCGACGGCAACAAGGAAGCGGCCATCCTCTTTCGGATGATCGCGAGGGTCGAGGCGGAGCACCGTGATCGCTACAAGAAGCTTCTCGAGATGGTCAAGAACGGCACCGTATTCAAACGCGACAAACCGATCCGCTGGAAGTGCTCGGTCTGCGGCTATGTCCACGAGGGCACCGAACCCCCCGGCAAGTGCCCCTGCTGCAAGCACCCGCGGGAGCACTACGAACCGGAGAGCACGGAGATCTGATCTTCGCAGCCGACACAATCGAGAACCACACGCCCGCCGGCAGGAAACCGGCGGGCGTCCCTTGTTGATCGATCCGTCAGATCCAACGCGGCTTTGCGATCTCGAGGCGCCGTCGGGCTCGCCTTTCCGCCGATTTTGGTTCATGATTGCGGCCAGACAAGCTGAAAGGACACATCGATGACTCAAAGGCTGTGGATCCTGACGGTAGGCGCGCTCGCAATCCTGACGGCGACCACCACCATCGCCCAATCCCCGGCACAGGCGCCCGAGAGCAACGAGAAGCTCGTCCTGGTGCTTTCCGGCGGCGGCGCGCGCGGAGCCGCCCACATCGGGGTTCTCAAGGTCCTCGAGGAACTCCACGTGGCGCCCGATCTCATCGTCGGCACCAGCATGGGCTCCATCGTCGGCGGCCTCTACGCCGCCGGTTGGTCACCCACGGAGATCGAGGAGCTCCTCGCTTCCATCGATTGGAACGGGATTTTTTCCGACGAGGTGCACCGCAGCGAGCTCTCGTTCCGGCGCAAGCAGGACGATCGACCGGTCCTGATCCAGGCCCGGCTCTATTTCAAAGGCTTCAAGCCCTACCTTCCCGGCGGCATCCTCGGCGGCCAGCGGCTCGAGCTCTTGATGGATGCGCTGCAGACCGAGTCCGCCTCTGGCGCCGACCTCGACGACCTCAATATCCCCTACCGAGCCGTCGCCGCTGACATTGCCACCGGCCAACCCGTGGTCATCGACAACACGACGCTGGCCACGGCCATGCGAGCCTCGATGTCGATTCCGGGGGCGTTCTCACCGGTCGAACTGGATGGGCGGAAACTGGTCGACGGCGGATCGGTGGCGAATCTCCCGGTCGGGATCGCCAAGCAGCTCGGCGCCACCTCGGTGATCGCGGTCGACATTTCGAGCCCGCTCACCGCCGATGAGGACGAGCTCGAGAGCTTTTTTTCGGTATTCAACCAGCTCAACAGCCTGTTGACCGTCGGCAATCGGGACCGCGATGCGGCCCTCCTCGACGATGGCGACGTCCTCGTTCAACCCGATCTCGGCGATATCAGCTTCATCGGCTTCGACCGCGCCCTCGAGGCGGTTGCGATCGGTGAGGCCGCCGCCCGCGAGATGGCCGACACCCTCGCCCGGTTCGCCACCGAGGACGACGAGAAGTGGGACGCGTACCTCACCCGGCAGCGCCGGCGACCACGGGGGCCGATGACCATCGACCGGATCCGGATCGTCAACACCGCCCCCATCAGCGATGCCGTCGTTCGCCACGCCCTCTCCCTGGAGCCGCCCGAGAGCTACGAACCCAGTACCCTCCTCGGGGACCTCATGCAGCTCCACAGCCTGCGGTACTTCGGCATCATCGACTATCGCATCGACGGCGAGGAGGGCGACCGCGAGCTCGTGATCACGACCCCGCCGCGACCGTCGGGGCGCGGGTCGGTCGAGGTCGGATTCGGTTTCTCGGACGATTTCGACGGCAACACCGGCTACACCCTGTCGGCTCGACATCAGTTGCTGGCGGTCAACCGCCGCGGCGGTGAGTGGCAGAACATCCTCCAGCTCGGCACGGTCGGCCTCTTCGAAAGCCAGTTCTACCAACCGCTCGACGGCGCCATGCGCTGGTTTGTCGAACCATCACTGGGTTTCCGGCGTGAGATCGCCAATCTGTGGGCGGGTGGAAAACCGGTGGTCCAGTACCAGATCGAGGACGTTGCGGCCCGGTTGGCCGCCGGTCGGGTCTTCGGCCGCTGGGGCGAGCTCCGCGCCACCGCGTTCGCCGCCGACTTCAAGGCCACCCCCCGCATCGGCGACCCGGGCTTCCCGTCCGACGACGAGCGCCGCGGCGGTTTCAGCTTGGGTTTCACCGTCGACACCGTCGACCAGGTAGCCTTCCCGAGCCGCGGGGTCGCCGCCCACGCCTATTACGAGCGCTCGTCGGAGGCCCTCGGCGCCGAGAACGACACCGACCTGGCGGCCGCCCGCGTCGGTTACTCGATGAGCTTCGGCCGCAACACCCTGACGCCTTACCTCGAGTACGGCGAGAACTTCGAGACCACCCTCGACTATCTCAATCTCTTCAAGCTCGGCGGTCTCGGACGGCTGTCGGGGCTCGGCGACAACGAGCTCCTCGGCGAGAAGATAGCGCTGGCGCGGCTGCTCTACTACTACCGCGTGACCGACTTCCGCGCCGCCGGCTTCGGGGTCCAGCTCTATGTCGGTGCGAGTCTCGAGGCCGGCAATGTCTACGCCCGGCACGAACCGATCACCGGCTCGAGTCTGTTGACCGCCTGGAGTCTGTTCATCGGTTCCGACACGCCGCTGGGACCGGTCTACTTGGGATACGGCCGAAGCGAGGATCGCGACCGGTTCTACTTCACGATCGGGGATCGGTTCTAGGAGTGAGGAGTCAAGAGTCAGGGGTTAGGAAGAGCACCGCACGTCTCACGCCTCACGTCTTACTCCCAACCCCTCAACTCTTACCCCTCGCCCTTGAGCATCACCAGCATCCACTTTGCCGGCTCCGGCGCACGCACCGCATGCGGCACATCGGCCGGCATGACGATCAGATCGCCGGGTGCGAGGAGGTGCTCCTTGCCCGCGATGATCACCACCAAAGTTCCTTCGAACAGGTGCACCATCGCGTCGAAGGGTGCGCTGTGCTCGGCCAGCGCCTGGCCTCGGTCAAAGGCAAAAACGGTGACATTGCCGCCCGCCGACCGCGCCAGGGTCCGACTGACGATGGCTCCGGGAGCGATCTCGACGGTGGTCTCGAGTCTGTGGACCTCGGCCGTCGCCAGGGCGCCGGGATGTCGTGTCTGCTCGTTCATGCGTGCCTCCCAGTGTCTTTCGTCACCGACGATTCTGCATCCGGACCACGGCTGAGGCCTTGATCTCAGTCAATCCCTGAACCGAACAGGACCCGACGTATACTTGATCGAGGTCGCTCATCCGCGGCGCATCGAGGATGATGGTGGGCAAACAGAGCAACGAAACACCGACACTCCCCGACAGGACGGTCTGCCCGATCACCGGGCTGCCGGTGGAACGACGCCCCGAGTGGACCGACGTCGAGCTCGAAGAAAACTACCGGGTGACGGTCGAGGTCGTCGGCGGGCACATGATACGGAGCATCCCGCGCGGCTACGCCACGGGCAGCGGGGTCGCCAAGGTCAACGCCCTCCACCGCACGGTCCGCGACGCGGCCATTCCCCCCGGCGACGTCCATATCCATATCGCCGACTACAGCCAGTTCGAAGGCGCGACCCAAGAGGCGCGGCGCGCCTTTGCCGCCGATCTTCGGGATCGCGAAGGGCTGGTGGCGCTCATTTTCCACGATGTCTCGCCATTCTTCGCTCTGTCGATCAAGCTCGGCAAGCGGTTTCTGCGGCTCCACATCCCCATCGAGATCGCAACTGACTACCAGGCCGCCATGAGGCGCTCGCTCGCGATCCTGGCCGACGAGGGCGTCGAGGGGCTTCCGGAGCTGGACACAAAGAGCCGGCCCCATCCCGAGTACGGCACCCTGGACCTCGACCGGTATCAGGCTCAGTACCGGGTTCTCGACGGGCACATCGTCCACGGCAGATCCACGGGGTTCATGGGTCTCCTCGAGGTCGAGCGGCAACTCGAGTTCGAGAGCATGGTCATCTCCTCGCTCGACCGTTCCCGGGGCGCCCCGGTGATGGTGGTCGACGCCAGCGAACTCGAGGGCGTTTCGGCGGCGGGCCGCCGGCTCTACGTCGCGAGCCTCCGCCACCGTCAACGGACCCATCCCATCGGTCTCTATGTCTGTTATGGCGTGAACTCCTTGCTGCGCAACGTCATCAACATCTCTCGTCCGTTTCTCCCGTTCCGGATCCGCATCGCTCCAAACGAACAGACGGCGCTGGAAATGGCGCGCGAGGACCGATCGAGCCCCGCAACGACGGCCAGCCGCATCCGATCGCTGCTCTTCCCCGACCGGTCGAAGGACCAACCGGTTCAACAGACCCATGTCGAGGATCTCCTGCGCCTCATCGCCGCCATTGATTGGGAAGACGACGGCACCGTCGAGCACGACTGGCCGCACCCACCGGACCACCCGCTCGCCCCCGTGATCGAATCGCTCGAACTGATCAAGGCCGAGGTTGATGAGCTCTTCCGCACCCGACGCCGAACCGAGACCGCCCTGCGCCAGAGCGAGGAGCGCTACCGGACGATTCTCGACACCATCGTCGACGGGTACTACGAGATCAACCTCCGGGGCCAGGTGATGTTCTGCAACGACGCCCTGCTGCGGATCTTCGGCTATGCGCGTTCGGAGGTCGACGACCTCGATGCCATCGAGCTTCTCGCGGCCGAACACCGGGATCGGGCGATTTCGGTCTTCACGCGGGTCTACGAGACCGGTGAGCCGGCCCACTCCATCGACTGGGAGATCAGCACACGAGACGGCACGTCAATCCTCATCGAGACCTCGATCTCCCTCATCACCGATGTCGACGGACAGGCGCTGGGGTTTCGCGGCATCATCCGCGACATCACCGACCGGGTCAGAACCGCCCAGGAGAAGGCGAATCTGGAGGCCCAGCTCCAGCGGTCTCAACGCATGGAAGCCATCGGAACCCTCGCCGGCGGGATCGCGCACAATTTCAACAACCTCCTGATGGGAATCCAGGGCAACATCTCACTGCTGATCCGGGAGCACTCACCGGACAGCCCACCCGCCAAGCGACTCTCGACCATCGAAGCGTTGGTGGATGGAGGCTCCAAACTCACATCCCAGCTCCTCGGCTATGCCCGATCGGGCCGTGTCGATGTCAGGATCGTCGACCTCAACGCGCTGGTTCTCGAGATCGCCGAGACCTTCAGTCTGACCCGAAAGGAGTATCGGATCCACACCGACCTCGCGGCATCGACCATGCCGGTCGAAGTCGATCCGGCCCAGATCGAGCAGGCGATTCTCAACCTCCTGGTCAACGCAGCCGATGCCATGCCCCGCGGAGGCGACCTCTATCTCAGCGGTCGTGTGGTCCACCACAGCGAGCTTGCCAACCCCGAGCACGAAACCAAGAAGGGGGACCATGCCGTCCTGTCGATCCGGGACACCGGGATCGGGATGGACCAGGAGACCCTCGATCGCTGCTTTGAGCCGTTCTTCACCACCAAGGGGATCAGCGGCGGTACCGGCCTCGGCCTCGCCTCGGTCTACGGGATCGTCCGGGCGAACGGAGGCCTCATCGACGTCGTCTCGGCCGTCGGTCAGGGCGCCACCTTCAGTCTGTCGTTCCCGATGGTCGCACAGGGGCCGGATGCGGTCATCGCCGGCCGCGGTGAACCCATCGAGGGCGTCGGCACCATCCTCGTGGTCGAGGACGATGAAGCGGTCCTCGAGGCCTGCTCGGAGATGCTCACCCTCCTCCGCTACACGCCGATCTGCGTCAGCGCCGGTGAGGCGGCCATCGACATCTTCAGCCGCAGGCGGGACGACATCGATCTCGTCATCCTCGATCTCATCCTCACGGATCTCAACGGCGGCGAGGTCTTCGACCGCCTCCGGGCCATCGATCCCGACATCCGCGTCCTCCTCGCCAGCGGTTACAGTCTCGACGGAGAGGCCGCCGGCATCCTCGAACGCGGATGCAACGGCTTCATCCAGAAACCCTTCACCATCGAACAGCTTTCGCGCAAGCTCGATGGGCTTCTTTGTCCCCCGACCGAACCACCCGCGTAACGCAGATCAATCGAAGGCGATCCCGATCTTGCCGAAGTGCGAGGCCGACGCCATGTGGCGAAACGCCTCGGGCGTCTCGGCAAAGGAAAACACACGATCAACGACGGGACGCAGGCTGTGGGCTGCAATGGCGCGGTTCATTCGTTCGAAATCCTCGCGCGAGCCGACCAGAATTCCCTGGAGCCGGACGTTCTGCATGAGTATCGGGATGATGTTGATCTCGGATGAGATCCCGCTCAGCACTCCGATCACCGATACCTGCCCGCCCACCCGCACGGCCCTGAGAGACTGTTCGAGGGTTCCGGCGCCGCCGACCTCGACGACATGATCCGCGCCGACTCCATCGGTCAGCCGGCGGACGGTCTTGCCCCACGCCGGGTCCCCGATGTAGTTGATGGTCCTCCAGGCGCCCATATCGCGCGCCCGCTCCAGCTTGGCATCCGAGCTCGAGGTCACGATGACCCGTGCTCCCGACAGTCGGGCGAACTGGAGCGCGAAGATCGAGACCCCGCCGGTTCCCTGGACAACGACGACATCGCCGGCAACCACCGAACCCTGCCCCAGCAGCGCGCTCCACGCCGTCACCGCGGCGCACGGCAGCGTCGCGGCCTCGACATCGGTGAGGTGATCGGGGACCGGAACGACACCGTCGGCGGACAGCACCATCTGCTCGGCCAGGGTGCCGTCCAGCGGCCCCCCCACGGTCCCGCTCAGCTTGCCGGCCGTCGGCGGTCCGTCGATCCAGGTCTGGGAAAAGATCGTCGCCACCCGATCGCCCACGGCGACCCGCGACACACCCTCCCCCACCGCGATCACCTCACCGACCCCGTCCGAGCACGGGATGAGCGGCAGCGGTTGGCGCGGGTTGTAGTGCCCGCGCACCATCAGCAGGTCCCGGTAGTTGAGCGAGGCGGCGCGCATTTTCAGCAGCACCTGCCCCGGTCCCGGCACCGGATCCGGTCGATCGCGCAGCCGGAGATTTTCCAACCCGAAACTACCCTGAATCTCGAATGCGCGCATGCGACCTCCTCGATCCTGATGACTGGACCTGGATTCTAACCGGTACCTTCAACATCCGGTGCGCGACGGTTGCGGCAAAATCGACGTCTCAGCCCAACCCCACCCGGTTGCGCCCGGCGTTCTTGGCGGCGTACAGCGCCTTGTCGGCGGCCTCGTAGAGATCGGTCTCGGTCTTCATCGCCGGGCTCATCTCGGCGCATCCGAACGAGCAGGTGATCTGAAAGCTGTCCGCCACCATGTCGGTTTCGAAGCGATAGTCCGCGATCGAGGCGCGCAGTCTTTCCGCCAGAATCTCCACCCTATCGATATTGGTCTCCGGGCTCAAAATAGCGAACTCGTCGCCGCCCATACGCGCGAAGACCTGCTCCGGGCGCAGTCGTTTGCCGCAGATTCGAGTCAGTCTCTTGAGCACGAAATCGCCGCACAGGTGGCCGTAGGTGTCGTTGATCTGCTTGAAACGATCGATGTCGAAGACCACGACCGCGAGCGGCCGCTCATGTCGCCCGGCCCGGGCGAACTCTCTCGACAGCTCTTCGTTGAACCTTCGACGGTTGCCGATCTCGGTGAGGCCGTCCTGCATCACCAGTTGGTGGATCGCCTCGTGATAGACCGCTTCGACGTCCTCTTCACGAAAGAACTTGAAATGGAGCGCCCCGAACTGGATGCGATCGCCGCTCGAGAGCTCAGCCGCCGCGGTGACCCGGCGATCGTTGACGAACGTCCCGTTTGTACTCTGGAGATCCTCCACCACGACGCCGTCATCCGCGAAGGTCACCCGCGCGTGAATTCGCGACAGCGACAGAACCTCGGGAAAGGCGATCTGGCAGGCCGGGTCACGCCCGATGGTGACGAACGAGCCGATGTCGAGCCGGGTTCGACTCCCAAGACACTCGCTGTCGGGGTGAGAGATGAGGATCAGCATCGCGTGGCCGCCGCCGCCCGGCCGTGGCTCGGCCTCGCCGTGCGCCGTGGGGCTGCGCAGGGCCCAGGTTCGGTCGACGGGATCGGAGTCAGGCTTTTCCACTGTTGGCCAGTCGATGCAGGGCTGCTCGATGCCCTGCGTCTTCGACGCTATCACCGGGTTCCGGGACCGTCAATGACGGCCATCGCACAGCCTTCGGGACCGCGGTGTTAACAAATCGCACCGCCGTTCGTCATCAGTCGTGAAGGGGTCGAGAATGAACAGCGTGCCGGACCCGGCGATCGCCGACAAGTTCTCCTGGACCCGGGCGGCGGTGATCGTCGTTCGGATCGCCCTGCTCGTCTTCCTCGTCTGGGCTCTGGTCTCCGCCAGGTTCCCCGAGCACACCCCGGTCGCCGATGACGCCACATCATCCAGCCAAGACAACCGTTCCGCCGGCGGACCCTGCGACTCCACGCAGAGCGAACTCGGCTGAGCCCGCAGACGGTCGTCCGCTCAACCAAATTGAACCGTACCGACCCGAATCTCAGCACCCGATGCCGCGTGCTACCGTGAGTCCGATGACGCACGTCGCGGCCACCCTGTCGGCCTCCCTCGGTCTGCTGCTCATGGCTCTTCTCGCGAGCATCGGTGCCGTCTCGGTGTACGAGGGCGAACGACGCGCTGCCCGGGTGTCCTTTCTGGCGGCGGTCCTGGTCGCAGGACCTCTCCTCGGCGCCGCTCTGCTCCCCGGGCCCTTTGCCTTCTTCGCCCTCTCGATCGGCGCCCTCATCGCCATCGGCGTGGTCTCCCGTTGTGTCTTTCCCCTGCGGCGAGCCGTGGAGCCGGGCGGTCGCGCCAGCCGGCGGGTCGATGAACGAGACATCATGTTTGCCCGGGGACGGCTCCGGCCCGGTTCACCCGAGTTCGACGCCTACTACCGGATGCGTCCCGAAAACCTGGCGAACGACAACCGCACCCGCGCGCTGCCAGGGCTCCTCTCGGCCGGGGCCGAGAAGGCCGAGCCCCTGTCCTTTGCCGCCGCCGACGCGTGTTTCAGCGTCACCGAGGCCCTGCGCTGCCGGGTCGACGGCGAGGTCGAACCGGTGCGGCAGGAACGCAGTCCGAGAGAATGGACCGACGCCCTCACCGGTCTCGCCCTCGGCTGGGGCGCCAAAGCCGTCGGTGTCGCCGAACTCGAGCCGGCGCACGTCTATACCCATATCGGCCGCGGCGCCGGGACCTGGGGCAGTGAAATCAGACTCGCCCATCGGTGGGCCATCGCCTTCACCGTCGAGATGGACCACCGGGCGGTGGCCCAGGCGCCCGAGGCTCCGGTTGTCGCCGAATCGGCGCGCCAGTATGTCGAATCCGCCAAGATCGCCGTCCAGCTCGCATCGGTGATCCGCGATCAGGGCTGGCCTGCCCGCGCCCACACCGACGGCAACTACCGCGTCATCGCTCCCCTCGTCGCCCGCGCCGCCGGCCTCGGCGAAATCGGTCGCATGGGGCTGCTCATGACCCCCCGCCTCGGGCCACGGGTCCGGATCGGGGTCGTGACCACGGACATCCCCCTGGTTCCGGCCGCCCCGGGTGACGACCTGTCGGTGCTCGATTTCTGCACCGTATGCAGGAAGTGCGCGGTCAACTGCCCGGTCGGCGCTATTCCCCACGGCGACCGAATCGAAATGGAGCAGGGACGACGGTGGGTCATCGACGACGACACCTGCTACCGATACTGGAACGCCATCGGCACCGACTGCGCGACCTGCATGAAGGTGTGCCCCTACTCGCACCCCGACACTCTGATGCACACTCTGGTTCGCAAAGCCACTCGGCTGTCTCCGGGGACCAGAAGCCTGATGCTGTGGATGGATGATCTCGTCTACGGGCGGAGGCCCTAGGCAGCGGCAGGGACAGCGGCAGGGACAGCGGCAGGGGCCGGGGCAGCGGACGCGGGTAGAATGGCGACGGAGAAATCATCATGAGATCGAAAGAACACGTCCCGTTCGCTGTCGCGGCAGCGGCTTGTCTTGTCGGCCTGAGCGCCTGCACTCTCAACCCCGCCACCGGCGAGCGCCAGCTCACCCTGATGAGCGAGGCCCAGGAGGCGGCCATGGGCCGCCAGGCCGAACCCCAGGTCCTCGCCTCTTTCGGCGAATACCCGGGCCGGGACTGGCAGACCTATGTCAACGACCTCGGACAAACGCTCGCCGCCTCGTCGGAGCGTCCCCACCTCGCCTGGGCCTTCCACGTCCTCGACGATCCGCTGGTCAACGCCTTCGCCTATCCCGGCGGCTACATCTACGTTACCCGCGGCATTCTGAGCCACTTCAACTCCGAGGCCGAGCTCGCCTCGGTGCTCGGCCACGAGATCGGCCACGTCACCGCCCGCCACTCGGTGGAACAGATGAGCCAGCAGCAGCTCGCCCAGCTCGGTCTCGGGGTCGCCGCCGCGGTCAGCGAGGACTTCCGTCCCTACGCCGGGTACGCCGCCGCCGGGCTCCAGATCCTCTTTCTCAAGTTCAGCCGCGACGACGAACGCCAGTCCGACGACCTCGGTCTGCGCTACATGACCCGTGCCGGATACGACCCCGACGAGATGCCCAACGTCTTTCGCACCTTCGATCGGATGCAGATCGCCTCGGGCCGACAGATCCCGGACTGGCAATCCACCCATCCCAATCCCGCCGACAGGGTGGGTCGGATCGAATCCCAGATCGTCCGGCTGCCGGCCGAACTCCGTAACGGCAAGGTCGGCAGAGATGAGTACCTTCGGCGCCTCGACGGGATGACCTTCGGCGACAACCCGCGCGCGGGATATGCGGTCGGCAACACCTTCTACCACCCGGACATGGCGTTTCGAATGACGTTTCCAGAGGGCTGGAAGATCGTCAATCAACGGCAGGCGGCGGGCGCCGTCAGCCCCAACGAGGACGCACTTGTCGTCCTGACCCTCGCCCGCGAGAGCACCCCGGACGCCGCGGCCCAGGCGTTCTTCAAGCCGGAGAACATTCAGCCCGGGGGGCGGTGGCATGATTCGTTCTACAGCTTCAACGCGACCGCCGCCGACGGATCTCCGATCAGGGGAGTGGTCGGTTTCATCAAACACCACGACGCGGTCTTTCAACTGATCGCCTACTCCGGCGGCGAGGTCTTCGACCGGTACGGCAACACCATGCGCCGTTCCCTGACCAGCTTCGGCGAGCTCCGGGACCGCCGCTACCTCGATGTCCAGCCGGCGCGGGTGGAGATCGTCGAGCTGCCGCGGGCCATGAATTTCGCGGAGTTCCTCCGCAGCTATCCCTCCACCGTCGAAGCCCCACTGCTGGCGATCATCAACCAGGTCGACGAGAACGACACTCTCGAGCGGGGACGCCTGATGAAGAGGATCGTCGGCGGCGAACTCCCCGACCGTTAGGACGCACCGGGGATCTCGCCGCCGCGGCCGCAGCCGAACCACGTCCCAGGCACGCGGAACCCGCCCTCCCCCGGAACGTGCCGGACGCGACATCGTGTTCCGAGGACCAACCGGCACGATCCGGCCGTCCGCACAATGTCATACCGGGCACACCGCGGCGGCCGCGATCCGCAGTCAAAAAAGACCGGCCCGGCGCAATGCCGGGCCGGTCGATGGTTTCAATGAGCCCTTCGCTGCTATTTCTCGCTCGGGCTGAAGTCGACCCTCCGGTTTTGCTGCCGGCCTTCCTTGGTGTCGTTGGACGCGATGGGATCCGCCGAACCGTAACCCTTGGCGGTCAGCCGATCGGCGGGCACACCACCGGCGACGAGGAAGTCACGCACCGAGTCGGCGCGCATCTGCGACAGCTTGTCGTTCCAGACCTTGGGTCCGGTGCTGTCGGTGTGACCCTGGATTTCCACAACATACTGTTGGTTCGTCTTGAGGTAGTCCACCACCTTGCCGAGGAGAGTCTCGGCCGCCGGCGTGAGAACGGCCTTGTTGACGGCGAAGAGAACCTGACCCTCGACGGCCCACTCGTTGCCGCGGACCACGATGCCCTCGGGCGGGCAACCGTTTTCGTCGACCGGCACGCCGCGCGGAGTTCCCGGGCACTTGTCGAGATAGTCGGGCACGCCGTCACCATCGCTGTCCAGCGGACAGCCGTCCTTGTCGACCTTGACGCCTGCGGGAGTGCCGGGGCACTTGTCGAGGTAGTCGGGCACGCCGTCACCGTCCGAGTCGATGGGACAGCCGTTGGCGTCGACCTTGACGCCCTTGGGAGTGCCGGGGCACTTGTCGAGGTAGTCGGGCACGCCGTCACCGTCGGTGTCGAGCGGGCAACCCACGGCGTCGACCTCGACCCCCCTGGGGGTGTCGGGGCACTTGTCGAGGTGGTTGGGCACGCCGTCGCCATCGTCGTCCGGGTAGAGAAAGACGTCGATGACGAACTCTCTCATGGCGGTCGCGGAGGTCAGGTCGTGGGCCTTCTTGGCATAGCCGTCACCACCCGCGGCCACGATCTTCGACAGCAACTTGCCGCCGGTGCCGGAGTCTCCGAGCTGGATCGCATAGATGGTCAGATCGTCACCCATGGCTTCTTTGAGATCCTTGGCGGCATTGACCGCTTTCGCTCCCATGTCGACGCCGTCGGTAATGACGATGACCGCAGTCCGCTTACCCATGGCGAGATCGCCTCCGGAAGCGGCGATGGCGTTGCCGAGCGGGCTCAACCCGCCGACGCAGCCGAAGTTGTCCAACGCGCTCTCGAACCCGTTGGTGTCGTACGGCGAGACGCCACGAATGAGCACCGTTTTCCCGGTGCCCTGGCAGCTCTTGCCGAAGCTGCGGAAACCCCCGACGTAGTCCAACTCGGGAATGGTCTCGTTAAGACTGGCCAGGAACGCTTCCTCGATCTGCACCTTCTGCGTCCGGTGCGAACGGTCCGACATGGACATGGACTCGTCGGCGATCAAGATGAACTGATCGACCTTCTTGACGTAGTACTCCGAATCGATGTCCCCGGGCTCGAAATTCATTGGATGGTGCGCGCATGCCTGCGTCAGCACCAGCGCCGCGATTGCGGCCAGCGCAAAAGCCATTGATTTTTTCATTGTTTCTCCTCTCCTTCTCCGACAGACTCGCTCATCGATCCACCAAACCATCGACGGACACCACACCGGTGTCTCGGCATTGTTGGTCCAGTGAATTCGAAGCCTGATCAGTGTGCCAGATCGCCGCCGGCGGCGCAATGCGAAAAGTCCACGACAATGCCGTTCAGGTCGTCTTGGGCGTCCGCGGCGTCCGGGCATCTGCGGCGTTCCCGGCGGCCCTGGCCAAGACGTCTCCAAAGCTCAAGTCGCCTACCTCCCCGTGACCCGCCCGGAGGAACTCGCTCATGAGATCGTTGACGGTCTTCTCGACCCGCCTGTTCGGACCCGGCTCCATCATCTGCGGTTCGAAGGCGCTCATGACATCCGAAACCAGGACGTTGTCGGGCGACGTCGAGGGGACGATACCCAAGGTGTCCGAACCCAGCGCGACACGCCGCACCAATCCGACTTCAACGAGGCGCTCAACCCTGGCTTCGATCGCTCCCACCGGCTCGAGCAGACGCCGGGAAAGCTGATCGCAGGTCGGCGGATCCTCTCCCGCTTCGAAACGCTGGGCAACCAGCGTGAAGAGCCGAAGTCCGGTACCCACGTTGTCTCGTTCGGGGCCGCCGCGGATCACCCGCGATCGGAGCAGGGTCAGAAAATGTTGATGGGTGAAGACGACCTCCAGACCCAGCAGCACGACGATCCACGTGATGTAGAGCCAGATCAGAAAAATCGGGATCACGGCCAGTGAACCGTAGATCGCCGAGTAGCGGACCGACTGGCCCACCGAGTTGGCAAACAGGTACTTGGCGAACTCGAAGAGCACCGCCGAGATCGCGGCGCCGACGACCGCCGATTTGAGGCGGACGCGGGTATAGGGGATCACGGTGTACGCGACGAGGAACGCGAGGTAGGCCAGCAAAAGGGGAAAGAGCCATGACAGCTGCCGGCTGATCCAGCTCAGATCGAGCGGAACCCCGTCGTGGAGCAGCGCATTGACCCGCGCCGAGATCGACAGGCTGGCACCGATGAACAACGTACCCAAGACCAGGACCGATGTGTAGGCCGTGATCTTGCTGAGGAAACTCCGGCGGCTGGGGAGATGGTAGATGTCGTTGAAATTGCTCTCGACGTTGTCGAGCAGGAGGACCGCCGCCAGGGCGAGGAAAGCGAATCCGAGCGAACCGAGCTTGGTCGTGTTGGAGGTGAATTGATCGAGGAAACCGACGATCTCGTCCTGCCGGTTCGGCAGGAGGTTGGTGAGAAGGAACTCCTGAACCTCGACCTTGATCTCATCGAGAGCCCCGAAACCCGACAGCACGGCGAAGATCACCGCGATCAGCGGGACCGCAGCGAGCAGCGACGAATAGGCGAGGCCCGACGCACGGATGATGAGCTTGTCGCGGTTGAACTGTTCCCAGAGCAGGATGACAAACTGGAGGGACCGCACCACCGCCCGCTGCGGCACCGCCAACGCGCCGACATCCAAGCGCCTCAGATTCTCCCTCAGATTCACCATCTCCTCCGACGATGACAACTCAAGCGATTATATCGGTATCGCCGAGACCCATGGTGCTTTCCGGCCTCGAGTCTCGGCGCCGGCTCGTCGAAAGGCCGTCTAGAAAGGGAATCCCAGGTAGATCCTGAGCGACTTGTGGTTCTTCGCAAAGCGGGCCCCGACACCGTACCAACTGGGAATCTTGATGAACCAGAGCTTGGGGTTGTCGTGGATCTGAAACGAGACACCGATCTCGATGTGCGAGTCGACACCGAGGTCGAAGCCGTCCTGGCCGACGATCTCCGCAGCATTGATGTAGTAGCGGGGGATCACGAACAACCCCATCGCAGCGCGCTCCCCCTTGACGTTGAACCACAGGGGAAAGCTGAAATCGCCACCAAGATCGACAAAGGCGACATCGTCGGTTCTCCGCCAATCTTCATCGAAGACCGAGGTGTACTCGAACCTGCCGCCGGCCGAGAGAATCCACTTCTCGAACGGCCACCGGACGCTGGCGCGGGATCCCACCGACGCCATCCACCGGTGGCCGGGAACGTCGAGCGCCTGCAGGCCCCCGATCTGGCCGTAGGGCCGGACCATCCAGCGCTCTCCCACCGGGATCATCAACTCGACCCCCGGCACCACGGTCAGCGTATTCAGGCTGGCCGCAATATCGTCGCCTTCGATATCCACGAAACGCACGTCGTTCCATGAGAAGAAAACGCTCAGCCGCAGCCGGATCCCGATCCGCCCGTCCCGCGGCGTCCGCAGGGTGATGGGCACGGGGATCTCGACGATCGTCGACTCGGTCGAGGTTTCGGGCGACTCTTCGACGGCGGTCAGGTCGATCCCATCGATGCCGAGCGACAGACCCTGCTCGTGCTGCGCCTCGATCACCGGCGCCGAGAGCAATACCGTCGCGACGAAAATCGGAAACGCAAGCCACACCACCGTGTGGCCGCGGTCATCAAATCTCCCGCATTTCTTGCTCCGGCCGGTCATCGCATCGAGCCTAACACGCCGTATACTGGGCCGGCATTCGGAATCAAACCGTCGAGTACTCGCGTTGTCTTGTGAAGGACCATCGCCGAAACGGAGATCATCATGAAACCCACCATCCGTATATCATCTACAACCGCCCTTGTGGCCCTGATTGTGGTCGCGGTCGCTCCGATCTTCGCCGAGACACCGGCTGCCGAAACCACCATTGGCGACGACAACTGCTGTTTCACGAACCCGCGCTACAGCGGAACCTGCGAGGTCACGACCGGCCCGGACGAGACCTGCGCCGATGTCCTGGCCTATCTCAACAACCAGGCGAGCGTCGGCAAGACCTACTGCGGAAACACGAAGGTCCGCGGTGGTTGGGCCGAGATCGAATGCGAGGGCGTGTCGACCGGGTGCACCCCCGCCTCTTCCGACGACCCGGCTGCAAGCCGCGGGCGCACCAGGTTCTGACCGGGTCGTCCATCGGGTGGTAATATCCGGAGCACGCTGCTTCAAGATCCGAACCTACCGCAGGAGGCATCAACCATGACACCAGTGCGAACCGCCGCCGCGTTGCTGATCGGTCTCGCCTTTCTCTTCCCCGCGACGAACCTCGTCGCCGAGGACAAGGGCGATGACTGGAAATCGCTCAAGAACGAATCCAAACGACTCAAGATCGACGAGATGGCCGACGCGGTCCTCGAGCAGGTGATGAACAGCAACTGGAAGGCCGAAGAGCTCTTCGAGTCCGCGTACGGCTGGGCCGCCTTCGACAACCTCAAAATCGCATTCCTCATCTCCGGAGGCGGCGGGAACGGGGTTGCCATCCACAGAGCGACCGGCGAGAGGACCTACATGAAGATGGGCACCGGCGGTGTCGGTGTCGGCATCGGCGGCCAGTCCTATCAGGTGCTCTTCTTTTTCCAGGACGAGAGGACCTTCAACAACTTCGTCATGAAGGGGTGGAAAGCGGACGCGTCAGCCCAGGCGGCCGCCGGCACCGACGGCGCCAACGCCACCACCGGTTTCGTCAACGGCGTCGCCGTCTGGCAGATCACCGAAAAGGGCCTCATGGCCTCGGCCGACATCTCGGGAACGAAATACTGGAAGAACAAGAAGCTGAACTAGGTCGGATTCTGACCAGCAGAAAATGCGCGGGGCAACCCGCGCTTTTTTGATGGTCAGAATCCGAAAGGAGGGGCGCAGGAATCCCAGCCCCTCAGTGATCGCGGAGGTCAGCGCAGCCACCGTCACCAGCAGAGAACCGAACCGCTTCCGACCGAAACCGAAGTCCAGAGGTCATGGTCGCAACATCAGGTTTGATTGCACCTGCCGGGGTTTCTTTGGAGAGAACCGCCGGAATTCGTTTCTTCAAAGACCCTACCGGCGATTTTCTTTTCCGGAGGTCCTTGACAATTTATATTTGTAATATACATTCTTTGTATGGAGCAACGATGAGTTCAGAGCACGATGCCAGACGACTGATGGAAGCGATCCGGTTGATCGTCCGCCGGTTCTCCCTTGCCGAACGGGCGGACATCGGCTGCTGCGGAATGACGGTCGCCCAGGCCGCCACGTTGGAGGCGCTGGCCGATGGCGGCCTGCGGCTCGGCGAGCTGGGTCAACGCCTCGGGATTGCACCGAGCACCCTGTCCCGGAATCTCGACCGGCTGGTGGAGCGTGGTCTGGTCCTTCGCGGCGCCGACCCGAACGACCGCAGGGCCCTCAAAGCCGAGCTCACCAAAGAGGGCCGCCTCTCGGCAACGGCCGTCCGCCAGAGCGAATTGAATTTCGCCCGTAATATTCTCGACAACCTCCCACCGGGCTCGGCCTCATCCACCCTCGACACCGTGGACTGCCTCCTGACCGCCGTCCGTTCGGCGACCGAGGGCTGCTGCCCCGGCGCTTACGATCACCTTTTTGCCGGTTCCGGAATACACGTCCATGAAAGGACCGAATCATGACCAACCAGATCAGAACAACCACTTCCCCGGAAGAGCTCGTCGCCACGGTCCGCGACAGGTACGGCAAGATTGCCAACGCGGGATCCTGCTGCGCGCCGGCGACCAACTGCTGCGGCTCATCACCGGTCGGCCTCTCCACCGGCCTCGGCTACAAGGCGGTGGATCTCGACCTGCTTCCCGAGGGCGCGGACCTCGGTCTCGGCTGCGGCGCCCCGCTCGAGTATCTCGAGCTCCAACCCGGCGAGACCGTGGTCAATCTCGGTTCCGGAGCGGGTATCGACGCCCTCATCGCCGCCCGTGCGGTGGGCCCCGAGGGCCGCGTCATCGGCGTCGACATGACCCCCGAAATGCTCGCCAAGGCCACCACCAACGCCGCGTCAGCCGGGGCCCATCACGTCGAGTTCCGCGAGGGTCGGCTCGAGTCCCTGCCCATCGATGACGGCGCCATCGACGCCATCACCTCCAACTGCGTCATCAACCTGGTGCCGGACAAATCCAAGGTCTTCGCCGAGATCGCCCGGGTGCTCAAACCCGGCGGCCGGCTCGTCGTGTCCGATGTGATGCTCGACGGCGAGCTTCCGGAGGTCATTACCAAGGACGTCATGGCCTATGTCGGCTGCGTTTCCGGCGCCATCCAGCGCGACGACTACCTCGCGATGCTCGCCGGGGCCGGCCTGGACGAGATCGAGATCCTCAAAGACGTCGATTTCCTCGCCACCGTCGCGGATTCGCTGCCCAAGGAGGTCAACGCCGCCATGGCGGAGCTCGGCCTCACCAGCAGGGACCTCGAGGGCGTGGTGCGGTCGATCACCTATCGCGCGCGGAAAACCGACATCGCAGGTTCTCAACTTTAAATTCTTAATTCTTAATTATTTAACATCCGGCGAGACCTCGAACGCGAGCTGCGCTGAAAATTAAAAATTGAGAATTAAGAATTGAGAATTCATAATCGATGGTTCATGCCGCTTGCCCTCGATCTCGCCATCCGCTTCCTGCGCCGCCGGACCGGTCGACTGCTCCGGGGCACGGCATTGGCTGCGTTTGCCGCGGTGGCGCTGGCGGTGGCGGCGCTGGTCATCACCCTCGCTCTCATGCGGGGCTATACCGACGCCATCGCCGCAGCGCTTCAACAGGGCAACGCACACATGGTCGGTTTCGCCGGCTACCGGATGACCCCCAGCGAGTCGATGGATTTCGCCCGCCGGATGAGCGATCTCGACGGCATCCGGAGGGCGAGCCCCGTGACCTATCTCTCCGGGCTCATCGATGACCCCGCCGAGCCGACCCGTCCGCTGACCGTCACCGTCAAGGCGGTCCAGGATCCTCCGGCCTATACCGGATTGCAGGCATGGCCGGAGACCCTGCTCATGCCCGTTATTCTCGGCGCGCGGCTCGCCGATCAGATCGGCGCCGCGACCGGCGGGAGCACGACCTTGCGTCTGCCGCCGGACTCGGCCTCGTGGATCGTTCCATCCCTGCGCCTCGAGGTTGCCGGCACTTTCAGCCTTGCTTTTGCCGAGTTCGACCACCAGTGGATCCTGATTCCCCTCGGCCGGGTCCACGAGGTCATGCCCGACATCGGCGCCGCCGGGGTCGAAATCGAGCTCGACGACCCGATGGCCGTCGATCGGGTTCGCGAGCCGCTGGAGGCCCGGTTCCCGACCCTGCTCTTCACCGACTGGCGCGAGATGAATCGACCGCTCTTCGCCGCCCTGCGTTGGCAGACCCTCTCTCTCTTCGTCGTTCTCAGCCTGGTCGTGGCCGTGGCGTCGTTCCAGGTGAGTTCGGCTCTCGTCGTTCTCGCCATCGACAAGCGGCGGGCGGCCGGCACCCTCCAGGCGCTGGGTGGGACACCGTCCCTGGTGCGGCGGGTGCTGCTCTATTCCGGCGTCCTCCTGGGCGGTTTCGGTCTCGGCCTGGGCGTCGCGTTCGGTTGTATCGCGAGCTGGTTCCTCAACACCTTCAAGGTGGTCCGATTCCCGGAGGGCCTCGCCCGTGTCTACATGGTCGACAACATTCCGTTTCACCCCGCCTTGTACGACCTGGCCGCGGTCATCTCGGTCGGTCTCATTCTGGTGACCGCAGCGTCATTCTGGCCCGCCTGGCGGGCATCGCGAGAGGACATGGTGAAGGCTCTCAAGGCCGCGTGATCGGGTCTCTGAAACAATCCTCATGAGAAAACGGTTGACGTCGGCATGTGACCGTCGCCACCGCTGTTGCAGCCGTGAGGAGTAAGATCGAATTCGATGTACGAGATCCAGTTTCACCCAGCGGACATCCGCAAACAGGTCCGTTACTACTTTCTGTCACGCCAGGGCATGCGATGGCTGTGGCTGATCGGGATTCTGCTGGGCCTCGTCTTCATTGCCGGCGCGGTCCTGACGCCCATCGGTATCCAGTCGTTGCTCCTGAGCGGCAAACTCCGGATTCTCAACCAACAGAATGAGACGCAGAGGGCGATCCTCGCCCAACGGGTGTCGGCGCTCGATCGGATGGAGCGGCAAGCGACCCGGGCCCACAACCGCCAGCTCCAGATGAGCCTCATCATGGGTGCGACCCAGACCGCCCAGAGCGGAGGGGGGTATCCGGAGTCGTCACCCATCGGCGCGTTTTCGGTCCCCGAAGCGGAAATCGCCATCCGGCGAGCCGTCAAACTGGACACCGGAACCAAGGCCCTGCTGACCCTGGCGGACGAGCTCGCCAGCTTCGCCCGCGCCAATGAAGAACTCACTCGCTCGGTTCCGTCAATCTGCCCCCTTCCCATCGGGAGCTTTGTCCTGACCTCGCCCTTCGGCAACCGCACCTCGCCCTTCACGAACACCATCGATTTCCACGCCGGCATCGATCTGGCCGCCCGAGAAGGAACCCCGGTACTGGCTCCGGGTGATGCCCGGGTGGTCTACGCCGGCCGCTTCCCATTGAACCGCAACGTCAGGTGGTGGCGCTACGGCAACGTCGTCGTGCTCAAGCACGGCGAACGCTATGTCTCGATCTACGCGCACTTGGAGGAGATCCTGGTGAGACGCGGGGCGCAGGTCGTCCGGGGCGAAAAGATCGGGACCGTCGGCAATACCGGCTGGAGCACCTCACCCCATCTCCACTTCGAGGTTCGACTCACCAACTCCGAAGACAGCGAACCCGAACCCGTCGATCCGAGGATCTTCATCCTCAACTATCAGTGGACCGGTCACGAAGCACTCCTCGTCAGCGGCCGGCACGCACCGGCGCCTTCGTTCGACCCGCTGCCATCGCGAGTCTGGAGCAGATGAGACCCATGGAAGACACCAAGAACTTTCCCACCATGATCATCCCCCAGGGCACCGAGATCGCCGTCAACGAGCAGGGTCAGCTGTCGATCCGCACTCCCGGCAATCTCGTGATCCAGAATTCCGGGGTCTACTCGGTCATCGAATCAGGTTCGGGATCGGTGCGAATCGACCCGGGCGTGCAGGTGGAAGCGGTCTCGGTGGAAGCCGCCGACTCGTGTTTCGTCGCCGGCGAACTGACCGCCTGGCGAGTCCAGGCGGACAAGATCATTCTCGAGAAGGGCGCCCAGGCCAACATCATGCTGCAGGAGTCCGAGACCCTCGAGCTCGACCGAAACGCCCGTCTGGTCGGGAATTTCGCCTCCGAGAAGGAGCTCTACCTCATGCTCGGGAGGTTCAGCCGGCAGCTGCGGGATCTCCCGGAAGGTCTCTTTGCCGGGGATCGGCGCAACTCCCTGCCGAACGCCGGCCCCGCGCTCAACCCCCGCAGGGAGGCCGCGGTTGACGCGAGCACATCGAAGGCGAGCGCCAACGCCCCCGGAGCCAGCCTGCAACAAAAGGAAGAGATGCTGGCGTTGGTCAAGGTGATCGTCGAACGCGAACTCGCCGGCGAGGTCGGCAGCGAGGGGCGGCAAGCCCTGGAGGAACTCCTCGGGCTGGTCCGATCGAGCAATCTCGAAGCTGTCGGCGAGACCTACTCCGCGCTGATCTCCAAGATTGCGAAGCCGTCGAACGACCTGCAAAAGGCACGACTGATGCTCGACAGGCTCTTCTCCTGAGGTCAACGACAGAACCGATTTTCGGCGGTTGAATTCGAGCCTCGCGGCCGACTTTCCGATCCCGATCTGTGATGGTACCCTGCCGCCGTGCTTGGTGAAGCTGCACGGACTCCCTCAATTTGACGCGGAGGTGGGGTGGATGACGATGCCGAAACACACGGCGCTCTACGACGAACACATCGCGGCCGGCGGCCGCATGGTCGAGTTCGCCGGCTACGAGCTGCCGGTGCACTACACCTCTCTCGTCGACGAGCACACCTCGGTCAGAACCAGGGCCGGGCTCTTCGATGTCTCGCACATGGGCGAGGTCTTCATCACCGGCCCCGGCGCGCTCGACTTCGTCCAGCTCGTGTCGTGCAACGACCACTCGAAGATGACCGTCGGCCGGGCCCAGTACACCGGCCTCATGTACCCCCAGGGGACGTTCGTCGACGACATGCTCGTCCACAAGCTGGCCGACGACGAGTACCTTCTGGTCGTCAACGCCGCCAACCGCGCCAAGGATGCGGCCTATCTCGGAGAGCTCGCCGCCGGTCGCGCCGGCGTCGAGGTTCGCGATGAGTCCGACAGCTGGTCGCAGCTGGCGGTTCAGGGTCCTCTCGCCGCCGAGATCCTCCAGCCGTCGGTGCGGTCCGATCTCTCCGAGCTCAATCACTTCACCTTTGTTTTCACCGAGGTCTGCGGCCGGCGGGCGTTGATCGCCCGCACCGGCTATACCGGCGAGGACGGGTTCGAGGTCTACACCTCGAACGAGGCGGCGCCCGAGGTCTGGCGGGCGATCCTCGCGGAGGGACGACCCAAGGGTCTGCTCCCGGCAGGACTCGGCGCCCGCGACACCCTGCGCTTCGAAGCCGGGATGAGCCTCTACGGCCACGAGATCGACGACACCACCACCCCCCTCGAGGCGGGTCTCGGTTGGATCGTCAAGTTCAAGAAGGGCGACTATATCGGTCGCGACATCCTCGAGAGCCAGAAGGAAACGGGGCTCGATCGACGCCTCGTCGGCTTCGAAATGATCGACCGTGGAATTGCGCGCCACGGCTATCCCGTTTACCTCGGCGAGGGCGACCTGGAACCGGTCGGGCACGTGACATCGGGAACCCACTCGCCGACCCTCGGCAGGGCCCTCGGGCTGGCCTACCTCCCCATCGAAGCCAGCGAGGACGGCACCGAGTTTCTGGTCGAGATCCGCAACCGTCGGGCCGCCGCGAGGGTGGTGCCGATGCCGTTTTACAGGCGAGAGAAAAAGTGACGCCCAAAGATCATCGGAAGCAGCACGAATCGGGAAGGAGACAGCCATGAACGTACCCGCCGACCTGAAGTATGGACGGACCCACGAGTGGGCTCGCACCGAGGGCGATGTCGTCGTCGTGGGAATCACCCACTACGCCCAGGACCAGCTTGGGGAGGTCGTCTACGTCGAGCTTCCCGAGGTCGGAATCGGGGCCAACGCCGCCGAGGAGCTCGGAACCCTCGAGTCGGTCAAGGCCGTGTCCGAGTTCAACTCGCCGGTGGGCGGAGAGGTGGTCGAGGTCAACGACCGCCTCGAGGACGAGCCGAATCTGGTCAACGAAGACCCGTACGGCGAGGGTTGGCTGGTCAAGATCAGCGGAACCACCGAGGGCGAAGACCTGTTGGAGGCCGCGGACTACATCGCCATGATCGAGGCGGAAAGCACCTGATGCACCCGTGGATCGGTGCCGGCGACGAGGATCGTCAGCGAATCCTCGGCGAGCTCGGGCTCGACTCCGTCGATGAGCTCTTTTCCTCGATTCCGGCGGAGGTCTGCGTCGACCGGCTGCCCATGGACGACGGCCGCGACGAGAACGCCGTCCGCTCCGAACTCCAGTCGATGGCGCTGGCCAACCTCTCTCCCGAGTGCGTTCCCTCGTTCCTCGGCGCCGGGGTCTACCGTCATGTCCAGCCGAGCGTGGTTGACGCCGTCCTGTCGCGGGCCGAGTTCTTCACCTCCTACACCCCCTACCAGCCCGAAATCTCGCAGGGCACCCTCCAGGTCATCTTCGAGTTCCAGACCCTGATCTGCCAGCTCACCGGGATGGAGGTGTCCAACGCCTCGCTCTATGACGGGGCGACGGCGTTGGTCGAGGCGGTGCTCTTCGCCCACCGCGTCAAACGCGGAAGGTTCGATCGGGTGGTTCTTGCAGAGACCCTCCACCCGATGTATCGGAAAGTGCTCGCGACCTATGCCGACCCCGCGGGACTCGAGGTGGTCGTCGTGCCTCCCGGCGATGACGGCCGGGTTACGGCCGACGCCCTGCGCGAGGCCGCGGGCGAGAGCAGCTGCTGCATCGCCGTCCAGTCACCCAACTTCCTCGGCATCATCGAGGATCTGCCGGCCGTCGCCGAGGCCGCACGGGAGTCCGCCACCCTCGCCGTCCAGGTCGTCACCGAGGGTGTCTCCCTGGGTCTGCTCAGCGGCGGCGGCGCGCACGGTTTCGACGTCGTCTGCGGTGAGGCCCAGAGTTTCGGCCTCGCCCCCGGCTACGGCGGACCCCACCTGGGTTTCTTCGCCTGCCGGGCGAAGGACATCCGCCAGATGCCCGGCAGACTCGCCGGGGAAACCATCGACAGCACCGGCCAACGCGCCTTCTGTCTGACACTCTCGACCCGCGAGCAGCACATTCGCCGCGCCAAGGCGACCTCGAACATCTGCACCAACCAGGGCCTCATGGCGCTGGCGGCGACGATCTGGCTCGAAGCCATCGGCGGACATGGGCTCAGAGAGCTCGCGACGTCGTGCCTCTCCCGAACCGAGGAGCTCAAGCGACGCATCAATGAAATGAACGGATCGTGGAAGCTCGCCTATCCGACGGCGCCGACCTTTGACGAGTTTCTCCTCACCGGGCCCGGCAGCGGCGATGAGCTCGCGCGCCGGCTCGCCGCCGAAGGCGTGCTCGCCGGAGTCGCGGCCCATCGTTGGGGCGGCTCCTGGCCCGACGGCCTGCTGGTCGCCGTCACCGAAAAGAACACCACTGCGGACACGGAAGCACTCATCGCCGCGATGGAGAAGCTCTCATGAAACGCCGGGCGATCCGCGATGAGGCCCTCTTTTTCGAGCGCAACCCCGAGCGCCTCCGACGGCAGGGCTTCCAGCTCCCGCCCCTCGATGCGCCCGCCGTCGATCCGGCGACGATCCTCCCCCAGAACGCTCTCCGCAGCGAGCTCCCCGACTACCCCGATCTCACCGAGATGGAGATCGTCCAGCACTTCCACCGGCTGAGCCAGCTCAACTATGCGGTGGACGAAGGACTCTACCCCCTCGGCTCGTGCACCATGAAGTACAACCCCCGGATCAACGAGCAGACCGCCCGCCTCGTCGGTCTCGCCGCGGCCCACCCGCTGCAACCCGTCGAACAGGTCCAGGGCTGTCTCCGGCTCATCTGGGAGCTCGAGCAGGCGCTCATCGCAATCACCGGGATGGCCGGGGTCACGCTGCAGCCGGCGGCCGGCGCCCACGGCGAACTCGCCGGGATCCTGATGATCCGTAAGGCCCTCGAGGCGCGCGGCGACGCCCGCGACGTGGTGCTGGTCCCGGACTCTGCCCACGGCACCAACCCCGCCACCGCCGCCTTTGCCGGCTACGAAACCATCGAATTAGCCTCCGGCGACGACGGCACGGTGGATCTGGAGGAGCTCGACCGGCTCATGACCGACAGGGTCGCCGGGATCATGCTCACGGTGCCGAACACCCTCGGGGTCTTCGAGCACCGGATCGTCGAGATCTCCAAGCTCGTCCACGACCGCGGCGGCCTCATCTACATGGACGGTGCCAACCTCAACGCCTTTGCCGGCCGCGCCCTGCCCGGTCTCATGGGCGCCGACGCCATGCACATCAACCTGCACAAGACCTTCTCCACACCCCACGGAGGCGGCGGGCCCGGCGCCGGTCCGGTGGTCGTCTCCGAGGCCCTGGTGCCTCACCTGCCCGTACCGCGGGTGGTCAAGGCCGGCGAACGCTTCACTCTGGTCGAAGACGACGCGGCCTCCATCGGCGCCATGCGCGGGTTCTACGGTAATTTCCTGATTCTGGTGCGGGCGCTCACCTACATCCGGAGCCTCGGATCCGACGGTTTGCGGCAAATGTCGGATGTGGCCGTGCTCTACGCCAACCTCATCCGCCGGCGTCTCGCCAACGCCTACCACCTGCCGTACGACTCGCCGACCCTCCACGAGGTGGTCTTCGACGACACCCGCCAGACCGCCAACGATGTTCACAACACCGACATCGCCAAGCGGTTGCTCGACTACGGCTTCCACCCGCCGACCATGAGCTTCCCGCTCATCGTCCACGGCGCGCTCATGATCGAACCCACCGAGAGCGTCTCGCCCGACGAGATCGACATCTTCTGCGACGCCATGCTCGCCATCGCCAAAGAGGCGGGGGAAAACCCCGAGTTCGTCCGCACCGCTCCGCACGACACCCCGGTCAGCCGGGTCGACGAGGTTCGGGCGGCGCGCAAGCTGAAGGTGCGGTGGACAGCAGACTAATTATGAATTCTTAATTATGAATTATGAATTTCATCGCAGGACTTTCAAAAGCATCTGTGATGTCATTCATCATTCATCATTCATAATTTTGTGATGGCGAGCCACGGACCGTCGAGGTTTCCGCTGCGGCATTCGGGGCAACGACCCGGTGGGTGAAGCGCGGTGCTCGAGAGCCGAAAGCCGCAATCGGCGCAGACGGCGGACCGGACCCGAAGCCGCTCGCGGTCGACCTTGACGCTGCGCCGGATGTGGGTGAGATCGTCCTCGAGGGTGCTCACCTTGACGGCGAGCTGGTGACGAAGATCGTCAAAGGTCCACTCCTGCCGCCGAAGCAGCCCGATGATCTCCTGACGACGGGTGAGGGAGGGGGTCACTGCTCTGGAATCGCGGTCACCGCAGGAGGCTGTTCCGGACCACCGGTCTCAAGCCACTCACGGACCGGTCGGCCGTCGACATAGAGGTCCTCGATGACCCCGGTTCCGTTCCGCACCCGGACCGTGACCCAGGCCGGGCGACGGCCTCGCCGCCACAGGGATCGATCGACCTCCCTGGCGAGCTCCTCGGTCATGTAGTAGTGCTGGAACGGAAGGGCGAGCGACACGACTCGACCGCCGTTGTCGTCGGTGTATTCAATCCCGCACCGCATCCCGAGGTAGTGGCCGGCCGCAGGCCGCTCGAGGACCGCCGAATCGAAGACCGCAAACCCGTCCCGATCGACCGCCAGCGGGACATAGATTTTCTGGTTGTGGAGATTCGGCAGCCGGTCGGCCACGGGCGCCCGATCGAGCTCGAAACGAAGGTTGACGTAGCGGCCGCGGAAGGCGTCCACCGGATCGACGGGTTGGAGCTTGAAGCGGAAGACCTCTCCCGACCGCAGAGCGAGCTCGGAGCGGATGATGGCGCCGGCCGCCACCGCCAACTGGGTGACTGCGAGGACGACGAAGAGGGCCAGCCGGAGGTTCCTGCCGCTCATGGCGCGCCCCCTTCCGCCCGCTTGAGCCGTCTCGACATCACCACGTTCGCCGCCAGGAAACCGATGCCGATGACAATGAAGGCGAGCCCCTTGGCGACAAAGCCGATCTCGGCGTCGAAGAAGCGCACCACCGTCAGCGCGGCGATGACCATCATCCCGAGATTGACCGTCCCCAGGTTCTGGGAACGGATCCCCGAGGTGATGGAGGCGATCCCCACGACGAAGAGGATGAGGTTGAAGGCCAGGGCGGCGATCCACCTCAGATCGGTGTTCTCCGACGCCGCCACCAGCGGCCAGACGATCGCCGCTACCGGCACCGAAACCGTCCACACCATCGCCAGCGTGTGGCGCCGACGGTCGAGGATCAACGTGACCGCTGCAAGGGCCGCCAGCGGCAGCCCGACGGCGAGGGCCACATCGAAGAAAGAGGCCGCCTGGTGGAAGCGTTCGTCGTTGTGGATGTGGTGCCAGCCGATGTGTTTCCACGGCTCGTCGAAGCTCAAGATCAACCACAGCACGACGCTCCCGGCGACGCCGACGGCCTCGAGGGGCCGCCGCCACACTCCCTCCTCGTCACGCCGTGTGGCGGTGCCCACGGCGATCATCAGGGCGAAGAGCCCGGTATACACCAGGATCCAGAGCCCGGGCACCCGCCACTCGAGCCCGAGGCCCGCCGCGACGCAGAGGAAGACCGCAGAAGCCCACTGCAGGTTGGCGGCGCGCAGACCCCGGCGATCCGAGCGCATGACCGAGACGACGTGCGGGACCACGGCCAGCGCCAGGGGCCAGAGCCAGATGACCTCGAGCCGGTCAGCCTTGGCGGCGCCGGCCCACCAGGTCAGCGCGGCGAGAAAGAGGATTGCCACCGAGCTCGAATTGAGCAGCCACGGCAGCGGCGCGAGCAGGAGCGACCAGCGCCAGAGAAAGGACTCGAGATCTCCACCCGTGTGGTAGGTCTGGTCGACGAGGGCGATAGCCGCAGCGAGGGCCAGCGCGAGCAGCGTCGCCGAGCCCTCGCGCCAGGCGGTGGAGTCGCCGCGCCGAACCAGCACCCAACCGGCGAGGACCTGAGAGGCCAGCAGCGGCAGAACGGCAATGACGGTCCGCGCCGGCCGGCCGAGGTGCTCCCAGTTGTGGGCCAGCAGCAGGATCACGCCCGATCCGATGAGCAGGGCGCCGAAGACGGCGCAGACGATGATCGCCAGCCGGCTGCCCGTCAGGGACGACGGCGCCGGGTACCGGGAGCGCAGGCGGTCCGCGGTGGCGTCGTCGACCACGCCATCTGAAACAAGCCCCGGGAGCTCGTTGAGGAGCCAGCGGATGGATCGATTGCTCATGATCGCGACTCAAAGTGTACCAGTGCATGATCGTTGTCGTTAAGTTCTTAGTTTTGAATTTCTTGGTTTTGATTTCCATCGCATTTCAAAGCGCCAGTATCATGGTGGCCTTTGGGAGGAACGATGACCGACACGATCGATCTCGACGGGCTTCAACGACTGTTGTGGAATTTTGCCGGCCAGCGTGTCGTCACCGTCGCCGGCCGCACGGGGATCCTCCACGCGCTCGCGAACCGGGCGGCCACCCCGGACGAGGTCGCGTCCGAGCTCGATCTCGACCCCCTGGCCACCGCCAAGATCATCCGCGCCCTTTGCGCCCAGAACCTGGTCGCAGCCGATGGCGAGACCTACCGGTTGGCCGCGCCTCTCCGTCCCTTTTTCACCGGCGGCACCGGCGACTACGGACCCTTCCTCGACCACCTCCACTCGATGTACGAGCGCTGGGGTGAAAACCTCGAACCATGGCTCCGCGGCGAGGCATGGAAGACGGCGCCCCGCACTTCCGAAGAGACCGCACGATTCGGCGCCGCCATGCAGGCCGTCAGCGCGAGGATCGCGCGCCGGGTGGCCGAAACCCTGGATCTCGAAGGTGTCCGCACCATGCTCGACGTGGGCGGCGGTTGGGGACAGTACGCCAAGGCGATGTGCGAAACCCAACCCGAGCTCCACGCCACCGTTCTCGATGTTCCTCAGGTCGCCGACGCGGCGCCCGAGAGCATCCTCGGAACCGAGTTCGAGGACAGGCTCTCCTGGATCGGCGGCGACTACCTCGAAACCGACTACGGCAACGGCTTCGATCTGGTTCTGCTCGCGAACATCCTCCACCAGGAGCTCGCGCCCCGGGCCGCCGAGATCATCCGGCGCGCCGCAGTCGCCCTCGCCCCGGGCGGTCAGGTGGTCGTGGTCGACTTCGCCATCGACGATGCGAAGAACCAACATGTCCTCGGAGCGCTCTTCGCCGTCAACATGCGCTCTTTCGGCGACACGTACTCCGAGCCCGAGCTGCGGGGGTGGATGGAGGAGGCTGGTCTCGCAAACGTCGAGCGGCAGGACCTGGGTCCGGACCGCTGGATCATCAGCGGCCGGCGCCGCTGATGATCGAATGATGAATTAGGAATGATGAATTATGAATTGCATCGCAATCGCTACAGAGCACCTTGCGATGTCATTCATAATTCATAACTCAAAATTCATAATTTCGTTATGACGCTTTGTCCAGCCCCGCATTGATCGGCGCCGAGCCGTGCGTCACCGCTGACTTGAGGCGGTAGCCCCACTCGACCAGCTTGGCGCGGCCGTACTCGGGGAGATCCATCTGGAAGGGGTGGGTCGCCATGGCCTTGGCGTACTTGTAGAGCCTGAGCCGGCGGAGCTTCTGGTAGACCCGGTGGAGCTCCTCGCGGCTGACCGTCTCGGAGACCAGAATGACCCGCTTCCAGTCGAGCTCGAAGGAGATGTTCAGCCGGTCCCAGTCCATGTCGTCCGAGACCAGGCCCCGCGCCTTGGCCTGGTGCCAGACCGGGGTTCCCGGCAATGGAGTGAGGACATAGAGATTGACCAGCGACAACGGGTTGCGTTTGATGAAGTCGTAGGTCTCCATCATCTGCTCGACGGTCTCCCGGGGCTCGCCGATGATGAACGAGGCGTGCGGGTGGATGCCGTGCCGGTGCAGGGTGTGGACCGCGTTCTCGTTGATGTCGACCTTGAAGGCCGTGCCTTTGAGCCGGGTCAGCACTTCCTGGTTGCCGGACTCGAGCCCCATGGAGACCGAAACGAAATTCATCTCCTTGAGCATCCGCGCGGTGTCATCGGTGATCCGGGTCGCCGATGAGGCGCACGAAAAACGGAAACCCTGCTTGGGTAGCCCCTCGCGCATGATCAGCTCGTGCAGCCCGGCAAGCCGTTTGGTGTTGGCGATGAAGAGATCGTCGTGGAAGGTGATGTACTTGACGCCGTAGGTGTCGCGGAGGTGTTTGATCTCCTCCATCATGTATTCCGGCGAGAAGTAGCGGATGTTCGGCCAGAACCTGGTCGAGGCGCAGAAGGTGCAGTTGTAGGGGCAGCCGCGCGAGGTCAGCATGTTCGAATGCGGTCGGACCCGCATCATGGAACGATCGGCCATTGGCAGGGCGTCGAGGTCCTTCTCTTTCTTGCCCACGACCTCGCGCGGGGATGTCTGGACCTGCCCATCGCCGTCCCAGTAAACCAGTCCTTCGATCCCGGCGAGCTTTGCCGGCGGCAACGCGCCGTGCTCGCGGTAGAGTTCCACCAGCTCGACCAGCGCGTACTCGCCCTCGCCGAGGACACCGACGTTCATCGCCCTGGTCAGATTGCTCGGCAGCTCGGTGATGTGGTAGCCGCCGATGATCACCGGGATCCCGGCCTTGCGACCGAGCTCGGCGTAACTCTTCGCCAGGTTGTAGTTTTGCGACACCGACGAGAGTCCGAGAAGATGCGGCCGCCAGTCGCGGATGGTCGCGGCGACATCGTCCTCGATGAGCCGCACCTCGACGGCGTCACCGAGCTCGCGGTTGAGCATGGCGACGAGATAACCGAGCCCCAGTGCGGGATAGCGGTTTTGCGCCTCGACAAAGGGGTTGACGGCGTTGACGAGCAGGACTCGGGTGGGTTGCATGGGCCTCCAGTCGGCGCGCGATGGCGCCGGCGATGATCGTATCGCACTCGGAACCGTAAACGAAACTGGATCTCGAAATAGTCCGGCGTGAGCCGACCGTCACCGAGGGCGAGGCCGGTGGGTTCGGCGGAGGTGCCTGGCTCCAACTTTGTTTGCCGCGAACAAAGTTGCGCTCCTGGCATCCTCCCGGGGAGGGCGATCGGTGCATCGAACTCGGTGTCGCCCCCCGGGACCTGCATGATCGTCGTCTGCAGCAGCGCCCCCCCCTGCGACGACATGATCCCGCTTGACCATGATCAAGGACCACGACCGAGGACCGAGTGAGAGTTGATCAGAGTCCATTTCCGGACCGACAACCGAAGGAGGAGACCATGACCGAGAAGGCCGCAAAGTGGATCTTCTGGCTGGGCACACTGTCATCGCTGGTGCTTTTTCTTGTGCTGACGGTGGACACCCACAGCCAGTTCGCCGCCCTGACCCACGCTGACCAGCTCGACGAGCAGGTCATCGCGGGCAAGCGGGCGTTCGAACACTACAACTGCAACGACTGCCACACGATTCTCGGTTTTGGCGGGTACTACGCGCCGGATCTCACCCGCGCCTACACCCGGCTCGGATCAGACACCATCCGGCGCCGGCTGGCCGCCCCGGATGTGGCTTTCGCCGACTCCTACCGAAAGATGCCGCAGCAGAACCTGTCCGAGCAGGAGATCGCCGACATCGTCGCCTTCTTCCGCTGGGTGTCCGAGATCGACAACCACGACTGGCCGCCGCAGCACTCGGAAGCCCGCTGGAAGCGGTCCACCGAACGGCTGATGGCGGGAGCCGTGCTCTCTCCGGGCGCGGCGCTGATCAATCAGGAGGACTGTCTGACCTGCCACGCTCTCGGTGATCGCGGCGAGAAGATCGGCGGCCGCCTGGAGTGGATCGGGTCGCGGCGAAACTCCGCGTGGATCGCCGAGTACCTCGCCAACCCCGAGGCCTTCGCCCCGGGTACCGAGATGCCGTCGTTCGAGCACCTGTCCGGGGAGCAGCGCCTGATGATCGGTGAGTTCATCGTCTCCCTCGACACCGCTGAAGGGAGGTGAGCCATGACGTACCGGACTCAAAACGTCGCCTTTCCGTACTTTGTCGTTGCGCTGCTCCTTTTCGGACTCCAGGTCATCGTCGGTCTGTGGTTGGCGATCAACTACTTCTTCACCGTGCCGCAGGACGTCGTCAACGTGTTTTCCTTCGCCACCGCCCGGGCGATGCACACCAACCTGGCGGTGCTGTGGCTCCTGCTCGGTTTCATGGGATCGACCTTCTACATGGTCCCAGAGGAAACCGAGAGCGAGCTCGCGTGGCCCAAGCTCGCCGTCGCCCAGCTCGTCATCCTCTCCCTCACCGGGGTCACGGCGCTGGTCGGTTTCCTCTTCGGCTGGACCCAGGGGCGTCCGTTGTTGGAGATTCCATTCACCCTCGATGTGGTGATCGTGATCGGGGTGCTGATGTTCCTGGCGAACATCGGCACGACCATGATCCGCGCCAAACGCTGGACCGCAACCCAGGGCTCGCTCCTCGCAGGTCTGGTGTTCCTTGCGCTGATGTACCTCTTCGGGATGCCGTTTTACAAAAACCTGGCGGTCGACTGGTACTACTGGTGGTGGGTGATCCACCTCTGGGTCGAGGGCGCCTGGGAGCTCATCGCCGCCGCCCTCACCGCCTTCATTCTGATGAAGCTCACCGGCGTCGATCGCAAGGTGGTCGAGAAGTGGCTCTACGTCGAGCTCGGACTCTTCCTCTTTACCGGGATCGCGGGCACCGGCCACCACTATTACTGGCTCGGTGCGCCCAAGTACTGGCTCTGGGTCGGCGGGATCTTCTCCGCCCTCGAGCCGCTGCCGATCCTCCTGATGGTCGTCGACACCCTGCGCGATGTCCGCAAACGGACGAAACCGCTGGAGCCGAAGCTCACCTGGGTCTATCTGATCGGGATGATCATCCTGCACTTCATCGGCGCCGGGCTTTTCGGATTCGCGCACACGCTGCCGGGGATCAACTACTACACCCACGGCAGCCAGGTCACGGTCTCGCACGGCCACCTGGCCTTCTTCGGCGCCTACGTTCTCCTCAACCTCACCTTCTTCTACTTCGCCATCCCACGGCTCAAGGGGCTGCCGGGGAACAACTACGACGAGAGGGCCGGGCACTGGGGCTTCTGGATGATGTCCCTCGGTGTGGTCGGGATGAGCCTCGCCTTCGCTGTCGCCGGGGTGCTCCAAAGCTATCTCGAGCGGATGATGGGTCAGTCGTACATGCTCTCCCAGGAGCCGATCCGGTTCTGGATGTTCGTCGTCTTCCTGCACGGGCTGATCGTGGTCGCCGGAGTCTTCATCACGATCAAGCACCTGCTGACCCTGAAACCAGCGCCGGCCGGCGCGGGAGGTGGCGCGGGCTCGTAAACGCGCGCCGAAAACGAAAACCCCGGTGGGAACTGCGAAGTTCCCACCGGTCTTCGTTTCAACCCAC
The DNA here is from genome assembly GCA_024641545.1 of Acidobacteriota bacterium. Classification (GTDB taxonomy): domain Bacteria; phylum Acidobacteriota; class Thermoanaerobaculia; order Thermoanaerobaculales; family Sulfomarinibacteraceae; genus JAHECW01. The sequence goes on from JAHECW010000011.1 coordinate 35,607, forward strand.
CATCGCAGCCGCCGGAGGCCATCCCGCGCCTGTCAGATAAGACCACCGCGGCACCGAAGTCCCTGTCGTCCGACGACGAAAGCCACCCCTCTTTCGTTTCTGCATCGGCGGAATCGTCGTCGGGTCCGAGGTCACGTTGTCGAGTACCGATCCGTAGCAGTAGATTTGCCCTGTTGCGGCAGCGGACCAGAAGTCGACATGGCCGGTGACGGGATGGTACTGGTCGAAGATCCGCTTGAGCTGGTCATTGCTCCACGGCAGGAGGATCAGGTTCTCCTCACCGAGCATCGTCCCATCGGCGGCGAAGATCTCGAAGTCGACGCGAGTCGCCGTATTGCTCGCATTCAAACAACCGACGTTGAATTGCATGACCGATTCGGTACTCCCCGAGCAGCGTCAACCCCTCTCGCTGGCCCCTGTAGAACATGTGATAGGTCCCACCGACCACCACCGCGCTGTCCACATAGCTGTTGTAGTCCCACGCATCCAGATCGGGTGTCGGAGCCACCGGGTTCGCTGGATTCGCCACCCACTCGGTCTGCGCCACCGCGACATCCGGAATCACGGAAACGGCAGCCACCAAAATCAAACACCAGTTCCTCCTCATGCCGCACTCCTTTCACCGTTGTGTTTCCTCCAACGTGGGTCAGCGCCCATGGGCAGTCATGATGAAAATGTGCGGAAGATCTGCGGACACCTTTGCGGGGTCAGCGGGAGTCCCGCCCGTAATGAGGTACGCTTCTGTTCCCGATCTTCTCGTCGCACTCTCCACGGCGACGCTCTGTGAACATCCAGCCGTCTCAAAATTCGATTATGATGACGGCGACAACTCAAACTCAAACGCTCTAAAAAATCCCTTGGGGGGTCTAATGACGCAACATGTGGTCGTCACCGTATCGCTCCTGCTGGCATGTCTGACTTCGGTCCCCGTGCGAGCTGTCGAGACCATCGACTGTCCGAACTCGCCAACCCCGCCACCGTCGGGTGTGTGCGCGGTCGTCAGCGGCGACGCTTCCACATTAATCGAGGCGACATTGCTCACCGAGGAGGCGATTCTCCGAAATGGCCACCTCATGATCGACGCGGCGGGCATCATCACCTGCGCCGGCTGCGATTGCAGTGCGCAACCGGGGTTCGCCACGGCGACCCGGGTCACCTGCGCCGACGGAGTGGCGTCGCCCGGTCTCATCAACCTCCACGACCATATCAACTGGGCGGACTCACCGCCCGTCGACCACGGGCTCGAGCGCTATGATCACCGGCACGACTGGCGCATGGGTCTGCGCGGCCACACCCGGCTCACCATCCCCTCCTCCACCGGGTCCGACTGGGGTCGCTCGTGGTGCGAACTTCGCCACCTCCTCGCCGGAACGACCTCCATGATGGGGTCGGGCTCGGCCCCGAACTTCGTCCGGAACCTCGACACGACGATTGACCAGGACGGGCTCGGCCAAGACCCGCTCTGGGCTCCGACCTTTCCACTGGACGATTCCGCGGGGGTGCTCCTCGTCGGCAGCTGCGCCTACCCGGGCTTCAATGGTCCCTACCCCGGTGAGACCTTCATGCCCCACACGGCCGAGGGGGTCGATCCCGAGGCGCGTAACGAGTTTCTCTGCCTCTCCGACGACACTCTCCCGGGCGGCCACGACGCCATCGACGACGCGGCGTTGGTCCACGCCATCGGACTGCTGCCCGACGACGCCGATCTCCTCGCCTCCCGCTTCGGATCCGTGGTCTGGTCGCCGAGAAGCAACATCTCGCTCTACGGGATGACCGCGCCGGTCACGACGTATCGGGACCTCGGCGTCAACATCGCATTGGGGACAGATTGGATCCCCTCCGGCTCGATGAACATCCTCCGCGAGCTGCAGTGCGCAAAGGACTACAGCGATTCCCTGTTGGCGTCCGAACTCAGCGACCACGACCTCGTCGGGATGGTGACCTGGAACGCCGCGTACGCGGCGCGCATGGACGACGCCATCGGTCACCTCCGGCCGGGTCTCTTCGCCGACATCGCTATTTTCGACGGCTCCGTCAACCTCGACGCGGCGGCGGTTGTCGATGCCGCGGCCCCGGACGTGGTGCTGGTGCTCAAGGCCGGTCTGCCGATGTACGGCGACGCGCCGGTCATGGAGGCCCTCGGCGCCGGCGCCGGCGGGTGCGAGCTTCTGAGCGGCTGCCTGGCCGGCAAGCGCGCCTGCGTCACCCGGGAAGGTGCGGCGGTCGGTGCGACCCTGGCCAACCTCAGTGCCACCTACACCAACTACCCACTCTTCGTCTGCTCCAACCCACCTCCCGACGAACCCACCTGCATCCCCTACCGCAACGAATCGGACGGCATCCTTTTCGACGGCATTCCAGTCGCAGGGGATGCGGACGGTGACGGCGTGCTCGACGGCGCCGACAACTGCCCGGCGGTCTTCAACCCACCACGCCCGGTGGACAACTTCCTCCAGGGCGACGCCGAGGGTGACGGCGTCGGCGACGCCTGCGACCGTTGCCCCCTCGACCCTGGAGAAATCGTGTGCATCGCCCTGTTCTACGACGGCTTCGAGTCGGGTGACGCATCGGCCTGGTCGAACATCGTGCCCTGAGCCGGACGGGTGCCGACGAGGGCCACGGATGAGTGGCACCTGAGAACTCGTTACGGGCGCCGCGGGAAACGTCTACCGGCGCGCGACCTGCAGCTCCCTGGCAGCCGGCAGCACCACCGCCGCTTTGTCGAGAGCGTGTGTGTCGACCAGGACCTCGCGGTGGTCGAGATAGATCGCGGTGAAGACACCATCGTCGATCTCGAGGGCCGCCGGCCGGCCGCCGGTGTAGTAGCTCGAGAGCATTCCGGTGTCGATGAGAAAGACCCGGTCCTTGAATCGAACCCGGATGAGTCCCTCGCGGTCGGGGGTGTGCCCGACGACCATGACATCGGCGCCGATCCCGTCGAGGAGGGCGGCCATCTCGTCACCCTGGAGCTCCTCGTCCCACCTCGTCGGGCCGCGGAACCAGAGCGGCCCTTCGGGCGACATCATGAGCCAGTCGTCGATCCCGGCAACGGGCTTGAGCTGCTCGGCGTGACGGCGGACCAGATCGGTGGAGTCCTCCTTCTCGGCCTCGACCATGAGGGCGTGGACGGCGTAGCCGACCTCGACGACGCTCGCCGTCGGCGCGAGGATGCTCTTCGACACGAGGTACCTCCGCGCCGAGTCGAAGGTCTTCATCTCGGACGCCACCGCGTCGTTGATCTCGGCGACCGACATCCCGGCCACCTGGGGGCTGACCCCACCGTGAATGAAGAGCGCACCATCGATCATGATCGCCACCGGGAGCGCCCGCAGCCACTTGCCGTAGACGCCGTTGGGCTCCAACGCCTCGACGTACTCGGCCCAACCGAGGGGGTGTTCGACCATCCAGGCCTGCATGGCGGCATCATCGGTGGGCTCCCCGGTCAGGCCCCGGTAGCTCTTCACCGCCGACCAGAGCTTTTTGCGCTTCTTCTCGGACTTGCCGTCGACAAAAGTCGAGTAGATCTCGGGGTCGGCGTCGCGATAGAACCCGGAGAGATTCATGATCTCGTGGTTGCCGAGAATGCACTCGACGCTGCCGCCGGCCGCGGCCGCTTCGCCTTCGAGCCGCATGAGAAGATCGACGACCGCGCGGACATCGCGGCCGCGGTCGAAGAGATCGCCGAGCTGGATGTAGGCGGCGTCGCCACCGGCCCACTTCAGGTCCTCGTCGAGGATGCCGGCCTCCTGCAGAATCGAGCTCAACCCGTCGAAGCTCCCGTGGACATCGCCGACGGCCACGATCCGGCCGGTCTCCGCCGCCGAGGCCGCCAGCGCCACCATCATCACGAATACCAAAACGAGATGTCGACGCCTGACCATCATCCGCGGCTCCAGTCGAGTTCAAAAGGTGCGAAGCTCATGCCAAGTCTAACCCCGCCAAAACGAAACGGCATTCCGACCACGCTCCCTTGAACCGCCCGTGTGGGAGCCAGGCACACCCTCGCGCGAGCCCAAGGACGAAGCCAGGCACCCTTCCCGCCGATCCCCGACGTCGGACCTGCCTTGCGACGGACTGGGGCGAACCTGTCAACTGTCGACTGTCGACTGTCGACCTCGCGCCAGAACTCCGACCGCCATGACGAGGGTGCTGGCGATCAGGGCGAAGGTGGCGGGCACGGCGGGGTTGTTGTGGTAGTGGGTGATGCCGCCGTAGTACATCCCGAAGTGGACGACCAGTGCCGTGACCGCGGCGGTTGCCGCAAGCCTGGCGGTGGCCCGTTCGCTGAAGAGGCCGAAGACCACCGGCGCGAAGGTGGCGGCGAAGAGCCCGTAGACCCCGTTCTGGGCGAAGATCGCCACCGAGAGCGACGGCGCGACGATCTGCCGCCACGCCAAAAAGGCGGTCACCGGCGCCAGCACGACCAGGAAGACCCGCCCCACCCCGAGCAATCGCGCGCGGATCGCGTCGTCGTTCATCCCCGTCGCCCGCGCCAGATTCGCCCAGAGGTCGTTGGCGACGATCGTCGACAACGCGAGAATGATGCCTTCAAGGGTCGAGAACCCGGCCGCCAGCAGGCCGAGCATGACCAGGGCCCGGAGCCCGGGTGCGAAGGAGGTCGAGATATAGGTCGCCACAACCTGATCGGGAGCGTAGACCGCGCCGAGATCGACGCGGGCGTAGAGCCCGACCAGGAGCACGGTGGTGAAAACCGTCCCCGCGACCATGGCGGTCACGAGATAGACGTTGACGTCGCGTTCGGTGCGCAGGTAGAGCGATTTGGAGATGATGTGCGGCTGCATGATGATCGCCACGCCGATGGCGAAGTTCGCCACCACCACCTCGAAGAGATCGCGGAAGAGCAGGCTCGAGGGGTTGGTCATGCTGCCGTAGAAGGGTGCGATCGCGTCCAACCGGCCGAAAAAGGCGCCCAACCCACCGCCGAAGATCTCCAGACCCGAGGCCACCAGCAGCACCGCCACCGCGAGCATGGTCACGGCCTGGACGCTGTTGGAGACGACGTGCAGGCTGGCGCCGCCGAGCAGAATCGAGGTGAAGGCGAGCGCCACCACGATCGAGATCGCCAACCACATGGAGATCTGCAGGACGCTCATCAGCACGAGGACGAGCGCCGTCACGATGAGCACCAGGAATGTGATCTGGAGCAGGCTCGCGACGGCGAAGAGCAGGGTCAGGCGGCGGTCGCCGTAGCGGTCGCCAAGCCACTGCGGCACGGTCAAGACGGTGAACCGGTCGCCGATCTGGCGGAACTTCTTGGTCGTGACAATCAGCGCGAGAAAGATCCCCAGCGGCGCCGCGAAACCATAACCGACGATCCCCGACCAGCCGTAGGCGTGGATCAGACCGGGGTTGATGACGAAGGTCGCCACCGAGGTCATGTTCGCCGCGAGCGACAGTCCGACGAAGAACGGCGGCACGCTGCGGCTGCCCACCGCAAAGCCCTGCATGCTCGACGCCTTGCGCCGATTCCAGACGGCCAGCCCGACAATGGCGACGGCGTAGACGACGAAAAGGATCCAGGGCAGGGTGGTTTCGCTCATGGGTGCTCCTCGGTTGCGCGACTCCGGGTATTGTACGTGGTGTCGATGCCAGAACGGGTGAGGAGTCAGGGGTTAGAGTTGGGAGTTCATCACTCCTCACAATGAGCGAAGCGAGCGCTGACTTTCTAACAGCGACCGAAGGGAGCGCTCACTCCTCACTCCTCACTCCTCACCTCCCGAAACCACGGATAGATCGCCGGTAATACCAGCAACGTCAGAACCGTCGAGGTCATGAGGCCGCCGATGACCACCGTCGCCAGGGGCCGTTGGACTTCGCTTCCGGTTCCGGTGGCGAGGAGCAACGGCAGCAGCCCGAGAGCGGTGGTGACCGCAGTCATGAGCACCGCGCGCAGCCGGCCGGACGCCGCCCGGACGATGGCCTCGGCCATCGGCACTCCTCGCTTGACCAGCTGATTGAGATAGGTCACGAGGACCATCCCGTTCTCCAAGGCGATCCCGAAGAGAGCGATGAAACCCACCGACGCCGGAACCGAGAGATTCTGCCCCGAGATCCACAGGGCCATGATCCCACCGACCAGGGCGAGAGGAATATTGAGCAGGATCAACACCGAGCTCGTCAGCGAATTGAAGCTCGAGTAGAGCAGGATGAAGATCAAAAGCAGGGTCACCGGCACCACCAGGGCGAGTCGACGGTTGGCCTGCTGCTGGAGCTCGAACTGACCACCCCAGGTCACGAGATAACCCGGCGGAAGGTCGACTCGTGTGCCGATGGCCTGCTCCGCCTCGGCCACGAAGGAGCCGATATCGCGGTCAACCACGTTGCACTGAATGGTGATGAACCGCTGACCGCCCTCGCGGGTGATCTGCCGGGGACCGATGATCTCACGCATCTCGGTCAGCTGTGAAAGCTGGATGGTGGCTCCATCGGCTGTTGGCACGATGATCGATGCGATGGCCTCAGCGGTACTTCGGTCGGCTTCGGGGTAACGAACCACGATATCGAAACGTCGCACACCCTCGAAGACCTGTCCGGCGGTCTCGCCTCCCACCGCCGCCCGAATGACTCCCTGGACATGCTTCACGCTGAGGCCCCAACGGGCCACGGCTTCGCGGTCGATCCGAATCAAGAGCTGCGGCGTCCCGCTGATCTGATCGGTCTGGATATCGGCCGCTCCCCGAACACCGCCCACCACCGCCGCAATTTCATCGGCCTTGGTCTTGAGAGTCTCGAGATCATCGCCGAAGAGTTTGATGGCGAGCTCGGCCCGGACCCCTTCGAGCAGCTCCTCGACGGCCATCTGAATCGGCTGGGTGAAACTGGTCAACACCCCGGGAATCTCTCCGAGGTGATGGCGTATCACATCCTCAAGTTCCAGTTGTGTGCCGACCCGCCACTGGTTGCGCGGCGTGAGCAGGAGATACATCTCGGCACTGTTGACCGGATCGGTGTGAGCGCCCACCTCGCCGCGACCTATCCGGGTCACGACCGACACCACCTCGTCGAGTTCCATGAGGCGACGTTCCACCCTCAGGGCGACTTCAGTGCTTTCGGTGAGGGCGATGGACGGCGCCATGGTCAACCGGAGGACGAGGGTCCCCTCCTGGAGGGTCGGCGTGAATTCAGACCCGAGCTGCGGCAGCACCAGACCACCGATGAGCATGAGGCTCAGGGCAAGAACCACCGCCACCCGCCGATGATCAGCGAAGAAGGCCAGCAAGGGTTGATAGGCCCGGTCCAACGCCGCGACCACGCGGTCGCTTGCGCTGATGCCACCCTGCCGGGGCCGGCGCATGAGCAGCGACGCCAGGACCGGCGCCACCACGAGCGAGTAGACCAACGATCCGATCATCGCCATGACGACGGTGTAGGCGAGGGGCCTGAAGGTCTTGCCCTCGACCCCCTGAAGGCTGAACAACGGGAGAAAGACGATCACGATGATGGAAATCGCAAAGAAGATCGGCCTCCCGACCTCCACCGCAGCCCGCACGATGACGGCCGGGCGGCTCTCACCCGGATCGGCCTGTCGCAGCAAACGGTCGATGTTCTCGACCATGACAATGGTGCCGTCGACCATCATCCCGATGGCGATGGCCAGCCCACCGAAGGACATGAGATTCGCCGAAAGCCCGAAAAACCGCATGCCGATGAGAGCTACCAGGATCGAAAATGGGATCGACAGGCCGACGACGACACTCGCACGAAAACCGCCCATGAAACCCAGCAGGACCAGGGTGACCAAGGCGATCCCGACGATCAATGCTCTCGTGACCGTGCGGACCGCGGCGTCGACCAGGCTTTTCTGTTCGTAGTAGGGAACGATCCTGACGCCTTCGGGGAGCATCTCATTGATCTCCTCGATCCTGGATTCCACCGCCCCGATCACCGACGAGGAGTTGGCGCCATGGAGCTTGATCACCTGGCCGGCGACCACCTCACCGATCCCGTCGCGGGTCTGAAGACCCCGTCTGACCGCACCGCCGACCTCGATCTCGGCGAGATCGGCGAGAAAGACCGGGGTCCCGTCAACGGCCTTGACCACGACCTGTCTGAGATCCCGAATCCCAGTTGCGAGACCCACCGACCGCACGACGAGCTCTTCGGCGTTGCGCTCGATGAACTGCGCACCGACGTTGAGGTTGTTGGCGCGGATGGCGTCGATGACTGTTGCAAGGGAGACGTCGTACCGCAGAAGGGAGGTGGGATCGACCTCGACGAGGAACTGCTTCTCCCACCCGCCGATGCCGAGGACCTCGGTGACCCCCGGAACCGTCTGGAGATGGAACTTGATGAGCCAATCTTGGATCGTCCGGAGTTCCTCGAGGGTGTAACGGCCCGTCTCGTCCTCGAGGTAGTAGAAGAGGACGAGGCCCATCCCGGTGGCGATGGGTCCCATTTCGGGATCGCCAAAACCCTCGGGAATCTGCTCACGCGCCTGCTGGAGGCGTTCACCCACCAGCTGCCGCGCGAAGTGGATATCCATGTCTTCAGCGAAGTAGATGTTGACGACCGAGAGCCCGAAGTTGGAGACCGATCTGGTCTTCTCGACACCGGGCAGCCCGTTCATCGCCACCTCGACGGGGAAGGTCACGTATTTTTCGATCTCCTCCGGCGCCAGCCCTTCGGTCAGGGTGAAGACCTGGACCAGATTCGGTGAAACATCGGGAAACGCGTCCACGGGTAGGCGGGTGTAGCTGAGCCACCCGGCAGCCATGACGAGGACCGTCAGCACGACAATGAGGAGCCGACTCGACAGGATGGCGTCGATGAATCGTTGCATCTCGTTGCTCAGTGCCCGTGGCCGTCGCCGAAGGACTTCTTGCCGAGCTCGGCTTTCAGGTTGAAGCCCCCCTGAACCACGAATCTCTGCCCGGCATCGAGCCCCGCCTCGATGGCGACCCACCCGCCGGATCGCATACCCGGGGTCACCACCAACGGCTCGAAACCCTTGTCGGTGAGAACAAAGACCACGTCCTCGCCATCGTTCATGTGAATCACCGCGGTGTCGGGCACCACCACCCGGACCTCATTCCCCGCCGAGGTGGCGACCTTCGCTTTGACAAAACACCCTGGGTGCCAGCGCCCGTCCTGGTTGGGAGCGATGATCCTGGCGAGGGCGGTCCGAGTCTCCCCGCCAACCAATGGCTGAACAAAACCGATCACGAGCTCGGCCTCATCGCCGTGATTGGTCTCCACCCGGACCGCTTGCCCCCCCCGGACGGCGCCGATATCGCGTTGGTAGACCGACAGATCAATCCATACCGTCGACAGATCCGCCACCGTGAAGACAGGATCTTCCGCGGCGACGGTCTCACCGAGGGTGATGTGCCGATCGATGACGGTGCCGTCAAAGGGTGACAGCAGCCGGTAGTCGGTGAGCGCCACCTCGTGGAAATCGGACAGCTGCCTGATCTCCTCGGCCGTGACACCGAGGGCCTGGAGCTTCTGTTCCGAGGTGCGGACCTCGATCCGCCCTTCCGCACGGTTCCGCTTGGCATCGAGATAGTCCTGCTCCGACGAGACCTTGCCCTTGAAGAGACGCTCCTCGCGGGCAAACGTGGCGTCGGCCATCCGGAGTCGCTCAGAGGCCGCGAGGAAGGCTGCCTTGGCGTCGGCGAGCTCGCGGCTCGAGAGCACGGCGAGCAGTTGTCCCTTGCGGACGGTATCGCCGAGGCTCGCCCGTACCTCGCGGACCACCCCGCCGACCCTCGGGGCCACATGAGCCATCCGGTCGCCGTTGACCTGGACCTCGCCTGGGAGTTCGGCGGTCACCGCGAGGCGGCCGGGCCCGGCGGTCTCGATCACGATACCGAGCGCCTCGAGATCGGCATCTGCGATGTGAACCACCCTCTCGTCACCATGCTGATCATGCTCATCCTCGGCACGTGTCGGATCGGCCGGTTGAGAACCGCCACCGCATCCGATGGCCGCGAGGAGGCTCAAGACGACCAACGACGCCGGGATTCCCGTCTTGAATACTCGTTGTGAATTGGAGCACCGACGCTTCGTGGGCGCCATCGACGCCGACGGGGCGTCGGAGCTACAAGGGGCCAAGGCTGAATTCCAGGCTTCATTCAATCGACCAGAATGTGTACTCATCATCAAACTCCTCATTCGACCCGCGCCGATTGAACTGCTACGTGCTCAAAACCCGCGCCGACCAGACGCTCGAGATCGACCCGCGCGAGCGCGTATTCCGCGATGCTGTCGAGGAGGATCGAGCGCGCATCGAAAAGTGTTCGTTGGGCGTCGATGACATCGAGAAAACCGAACTTGCCCTCGGAATAGCCGATTTCCACGGCGTCGAGTGCGCTGGTCGCCGCAGGAACCACCTCGACCTCGAGGGCTGTGGCGATCTCGACCGCCGCATCGAGCCGCTGAACGACCGAAACCAGACCGGTCTCGATCTCGACCCTGGCCGCCTGATTCCGTCGCCGTGTGCTTTCGAGTTCGAACTCGGCGGCGCGGTGTGCGCCCTTATTGGCATCGAAAACCGGCAGCGGCAACGAAAACCCGGCCACCCAGGCGGTATCACCGGTCTCTGAGAACCGACGGGGTCCGGCGGCCACCGTCAGATCGGGAATTCTGAAAGACTTCTCGAGGGCCACGACGCGTTCCGACCGCTGCTGCTGTTCGGCAAGAACAAGCATGTCCGGGGTCTGCCGAACGAGGGCTTCCAGCTCGCTCGCCACCGGGCGCGCAACCGGCCGTGGAAGCTCCCCCGAAGCCCGCCGGAAATCAGCGCTGGACGCACCCCACATGGCGCTCAGACGAACCCGAGCAACCTCGAGTTCGCGGCCGGCGCGGATGAGCCGGATGCGGACCGCTGCCACCTCCATGCGCGCTCTGGTCGCCTCGACCGGGGAGACCTTCCCGGCCTCGACACGTGCATCGACGGTATCGGAAAAACTCCGGGCTAGGTTGAGCAGCTCCTGGCTCAAACCCACCCGCTCCTGCGCAGTGAGGACCGAATAAAAGGCCGAGGTGGTACGCGCACGCACGTCGAGTTCCACCGTCTCCTGCAGACGACCAGCGACAGCCGAGTCCGACTCCGCCACCGCTCGACCGCGTTTGATCTTGCCGCCGATTCGCAACGGCTGACTGATCAGCAGCGTACTCTCGGCGGATTCGAAACCATGGAGATCATCGTTGCCGCCGAAATTCTCGATCTCGAACTCGAGTTCCGGATTGGCCCACCGGCCCGCCTGGAGGACCCGGCTTTGAGCCGCCCCCACCTGGTTTCGGGCGGCAGCCAACACGGGATTGAACTCGGCGGCCAGCTCCAGCGCCTCGGCCAGGCTGAGTTCGCCGGTGACCGCCGGCCCAGAAGCCGGAATATCGGCCGGTCCTGCTACGGCCGCGGATGCCCCGGACAAAAGGGCCAGTACTGTCACCAGTGATCGGAAGAATGCTTGCATTGGATCTCCTCGGACCTCGATGGAACAACGCAGTTCATCCGGCCTCACGGCCGGGCGGCTCTTCTGGTTTCGAGGAGACCTAGGTCAGGAGAACGACAGTCTGGAGGTTTTCAAGGTGGGGCGGACCGGATTCGGCGCCCCAATCGATGTCAAGAATGGACTCGGCGTTGGCCCTGACCTGTCCGGCCGCATCCACCTCTGTGCACTGTGGCGGGTCGAGCCGTTGCTTGCCCTCGGTCAACGAACTCAGATCCAACCCGATATCAGCGCAACTGCGGCACGAATCGACGAGTCTTCTCGAGGCACCGGGGTCGCCGCTGGGGCCATCGTCGTCGATACAACACACCCCGAGGGCGAGCTCGAGATCGGCGTGGCCGTCGGAACCGACACACAGCACAAAGCTCCCGACCAGCGACATCCCACCCGCGGTGATGATCACCGCGAGAGCGGCTGCAACGGCGGTCTTCAGGCTCTGGTGCTGATTCAAGTCCGAATTTCCTCTCCACGACCACGGTTTCGCGGTCTCGCGGAACACCGAGAGTAGCGCCCAGTGAGATCCCGAGTCAACATTGGCGCCTGCCTCAAGGGCATCTCTTTACAGGTTGTTGTCACCCGCCGAACATGAGGTTGCTCGGCGGAAGTGATCAGTGCTCGGTGAGTCGGAAGTCGTTGGAGCCTCCGACTTGAAAAATGCAGGCTTTCCGGCCGTCGCCTTCGTCGGGCTCAAAGCTCGCCGATACGAAGTCCTTTGGTAGTCCCGGAAACCAAGGTACCAATTGAGCCTCTTGCAAAAACCCTCTCCTACGATGGTTCGTGGTCTTGGTGCCGGCGAGACGCCGGCACTACAAAGGGCTGAGATCCATTGCAGAGCCGGCGTCTCGCCGGCTTGATGGTGAGGAGGGTCGGAAGACCTCAGTGTCCGATTCTCGAATTTTGTAAGAGGCTCAATTACGACCTACGACTCACGACTTACGTGCCTTGAAACCACCGCAACAGACACGAAACGAGTTGTCGGTCGCTGCTCAGATTGAGGGCGCGGCTGAGGCGATCGGTGGTGAGCAGATCGGCTGCGAGACGGATGAAGTCCTCGCTGCGCTCGGCGTCGGCGCCCTCGGCCGCCAACTCGGTCGCCACCGCGGCCACGACCTCGAACGGGTTGATTTTGTCACCGATGAGGTACGGCAGCCGCAACAAATGGCGCAGTTCGCCGGAGATCCCGGCCTCAAGGGCGCTCCTGACCTCGCCGAGCACACCATCGAGTCTCGCGCCGGCGAGCACCGAGGCCGCGAGTTCGGGGGGAACCTCCTCACCGGTGTCGCCGCCGGCCATCACCGCGGCGCCGGGCAGGGAAAGCTGCTGGCACCGCGACCGGACGGTCGGCAGCACCGCCGAGGGGTTGGCGGCGAGCAGGATGAACTGGGCATGGTCGGGTGGTTCCTCGAGGGTCTTGAGGAAGGCGTTTGCAGATGGTCCGGGAAGGTGCTCCGCCTCCACCGCATCGAAGATCCACACCCGGCGGAGCGCTTCGTAGGGACGTGAGCCCACGACCGCGACGACCTGTTCGCGGATGGGGTCGATCTTGATGATGCCCTTCTTGCCTTCGGGCATCATGGCGACGACGTCAGGGTGGTTTCCGCTGCGAACCCGTTCGGCGCACGGGCTCACGCTCCACGGGTCGGGCGCGCCGTCGCAGGCCAGCATCACCGCGGCTTCCACCGCCGCGAGCTCGCGGCCGAGCCCCCGCGGCCCGACCAGGAGCAGCGCGTGTGGGAAGCGGCCCCGATCCCGAGCCAGTGCCACCCGCTGCAGCAGCGGCTCGACCAGGGCGCCCCATTTGGCGCGATCGAGCACCGCGTCGCTGAACCAGGTCGGATCGGTCACCGGAACTCCTCCGGAAGTGCGGCCAACAAGCGGGGAAAGACCATTTCCGGATCACCCGCGGCGTCGACCACGCAGACCCGATCGGGATGGAGAACAGAGAGGCGCAGAAACCCTTCACGCACCCGACGGTGAAACTCGGCCGGCTCGTCATCGAGCCGACTCTCGGAGCCGTCCCCCGCTGCGTTCCGTGATCTCGCCCGGGTCACGCCGGCCCTCGGATCGAGATCGAGAACCAGGGTGAGATCGGGGTCGAGATCGCCGGTCGCCAGCCGGTTGAGCTCCTCGACCCGTTCCACGCCGATCCCGCGGACCATCCCCTGGTAGACCGTCGAAGAATCGGCATAGCGGTCGCACAGCACCACCTCGCCGCGCGCGAGCGCCGGACGGATGACCCGCTCGACGAGATCGTGTCGTGCAGCCTCGAGGAGAAAGAGCTCGCTCAGTCCCAAGGGCTCGAGGGCGGGGTCGAGCAGCACCGCCCGCGCCGCCTCCGCGACCGGCGTTCCGCCGGGCTCACGGGTCAGCACCACGGTCCGGCCGAGCGCCTCGAGGTGCGCGGCGAGCCGACGGATCTGGGTCGTCTTGCCGGTACCCTCGCCGCCTTCGAAGCTGATGAACCAACCGCGTTGCATGGATTGGAGTATAGCCGCGCCCGATCCCGCTCCCCGTCCTTCTCCCTCTCCCTTCCCCAATTCTGATTCCGTGCCCGCGTCTGATACCGAAGCCGAGTTCGGGAACTGTGGCGGAGCTGACTCTGACCCCGGACGCTGTCCGCTGCCGCTGATCTCCGTCGCTGTCGCTGACCCGGTCGCTGCCGCTGCACGTCGCATCGAGCACGGGCACGGGCACGAGCACGGACGGCGCACATCGGGAGAGGGAGGAGGAGAGGGAGAGAAAGGGAGAAAGAAGGCCCGACTATGAACCGGTGACCCGCAAGAACGCCTCCTCGGCGCGGTACGACGAGCGCACGAAAGGCCCGGCGAAAACCTCGAGTCCCTTGCTCGTGCCGATCTCTTCGAGCTCGGCGAACTCGTCTGGCGCCCAGAAGCGGTCGACCTTGACCTGTTTTCCGGTCGGCTGGAGATACTGGCCGATGGTCACGACCTGGCAGCCGGCCTCGGCGAGATCGCCGAGAACCTCGACGACCTCGTCCCTGGTCTCTCCGAGCCCGACCATGATCCCGGACTTGCGGATCATCGCGGGCGCGGTCTCCGCGACCCGGCGGAGGACGTCCATCGCCCACTCGTAGCGCCCCGAGCGCCGCACCTCGCGGTAGAGCCGCGGCACGGTCTCGACGTTGTGGTTGTAAACCTCGGGCCCGGCCTCGATGATCCGGTCCACCGCCTCGAGGTCGGCGCGAAAGTCCGGCGTCAGGACCTCGATGGCGGGCGGCCTGGCGAGCCGGCGAAGAGCGCGGATGGCCTCGACGAAACCGGTGGCGCCGCCGTCGGGAAGATCGTCGCGATCGACGGCGGTGATGACCACGTGTTCGAGACCCATCCGCTCCGCCGCCTCGGCGAGCTGCCGCGGCTCATCGGAATCCACCGCCTGCGGTCGGCCGTGGGCGATGGAACAGTAGGAACAGTTGCGGGTGCAGACCCGGCCGTTGATGAGGAAGGTGGCGGTGCCGCGCGAAAAGCACTCGGTGCGGTTCGGGCAGCGCGCCTCTTCGCAGACCGTGTGCAGCCCGCCGGCGCGCATCCGCTTCTTGACCTCGTGCAGCTCGCCGAGTTGCATCTTGCGCGCCCTGATCCACTCCGGGAGGATCGGCGCCGGAGCCCTTCCGCCAAAACTCATTGTGAAACCTCTAGGGCACGACGACCCAGGCGTCGGGGAAACCGGCCCCCCGCATCCTCTGCATCACGCGATCGGCCGACGCCCGGTCGGGGAGAGGGCCAACGCGCAGCTTGACCAGCTCATTCCCGCCCGCGACCTCGCTGTGCACAATCTGCTGATGATCGAGGTCGAAGCCGAGACCGACGAGCTTGGTCCGAGCCTCGCCGATGGTGTCTTCTTTGGACGAGGCCATGACCTGGACCCAGAAACCCTCGGCGGGCTCTTCCGTCGGGCGCGGCTTCACCGTCGGCTTGGCCTCCGGCGTCGCCGTCGCCGGCGCCCGGGTCGGCGGCACGACGGTCGGGGGCATGGGCTGCGCCGTGGCGGTCGCCGCGGGCAAGGTCGGCGAAGGTTGTGGTTGCGGCACCGTCGGATCCAGAATCACCTCGGTCATCACCACCGGGGTCGGCGACCCTCCGGCCTCGGCTCCCGGGCCGCCAGCCTTGACCGACCACGCCGCTCCGTAGCCGAGGCTGAAGGCAGCCACCATGAGCAGCGCCAGCGCCACCAGGAGCACCGTCAACCATCGAGCGCTGAGCTCGATCACGTAGTAGCTTCGGCTCATTTATCAGCCCGCCCCGACCTCTCGATCGGACCCCTCGAGCATCACGCATCCCCCCGCGTCTTGCCGAAAAGCGCATCGAGCATCTTGATCGGCACCGGAAAAACGATCGTCGTCGCATTCTCGGTCGAGATCTCGGTCAGGGTCTGGAGGTAGCGGAGCTGGATCGTGACCGGATTGACCGAAATCACGTCGGCGGCTTCGGCGAGCTTGACCGAGGCCAGCATCTCACCCTCGGCGTGGATGATCTTGGCCCGCTTCTCGCGCTCGGCCTCGGCCTGCTTGGCGATGGCGCGCTGCATGTCGGGCGGCAGGTCGACGTGCTTGACCTCGACCATGGACACCTTGACTCCCCACGGATCCGAGTGTTGGTCGATGATCTCCTGGAGCCGGACGTTGACCTGTTCCCGCTTGCTCAGCAGGTCGTCGAGCTCGACCTCGCCGAGCACCGCCCGCAGGGTGGTCTGGGCGAGCTGCGAGGTGGCGTAGATGTAGTTCTCCACCTCGACCACCGACCTGACCGGGTTCATGACCCGGTAGTAGACCACCGCGTTGACCTTGACGGAGACGTTGTCGCGGGTGATGACATCCTGCGGCGGAATATCGTGGACCACGGTCCGCAGGCTGATCTTGACCATCCGGTCGATGGGCCAGAAGACGAAGACGAAACCCGGGCCCTTGGCCTCCGGCAGGACCCGACCGAGGCGGAAGATCACGCCCCGCTCATATTCGTTGAGGATGTTGATCCACTTGAAGACGATGAAGAGCCCGAAAAAGACCGCCAGACCGAGACCAGAACCGATGAAACCCATCATGCACTCCCTTCAACCGGAGCCCCACCGGGCTCCGCAGACGTCACGTCGAGACGCCGGTCGTTCGCCTTCTGCACCCGAACTTCCGACCCCGACTCGATCCGACCAACGGTCGATCGGGCGTCCCAGTACTCACCGTGAACCAACACCTTGCCGTCGGGATCGAGATCGCTCAAGGCGCGCCCGACCTCCCCGACCATCCCGTCCTTCCCGGTCATGACCTGCCGGCGATGGGCCTGAAGCACCCGGCTGAGCAGGAAGACCGTCACGCCCGCAACGACCACCGCGGTGGGTAGCGCGACCCCCAGGCTGACCCGCATATCAGGGATCGGCCCGTCGAAGAGCATCAGCGAACCGAGGACGAAACAGATCAACCCGCCGACGGTCAACAGACCGAAGCTGGTCACCTTGACCTCGAGCAGAAAGAGCAGCAGCGCAATGGCGATGAGGCCGACCCCGGCCCAGCTCAAGGGAAGCACCGACAGCGAGTAGAGCGCGAGCAGCATGGCGACGACGCCGACAACCCCCGGGAAGATCCCGCCGGGGTGGGTGACCTCGACGTAGATCCCGAGCATGCCGAGGGCCAGCAGGAGATACGCCACATTGGGGTTGGCGAGGAAGGAGAGGATCTCTTCCGCCTGGCTCTGCTCGATCTCGATGATCACCGGGTCGGTGAGATCGACCTGGAGAGTGCTGCCGTCGACCCGGGTCATCTCGAACCCGTTGAGGCTCCTGAGCAGCGCATCCAGGTCATTGGCGACGAAATCGGCAAGCTCCGCCTCGACCGCCTCCTCGGCGGTGAACGAGCGTGCATCCACCACCGCCTCGACCGCGAGATCGACGTTGCGTCCCCGGGCCTTCGCGAGCGAGCGGGCCATCGCCGAGGCGTCGGAGAAGATCTTGGCCTTCATGGTCTCGCCGACATCTTCGCCGGAACCCTGGACCGGCGACGCCGCACCGGTATTGGTGCCCGGCGCCATGGCCGCCACATCGGCCGAAATCAGAATGAAAAACCCGGCCGAGGTCGCCTGGGCCCCGCCCGGCGTCACGTAGACGACCACCGGGACATCGGACTCGGTGATCGCCGAGGTGATCTCCCGCGTCGAATCGAGCAGACCGCCCGGCGTGTCGAGCTCGAGGATGACCAGCGCCGCATCACGCCGCCCGGCCTCTTCGATGGCCCGTTCGATAAAGCGCTGCGACGCCGGTTGGATGGTGTCCTCGACCCGCAGCCGCACCACCTCCTGAGCCGCCAATGGACACGCCGCCACGACCGCCACAAGAACGCCGAGAGTGAATTTGAGTCGCTGCATCGGGACCATCATAGAGCGCCTCCGTTCGGGGAACAACACGGTTCTGTGAGAAGTACGGATTCCCCGGGCGCCCGGGTTCAGCGGTTCGCCTCTGGGTGACCGCGGCCGCTCCCGCTCGCGGTGGTCAGCGACAGCGGCAGGGGCCGGGGCTGCAACAGCGACCGGGACAGCGGCAGCGGCAGCGACGCTGGGACGCCAAAGGCGGCCCGGAAGGCCGGAGTTGAAGGAACCGTGTTCCGATTTTCATTGCGACGCACCCTGCGATGTCGCGATGACCTAATGCCCTCCGATCGTCAGCTCCCGCTGCTTCATCCCTCTCCGGATGGTCTTCCACAACCGGCGAATCTCCACCGGATCGACATCGCGGTCACCGCCCTCGCCATAGAGCTCATCTTCGGCACGCTCGACGAGCTCGCCCACCGCCGGCGCCGATTGCGGCCAGAACCTCGCGGCCTGACGACCGATGGCGCGAACCGTCGCCCACGGCGGCACGACTCCTCCGACGGGGATGAGGGCCCTGGCCAGCCGATCCACCGCCCGGCTCGCCGGGCCGCGGGCTCCGGTCGGACCGGCGCGCCACCGGCGCCATCCCCGCCGCCACAGCCGCCACAGCAGAACCAGCGATGTCAGAGCCGTCAGACCGACGCCGCCGCCGATCACGAGCGCCTTCCGGTCGATCAACCGCGCGGCTCGGTGGAACGCCTCGACGAGATCATCGACGAGATCGACCTGGTCACCGAACCCGAAGGTCAGCAGCTTGCGGTCCCAGAACAACTCGAGTTGCTGCCAGGCCCAACGCGCCCGTTCGAGGCCGCTGAGCCCGCCCAGTCCGGGGACACCGGCGGCCGGAGTCGGGTCAAAGGCAACCCATCCCCGATCGGCGCCGAGCCAGACCTCGACCCAGGCGTGGGCGTTGGCCTCACGAACGACCAGTTCGTCGCCATCCGGCGAGAGATCGCCACCGCTGTACCCCGCCACCATCCGCGCCGGAACCCCGAGGTGGCGGAGCATCACGACCATGGCGCCGGCGAAGAACTCGCAGTGCCCCTCTCGGGATTCGAGGAGAAACCACGCCACCGGATCGGTGCTGTGGATTCGAACACCCGAGCTCAGGCTGTAGGTGTAGTTGTCCTGCAGAAATCGCTCGACCGCGACGGCTCGCTTCTCGTTGTTCTGGAGGGCGCCCGCCACCGACAGGGCCAACTCCCGCACCGCCGGGTCGTCCCGCGGCAGCAGGGTGTCGCGCGGCCCCGGAGGAGCGGCGAGAGGCGGCCGTGACCTGCCCACCCAAACCCGATAGCTGAGGGGCTCACGGCGATAGTCGATGGCAACGCCGCCATAAACGTCGAGGGCCATCCGGGTGTCGGCCTGAACCGCCACCGCCCCCGGCGGCAGCATGAGATAGCGTCGCGGATTGAGGAGATCGATCTCGATCTCCACCGCGCCGTCGAGGGTGCGGGCATCCGGTCTGATCCGGACAACGCCACGCGACTCTTCCAACCCGACCATGTTGGCGCGGCGGGGAATGAACGCACCCGCCATCACCTGATCGAAGGCGGTGCCGCGCAATCGGGACCACGCCTCGGGGATCTCGCTTCCGTCCGATGTCCGCATCAGGAGCGCGACCTCCTGGGACTCGGTCAACCGGCCCAGCTTGCCGAGATCGACGCTGGGCGAAAACCCGGTCGTTCGACTGAAAGCGCTGCCGGCGACCCAGGGAGAACCGAGTCGCGGCATCACGAGGAAGACGGGAATGGAGATGAGCATTGCCGCACCGACTGCGACGAGCACATGGCGGACCCTCGGCAGCGCACCATCGGAGCCGTCGACCGCGATCCCGAGGCTCGCGAGATGGAGGCGGATGCCGAGCCACCACCCGATGACCGCCGAGACCACAAAGTAAAGCGACACCATCATGTGGGTCGACGACGCCACCGAGACCACCCAGACCACGCCCACCAAAGCGAGAGCACCGAGAAAGCTCCGGCGATCGTGAACCAGCAGAACCCGCACCGCCGTCAGCAGCATGAGCAGGTGGCCCAAGGGGCGCAGAGGGCCGACATGGAGCCCCCCCGCCATCGCCACGGCAACCAAGATGGCCACGGCGACCAGGTTGAGCATCGTCTTTGACGGCGTGAAAACCCTCTCGGGGCGGAGCACGAGGAAGATCGCGGCCGCACCGGTGACCAACCAGAACGGCAACAGCACGATATACAGGAACGGCAGGGGCACGAGAGCCCAGAGGACCAGCCACCCGAGCTGACGGCGATCAGCGGCGATGCCGGTCATCGCTGCCGAGCCCCGACGACCACCGTCACCGGCCACCGGCCGAGATCGGCCGGACCATCGGCGGCCATGGGTTTGAGTTCGACCTCAGCCAGGGGTCGCAGCAGACGACCCGACTGTCGCGCGCTGCGAACCGGTTCGACCACCATCGGCCCGACGACCAATCCCACGGGCGCCTCCCGCCGGAGCCGGCCGACGACCACCGTGGCGATTTCGCTCACCGAGTGCTCGAACCGCGCCTGCGTTTCCGGGTCTCCGGGGTCCGGCACCCGCGGATCGAGCACGAGATAGATGGGACCCTCGGCGGCGTGTTGCCGGTCGACGACGATGGGCCGTTGTTGGCGGGCGGTCTGTTTCCAGTGGAGCTGGCGGTGGTCATCGCCGTCGCGATAGTCGCGGAGCTGGCTGACCTCGCCCTCCCGCCCCCGCTCGGCCAGGAGTTCCATGGACCGGGCGCCGCCGCCGCCGGCCAGGGTGACGGCCGGTTCGACAGCGAGCAGTCGAGGCAGCACCAGGATCCGCTGCTCCTGCAGAAGCTCCTTCGACTTGAGGAAGAAACCCAGCGGCAGGAGCACCTCGAGCCGCCACGGCCCGACCCGCGCCCAGCCCCGCCGGTCGAAGACCAGCTCGACGGAACGCCGGCGGACCTCGCCCGCACCGACGAAATTCTCGGTGAGGAGAATCGTGTCGTCGGCGCCCCTGAGGACCAGACCATACGCGGGGAAGATGCGCGAACGATTGCACAGCCTGATCTCGGCGAAGGTCGAGCGACCGGCAAAAACCTCGGCCGGCGTCGACGCCGCCACCTCGACCGACGCCAGGACCTGACGCGACCAGGTTCCCGACACGATGTAACTGCCCAGGGCCAAGGCGAACATGGCCATTAGGGCGTTGTTGCCGGTGTTGACCGCCGCCAACCCGAGGATGACACAGCCCGCGATGTAGGCGGCCCCCCACCTGGTCAAGCGCAGCTTGAAACCCGGAAAGGCGTCGGCGAAGCTCATCTCGGGACGGTGGTCGACTCGATGATGGACCGGATCACGGCCCGTTCCCTCCGGCTCTTCTCCCAGCCGTCACCGATCAGCGGATCGGCGAGCAGGACGCGGTGGGCAAGCACCGACTCCGCGGTGTGCTGAAGATCGTCGGGAACGACATAGGCCCGGCCGCGAACCAGCGCCATGGCCTGGGCCGAGCGCTGCCACGCGAGGCTGCCGCGGGTGGAAACCCCGAGGGAGAGCGCATCGTGGTTGCGGGTTCTGGTGATGACATCCATGAGGTAGGCGAGGATCTTCCCGCCGGTGCGGACCTCGCCCACCATGGACTGAAGATCGATCACCTCCGCCGATGAGAGCACCGGTTCGAGCTGCTCGAGTTCGGGCTCGGCCCCGCCGGCCCTGAGCAGCTCGAGCTCTTCATCCAGGCCCGGGTAGCCCATGGAAAGCCGCATGAGGAAGCGATCGAGCTGACTCTCCGGGAGCGGGTAGGTCCCGGTTGATTCGATGGGGTTCTGGGTCGCCACCACGAGAAAGGGCTCGGCCAGCCGGTAGCGGGTCTTCTCCACCGTGACCGCGTGCTCGCTCATCGCCTCGAGCAGCGCCGACTGGGTGCGCGGCGCAGCCCGGTTGATCTCGTCGGCCAGGACCACATTGGCGAACAACGGCCCCTGGATGAACTCGAAGTTCCCCGCATCCTGACGGTAGATCGAGATGCCGATGATGTCCGACGGCAGGGTGTCGGAGGTGAACTGGATCCGGTGGAAATCGAGTCGCAGCGATCGGGCCAGAGCCTGGGCGAGGGTGGTCTTGCCGACCCCGGGCACGTCCTCGAGAAGCACGTGGCCGCGAGCCAGCAGCGCCGCGATGAGCGCATCGACGATTTCCGCCTTGCCGCGGATCACCCGCACGATGGAGGTGTGCA